>JBGSKQ010000136.1:0-55777 GCA_041741095.1 Saprospiraceae bacterium
GGGCAAAATTAAATGTGCTGCAAAAACCTTGGCTCGTGTGTCGGCTTGCAGCTCTTTTATTTTTGCGAAGCCTTGGCTTTTGTCGTCCAATGTCAACACAAATGTTGATTGTTGCACGGTCTCCCTGCCATTTCCGCTAACTCATAAATATGCGCACCACACAGAATTAAATCCCCTTGAAAACCAAAGCTTTATCATTCCGTGCCCCTCCGTGAACCTACTCCAAAATCAAATACTCATAAGCCCCCAAACCCACCTGCGTTCCCAAGCCAACATCCACTTGCGTCAGGGCATTTTTCCAGTCTGTATTGGCGATGGCGGCGGGAAGGGTATAGGTTATGGCAGCATTGCGGGGATTGGCGATGACCAGCACCTCTTCGCCAGCCAGTTTTTTCTTGAAAACGACCACGTCGCCGTTGGAGAAGGCTTCCAATTCGCCCTGCCGCACGGCGGCGCTGGACTGCCGGAAGGCCATCACTTGCTTGTATTCCGCCAAATAAGCGGGGTTGGCCGTCCAATCAATCGGGCTTTTGGAAAAGAAGGGCGTGGTGCTGGCCCGGCCCACTTCCTGGCCAGCATATATCAGCGGCACTCCGTCCAAAAAGGCAGTGATTACGAAGGCGTTCATGGCCCCTTTTTGCCCGCCGAGCAAAGTAATGGGCGAGGCGTCCCAGGCCGATTCGTCGTGGTTGGTGGTAAAGCGGAGTTTTTCGGCACCGGGCGGCACGTTGTTGTATTCGGCAGTATTGGTGGACCAAAGATTATTGACGGAAGTGCCGATCCGGAACACGTTTTTGGTGATGTTATAAAAATCCCAACCAAAGTTCAGTTGAAAACCTGCCGTGAAGTGATCCGCCCTTGCCCCCTCCGCCAGCAGGATGATGTTGCGATCGGGCATGTTTTCCAGTGAATCAATGGCTTGTTGCCAAAAATCAAAAGGCACCAAGTCGGCGGCATCGCAGCGGAAGCCGTCCACGTTGGCATTCAGAATCCAATATTGCATGGATTGGATCATTTCCAGGCGCATATCGGCGTTGCTGAAATTCAAGTCGGCCACATCCTGCCAGTTGGTACCGGCGGGTATTTGGATATTGCCATTGGCGTCACGGGTGTACCATTCGGGGTGGGCGCTAATCCAGGGGTTGTCCCAAGCAGTGTGGTTGGCCACCCAGTCCAGCACGACGGCCATGTCACGGTCGTGGGCTTCTTTGACTAAAACTTTCAGTGCATCCAGGTTCCCGAATTCTAGGTTGACCTCCTTGTAATTTTTGACGGAATAGGGCGAACCCAATTCACCCACCGAATTGACCTGCCCGACGGGAAATATGGGCATGAGCCATATCACATTGACACCCAAGGCTTTAATGGAATCCAGGCGGTCTTCCACCCCTTGAAAATTTCCTGCTGCACTAAACGCCCGGAGGTTGATTTCATAAAAAACCATGTCTTCCACGGCAGGCACGCCATCGAACGGTTCGGGATCTTCGGTGATGGGCGGATCTGGATCAATAATGATTGGCCCATCATCGTCCTTGCAACTAAAAAGAAACAGTATGGCGAGCAGTAAAAGCAGGATATTTTTCAACATGATTGGATTTTAAAATTCGGTGTCAGTTTTTGATAAAAATGACGGCGTGACTTTGAGCCACGCCGTCACTGTGCATAAAACGCTTTAATCTATCACCAGTTTTTGCACCAAAGCACGGCCTTCGGCATTTTTCAACACGGCGAAGTAAGTACCTTGTGGCAAGTCGTTGCGTTGGATTTCAACCGAGCCAGCCACGTTTTTGTAGCTGCGCACTTCCTGGCCGTTCAGGTTGAGCAGGCTCAGTTGGTAGTTCTCGTTTTTCAAACCAGTAAAAGTCATCACGGCAACATTGCCCATTGGATTGGGGGTGATGGACACGCTGACTTCTTTGCCCAAATCATGGGTGTTGGTGGCACAAGTTTGGAGTTCGGCGACAGTTATAAAAAAGTCTAAGCAAGCACCTGCCCCCTGTTCTTTGCCTTCGGCGTACCAAGGAAAGTTCGGCGTGGACGGATTGCCTTTTGCGCCATCGTTGAACACAAAATTGATGACATCAGGCGCAGCGGACAGCCCATAGTAAGCAGCGGGATCGGTCAGCACGACTTCAAAAACGGCTGTGTTGCCTGGGCCGGTGATCCGGTGGGCGGTCACTGCCGTGGCATGGTTCCATTCCCGTACAACAGCCCAACCATTGGCACCCGAATGGAAGCCGATTTCGGTATGGCTGCCCAAGGAATCTGCACTGTTGGCAGGGCCTGAGGTACAGTTTTTCGCCAAATCAAAAGTAATGTGGATTTCACCGCTTTCGGTTTTGCAGGCGGAGATAGCGGATTCCGTTTGCGCATTCAGTACGAATGCCAGCAAGACGACCAGTGAAGTAAAGTAAAGTTTTTTCATAAATAAAATCGTTTTTTGTTAAAAAATGAGTGAAAAATGGATTTGAAAATCTGGTAAAGAAACAGCAAGATATAATTCCTGCATGATCTCCTTGATTAAAATCATTTATTTGTTTAGCCCATATTTGGCCTGTTTACCCTTATCAATTGATTTTCAAGTATTTCTCCATTAGATTGGATAAACGTATGGATTCGATTGGCCAAACCCTCGCAATCCCGATCTTCCGAGCAGATAATAATACCAGGATGTTCAGGAAAGAAGCGGTGTAAGCGCTTAAAATGTTGATAATTGAAAGTAAGTACGGCCCGCTTCTCCGCAATTGCAAATGCCAATACTTCTTCATCCGGAATCCATTTATTCGCTTTGCCAGCTTCTTTTGCGGTTAGCACATCGTGTCCAAGATTCCTTAATACTTCAACTACACCGTAGAAAAAATTCTCATCTGCATAAAGGCGTGCCATAGTCAAACTGCTTCGTTTTCGGAGATCAACTCATCTATTTCTTCCTTATTGGCTCGGTAGTAGTTCCAGGCGTTTTTCAAATCTTCGGCCACCAGGGTAGGGTAGTTGTACAAAATTTCCTTGTCAGTCATTCCCAACCTACGGGCATTTACCAGCGACCAAACCGGTATCCGGGTCTTCGCTATACAGGCATCGCCGCCGCTGACGCCGGGTGTTTTTTCTATGCCTGGAAAGACATTGGTAAGATCACTAATGACCCATTGCAATAGCTGGGTCTTTTCAGCTTGCGTGAGTTTTGGCAACAATTTGCCTGCTTCTTGAAGGGCTGTCATGCTGAATTTTTTTCCAAAAATACGATTCTTTTATGCTGCGGCAACAGTCAGCCCGCCACACTCCATTCCCATCTCAAATTTTCTATATTTGCTCCATCTCCCCATTGTAGGACCCAACAGTAAAATCAAATAAAACATGGCCAACACAAAACCTTCCTTGTATTCCCTCCACGTCGGCATCAACCAGTATCCCCAAAACAGCGGCGTTGCCAACCTGTCGGGCTGCTTGAACGACGCCAAAGCCTTGCAGGCGTTTGTGACAAAACATTTTTCCGACGACTACCACATCAAGTCTGAAATGCTGCTTGACGGGGCGGCCACCTACCGCAACATCATTGATTTTTTTGGTGAAAAACACCTGGGCAAAGCGGGCAAGGGCGACCTCGTCTTTTTTACCTACAGCGGCCACGGGGCCAAGGAAAAATCTGCCCCCGAATTCAAAGACCCCGGCGGCAGGGGCGAAACCCTCGTTTGCTACGACAGCCGCCCCAGCGGGAAAGACCTGGCCGACAAGGAACTTGCCGTGCTGGCCAAAAGGCTGGAAGAAAAAGGCGCCTACATCGTCGCCCTGCTGGACTGCTGCCACTCCGGCTCCGGCTTTCGCAGCGACGAAAAAGTGCTCGGAAAGGCCCGCCAAACCTACGACCGCTTGGACGAACGGCCCTTAGAACAGTACTTGGACGGCCATTTTTCACAACAAAAAAAAGCGGGTGAAACCATCGCCGTGCCGACGGCCAAACTGCTCAACCTTGCCGCTTGCGACCGCTCTGAAAAAGCTTACGAGCATGGCACACACGGCCTTTTTACCCATTGCCTGCTCAATGTGCTGAACGACTCGCCCCGCATCAGCTACGCCAAACTCTTCGAGCGCAGCCGCCAGCTCATGATGGCCATTGCCGACAAACAGCACCCCCGCTTCGAGCCGACGGGCTTCTTCGACAGCTACGAGCTATTCCTGCGGCCCGGCGATACGGCGGAGGACATCCGCAACGACCTGAAACGCAAGAACGGACAGTGGTTCGTGAACCTTGGCAGCCTGCACGGCATCCCGGTGACGGGGGCTTCGCCCGCTATTTTTGCCATTTTTAATAAAGGGGAAAACAAGCCAGTGGTTCATGGACAGGCTTTGAAGGTGAAATTCCAGGAAACGCAAATTGATTTTGACAAAACGGAAGGGGATTACGAGGCGAAACTCATCAGCCTGCCCGAACCTGCCGTGGAGGTGTGGATGGATGAAAAATTTGCCAAACGTTTAGCAGAAATACAACAGGCGCATCCGACTACCAAGCCAGTGTTTGCAGGGCTTTCCACTGTATTGGCGGATCAGAAATACGCCATAGAATATGTGCCGGGAAAAATTGAAATCAAAAACCGCACAAACGGCCAATTGGTGAAAGGTTTTAAAACGGGAAAACCCGCCGACCAGGAACACCACTTGTTCAAAACGGCCTTTGAATGTTTGGATCAAATAGCCCAGTGGGAGCGGGTATTGGCGCTGGAAAAGGAAAGCAAAGCCTTGCTATCCGGCGACTTTGGTTTTGAATTGGTGACAAAAAATGTGGACGGCCAAGAGGTCACGGCCTCCAACATGGCCACCATCGAAATTTTTGGGCAGGACGGCGTTTTTGCTGATAAACAGCCTTTCAGCCTCCGCCTCACAAACCCCGGCAAAACCGACCTGCACTTCAGCATTTTTTACATCCAAACGGATTACAGCATCATGCCACTCGTGGCGGAGATTATTCCCGGCAAAACGGCGAAGGAGGTTTACAACGGCAAACTGCAATTGGACGACAACGAGTACGAGTACCTTTTTCATTTAAAACTGGTCGTCTCCACCGAGGAAATTGAAAGCCAGTTGGTACAAATGAAAGCGATAGAAGGGCTGGGTACGGTGGTCAATATTGACACCAAAGGTGGCATCGTGATGGACGACCAGGCCAAGCCCGTGCTCGACGATTGGTTTACAAAAAGCCTCGCCGTGCGCCTCATCGGCATTGACCAGGAGGTGAACGAAACACAATCCATCGCACTGGAAGGCGGCAGCATCAAAATTTTGCCCAACAAAAAAATAAAGGCGAAAGTAAACGCCACCAGTACCACAAGGGGCAGCTTCCGCAGTGCTGATGTGCTGAACGTTTTGCCCCGCCTGTTCGACGACGAAAGCGCCTCGTTTTTCTCCACCACAGCCAATACGAGGAGCGCCGCTTCCGGCCCGCTCGTGCTGAATTTGGAAGAACTGACCGGGACGGAACACATCAAGGAAAACCCGCTGGAAATTGAACTGTCGCAATCGCTGGCCGACAACGAAATGCTCGTGCCAGTCACCTTCGATGGCGACCAAATCGTGGTCTTGGGAAGTTCTGAAAAACTGGCCGATGGCAAAGTAAAAGTCACGGTGGACACCATGCCCGAACAGCAGCCGCCCGCCACCAAACGCAGCGTGGGCAAGGCGCTTTGGCTTTATTTTTTGAAAGTGATCAAAATGGACACGCAATACCTGCGCTGTGCCGAACGCAGCGGAGGAAAGGTGGTACGCACGGAGGACGGCCTTTTTACCAAAGTAAAAAACGCCAAACGCATCCTCCTGGTCATCCACGGCATCATCGGCGATACGAAGGGCATGGCCGATTTTGCGCTCCAAGCCAAGGATGAGGGCCACTTCGACCTCGTATTGACCTTCGACTACGAAAACCTCAACACGACCATCCAGGACACGGCGGCGGCCCTGGCCAAAAAACTCAAGGACGACGCTGGCATCGTACCCGGCAGCGGCAAGGAACTGACCATCCTCGCCCACTCGATGGGAGGCCTTGTCTCCCGTTATTACATCGAGAATTTAGGTGGAAAATCGGTGGTAAAACAGCTCATCCTGGCCGGTACGCCGAACCTTGGTTCCAATTTTGGCAAAATACCCGAATACCTCGGCTGGGCCAACAAAATCCTCGGACTGGCCAGCGCCGTCAACCTCACCGTGCCTTATGCGGCGAGCATCATCGCCTTCCTGAAAGGGGCCGAACAGGTGACGGTGACCTTGGCACAAATGAACTACAAGGACAAGGGCGGTTTTTTGAAAATGATGGAAAAGAACCCCGACCCCGGTGTGCCTTACGCGTTGGTGTCGGGCAACATCGGCACCTGCATCAGCAAATACGGAAAGGAGGGGCTTTCCGATAAAATTTTTGACATTGTGGCGAAAATCTTCAACGGCCAAACGGACAACGACATCGCCGTGTTGACTTCCTCCATCAAAGGGGTGGACATGCAGCGGTCGCCCGCCCCGGCGGTGTTCGATGTGGCTTGCCACCATTTGAATTATTTTGCGAATGAGGAGAGTGCAGGCGTGTTAAAAGCATCATTGAAATGACGGGGTGTCCCAACGTCGGGGAGGTTCCAAACCTCCCCGACGTTTTATCCTAAGGTTCCCGACGCCTTTGTCATTGCCGCAGGCAAACTGCGATACCATGAGGGAAGCCTCGCCGTGACGTAGCGGAGCTTGTCCCGGTATTCGGGATTGCCCTATGGCGATAACAAAAGCGGCTTGCACATAAGACGTTGCGGGTTGCCTTCGGCAATGACAAAAGCGGCAATGACAAAGGCGTAGCTAAAATTTTATGGCAAAAACAAGAAGCGGCATCGCAGGCATGAACGACTCTCAAGACGGGAGGCGCTACCTCTTTGCCATTGCCATCAACGACTACCCGGCAGCAAGCGGCTATGAACAGCTCTCCAACCCAATTCTGGATTGCTCCAAGCTGACGAAGGTTTTAAAAGACAAATACGGCTTTGAGGAAATTCTGCCGCCACTGACCAATGAAAATGCGACCCGAAAAGAGATTTTGAAAAGCCTTTCCAACCTGGAACTGCAAGCGGGCGACACGCTCATCGTGCTGTTCAGCGGGCATGGGACGGAGTTTGGGATGGAAGGCCATTGGGCGGCCTTCGATAGCGAAAGCGGCGATGAATTTACGCACGTTTCGGCCTCCGATGTTTCTAAATGCCTTGACAAGCAAGTGGACGCCCGCCACATTTTCCTCATTGTGGACTGCTGTTTCCCCGATGGCATATTTAAGAACAACTACGTTTCACGGTTCCCGCTCAATGCGCAAGACGACAGCCGCTCCCGCTTGGCCTTGGTATCGGGCCGCAATACGCCCGTGCCCGAAGGGAACCCCGGCGAGCACAGCCCATTTGCCAAGGCACTGATCGGCATTTTGGAAAAATACACCAGTCCGCTCAACGTGAACAAACTGCTGATGGAGCTGAGGGACAAATTCAAAGGCACAGGCCAGGTGCCTACGCTGGATTCGCTGAAACTGGCTGCGCACGAGGGCGGCGACTTTGAACTGGTGCCCATCGAATACAGCTTGGAAATGCCGGACATCACGGAATTGGCCAGGGCTTTTTATGAAATAAAATACCCGAACGCTTGGTGGGACGAGTTGGAGGTGATGCCTTCCCGTTTCAATGTTTTCACCCTGCGTGGCAAGCCCTTCAGTGGGCACATGCTGGCGGCCAAACGCTTCGTACGGCTCTTCCTCAACCAATCTGGGCATTTCGAGTGCTACTCTTTTTCTTTTGGCTCCAACACGTTGGCGGTCAAGGGCTTGTGGGAAGAATTTGGGCGGCAGTACAACATGCAAGCTTCGGAAAAGGCCGATATTGTGCGGGTCATTTATGACAAAACGCTCGACAAGATTTGTGTCTTTTTCGTGGAAATACCTTCCGGCAGCCAATTTCCAGGCGTGGAAGGCATTATTGAGGAGTTTTGGGACGAGTTCCAAACCATTATCAAAGACATTGCAGCACAAAAAGAAAACGAACAGGCGGAAAGCAAGTCCAACCCTTTTTTCCTTTTCATCATGGACAAACGTGGCCTCTCCGACGTGGTTTACCGCCTGAAAGTGAAAGAGCCCTTTGCCAACACCGTTTCGCCAGCGCCCATCCCCGATTTCACCTTGCCTGTGCTGAATTTTTGGTTCGCCCGCTACCAGCAAAACGACATGGTGTTCAGGGGCCGCTTTAAAGAATTGAATTTCAACACATTCGAAATAGAAAAGGGCGATTTCAGCCCTGAAAATACCATTCTGAAAATATGCGAGTACTGTGAGTTTCAAAAGGACAACAGCCCGTACCAACGCATTTTTTATAAACACGACGAATTATGAACATCAGAAATTACACCGGCGAGGCCCTGGCGGAAACTGCCGACATCAAGCGTCCGGTTTCCAGTTTTATCTTTAAAAACGGCAAGGCCAGCTTTCGGCAAAAAGGCACCGTGCCGGAAAGGATACCGCCCTACATCCCCAGCGAGGAGCTAAAGGAAGTGGTGCGCATGGCCCAACTGCTCGAACGGCCCGTGCTGCTGCGGGGCGAGCCGGGCTGCGGCAAGACGCAATTGGCCAAGGCCTTGGCTTACGAGTGGTATGGCGAAAACTACCGGGAGCATTATTTCGAGTGGTTCGTCAAATCCAATTCGAAGGCGCAGGACGGGCTGTTTACCTTCGACTACATTTCCCGCCTGCGGGACGCCCAGGCCAAGGAGGGCAACCTGCTCAAACCCAACACCGCCTACCGTGAATTCGGGCCGCTGGGCCGTGCCTTCCTCACCTCCACGGCTGAAAAACCGTCCATTTTGCTCATTGATGAAATTGACAAGGCGGACATAGATTTCCCCAACGACCTCTTGTTGGAACTGGATCAAAAGCGTTTTCAGATAAACGAAACCCATGAGGAATTCACCGCTGGCCACCCGCCCGTAATTTTTATCACCAGCAACCAGGAAAAGGAACTGTCGCCGGCCTTCTTGCGCCGTTGCCTTTTTGTCTATATCAAATTTCCCGAAAAGGACGATTTGATGAAGATCATCAATGCCCGTTTCAGCCAATTCCGGAGCGAGACATATTTTCAGGCTTTTCTTGAAAAAGCACTCGGCCAATTTAAAATCCTGCGGGACAGCATCGAAAAAGACGTGGCTACCAACAAGCAAATATCCACCGGCGAGCTATTGGATTGGATAAAATTGTTCACTTTCAAAACCCCGGAAGAATTGGCCAAAGTGGAGTTCAAACCCGGCCGCTTCGAAGGCTTCCAGGCCCTGCTGAAAAACCAGAGCGACTTGACGAGGGAGAAGATTTTGGGGAAGAATTAGAATTAGAATGATGAACTATAAACGATGAACGATGAACAGTGCGACGTGAAATGACAAATGACCACAATGACAAATGACCATTTAATCATCCAGCGTTTTTTCGAACAAATCGAGCGGGAGTTGGGCTACATGCCCGACCTGGACAAGTATTTCGATTTTTTGAAAATGCTGATGGTGGAAAACCTGCCCGAAGGGGCGGAGGAGCGCAAATTGGCCATTTTTAAAATAGCCCATTATCTCTTTTGTGAGCGGGAGCGGGATGGGCTGCGCTTCCGGCAGATTTTTGACCATATATACGATACTGAAAAGGAATCGCTCGGACAATGGTTGGGCGAGGTAAAAGAAGAAAAAGAAGATCAGAAAAGCACAGGCCCCAAAAAAATGGCCGATCAAAATACCGCTGCGCCGATAAAGGAAAAAAAACTGTTGGACGAAGACGACGATGTGCCTGTGGCCAAGCCTTGGCAGGGGACTACGCCGAATAAATACCTTCACCTTTCCATCAATTTGTCGGAGGCGGAAAGCGCCAAAAGCTCGTTGGGGAATGCAGAAAGCTACGAGGACGACTTTTTTTATACCAACGATTACCACCTCATCACTTTTCGGGAAATGATACAGGGCTGGCGCTACTTCCGACGCCAGCAGCCGATGGGTTTTTCGGATGAAATTGATGTTCCGTCTATCATTCAGCAAATTACGCAGGAGGGCATTTTTACCGAATTGAAATACAAAAAAGCCCTCATTAACCGGGAAGATTCGCTGCTCATCCTCGCCGACCGCCGAGGCTCCATGACGCCCTTCCACGGCTTGGTGGACAGCCTGGTGAACACGGCCAAAAAAGAAGGCGGCCACCACAAGGCGCAGGTGTTTTATTTTCAAAATTATCCCCTGCACTATGTTTATCAGACGCCTTATTTCACCCAGCCCAAGCATGTCAATGCCGTTTTGAGCCGGGTCAGTTCGCAGCATACTTACGTGCTGATCATCAGCGACGCCGGGGCCGCCAAAGGCGCCGTGAACGATAAGCGCCTGGAGGCCACGGGCATTGTCCCTAAAACCGATCAGGACGGAAACCCCACTTTGGACGATTATGGAAAACCACTTTATACCCTGGACGAGGGCAGTTTTTTGGCCGAACTCCTGCGCTGCACCAAGGACGTGGTGTGGCTCAACCCCATGCCCCGCAACCGCTGGCGTGGCACTTCCGCCGAAGTGTTGGCCAATACGCCCAAAGTGAAAATGTACTCGCTATACGACTCGAACAGGCTGGGATTTACCTTTGCGATTAAAGACCTGCTGCTGGAAGGTTGAAATAAAAAACACGACGATGATAACTTTGGACAAACTATGGAAGGCTATTTTGGAGGATTTTTTTCCCGAAGCCATGTTGTTCTTTTTCCCAAAGCATTACCCTGACATTGACTGGTCAAAAGGTTTTGAAATTTTGGACAAGGAACAAAAGCAAATTTTCCCTGAATCTGAAGAATCGCACCGAAGAGTGGACATGCTGGTAAAAGTGTGGTTGGTAGATGGCACCGAACAATGGATTTTGATTCACATCGAAGTGCAGGGTTATCGGGACGAAGACTTTGCCAGAAGGATGTTCATTTATTATTACCGTTTGGTGGACAGGTTCAACAAGCCAGTTTCGGCATTGGCCATTTTGACAGATAGGGACAAAACCTGGCAACCGGATCGCTATGAAACGCAATGCATGGAAACCCGCATTTCTTACCATTTTCCTGTATATAAGCTGGCCAATTTTTCCGACAATGAGTATGCCGGCTCAGACAATCCTTGGGCCTGGGTGATGCGGACAGCACTCATCGGTCTGCGCCAAAATTGGGATGATACCGCACTGATGGAAATAAAGGTAAAATTGTACAGGGAGTTTAGGGAGCGAGGCTTTTCCATTGAAAAAGCAAGGGATTTTTTACAGTTTTTGAAATACTATGTCCACTTTGAAAAGCAGGAATTTTTAAATAATTTTGAGCATGAAATCCAAATTCTCGATCATCAAAAATCAAATAAAATGGGAATTATAGAATTAGTAAAGGAGCATTTGATAGAAGAGGCGGAACAAAAAGGCATGGAAAAAGGCATGGAAAAAGGCATGACGGTTGGAGAGATGAAAAAAGCCAGTAAAATAACGATGGCCTTGATGACAAAATACCCAGATTGGGACAATGAAGCCATTGCTGAAATAGTTGAAATGCCCCTCGAATTTGTAAAACAAGTACGCAGTGAAATAAAACACCAAGCGAAATAATAGGCCCTTAGGCCGGGAAATCCAATTGGCCCAAACCGCCCCGGACAAAGTCGTTTGTGCCCGGGGCGGTTTCATTTTTACCTCCTCAATACAATGACCAATGACCACAATGACCACAATGACCAATTGACTAAATAATGCAAACCACCCTTCCCGACAACTTTCCCATAGCGAGCTTGCCGCCTACCGAGCGCTACAAGTTGGAAGCCTATTACGGCCGCTTCGTCATCAAGCGCTATCGGGAGTACGGCACGGGGCATCTCTGGCTGGCCTGCTATGCGGCCCTGCCCGCCGTGATGACGCCGGATTTGCTGTATAAAATATGGCTGAACTTTTCGAGCTATCTCGACGGCAGGGAAATGCGCATCCAGCATGTGGCAGTGGCCGATTTGCTGCTCTCACCCCTTTTTCAGGAAATCAGCTACGAGACCTACGAGATGCCCGTGGAATTGAAAAATGCGCTACTGCAATTTTGGCAGTCAGAACTGAATGACGACAATTACAGCCGTTTGGCCACGCTGGAAGAAGTGGCCAAATTCCTGCTCGGATACACCAAGGTTTTCAGGACGAACGATGCCAAATCGGACGATGCCTTCCGGGAAGCACAGGAGATTACAGCCTGGAGCTATTTGGACACCCAACGGGCATCCGCCATGCTTTTGAAGTCGTTGGAACAAGCCAGCCAAAACGCCATGCAGGAAACCGGCAACCGCCTCGCCCGTGCAGAACAACTGCGCCTGCTCGAAGTCGCCCGCCTCACCAGCCATCGCCACGACCTTGGCCTGATGGCAATTGGCCAATCGAAACACGGCAATATCCAAGCATTGGCGGGCTATTCGCAGCAATTGCAAAACCTGTTGACAGGGAAAGAGGAAGATGTGTTGCGCATCCTTCAACAATCGGGCAGCGACTTGCAACTGATGGATTCGCCCGGCTCTGGTATCTCCATCAAAGCGCCGTCAGCTTTGGTGAAAAAAACACAGCCGGAGGAGGAGGAAAAGGAAAAGATAAAATTGTTTTTGCTATTGGTTGGGATTGACCAATATGCCGATACCAGCCTGCAATTGAGAGGCTGTATAAACGATGTGCAAAATTTTCAGGCGGCGGTGGAACAATTGGGATACCAAGCCACCACCCGAATTTTGACGGACAAGGAGGCGAATATTGGAGTGGTGGAAGAAAGCCTGACGGTCTTTTTGGAAAAATCCGAACCGCATGATCAGGTGCTGTTTTTCTTCGCTGGGCACACCACCCGCCTCGGCCATTACTGCAATCTTGTCCTTTTTGACAGTGAGCAGGGCAAAGAATACCGTGGAATTACCTTGCAGCAAATTTTCTCTATCTATAATCGCCGCACGGGCAAACATCCGTTTTTCACCATCATCCTTGATACGGAATTGGAACAATTGGCCTCGCCAAGCCCAAAAATCAGTGTCATCACTGGCGGCGGCATGGAAGGCGAGGGCGGCTCTCGTTTCATCAACGCCCTTTTGCCTATTTGGACGAGGAGCAAGGGCCGCATTTCCCTGCAAAAACTCGTCGCCGCCGTGCGCAACCAATTGGCGGCAGCAAACAGCCAAACTGATAATTTTGAAAACCAATCCTCTTATTCCAATAGCAATGTAGCGTACCAACAACAGGCTGTCTATTCGACCACCCGTTCCGATGGCACCGATCGCCTGCCCGACCTTTTTGCCTTCCCCGAAGCCGCCCAACAGCCCCTTGTCCGCAGTTCCTCGGTGGTGCGGCAAATGCAGGCCCTGCTGCGCTCCATCGGCTATTCCAACGGCAGCGTGAACGGCGTGTATAACCAAGAAACCGATACTGCCCTTCGGGCTTGGCTGTCCGTGCAAAACATAACAGGGACGCCCTCGCCCGAAGACATCCTGCACCGTTTGCAAGAAGAAAAAAGCAAAAAAGAACGGGAAGACCCCAAGATCATGCTCTTCGTTTTTTCCAATCCCGATGGCCAATTGCCCTTTGTGGGTGACGAACAGGAGCGCTTGTTTGCCTTGGCCGACGACATGGAAAAACGCAGTGGCGCAGAGATGATCCTGCTCAACAATCCCAGCCGGGAGGAACTGCGCATCTATTTCACCGAGCCGACCTACCGCAACCAACTCATGCTCTTCCACTTCAGCGGCTTCGAGGCCGACCCACAGGGCGACGGCCAGGAGCGGGGCATGTTTTTGCAAAAAGACGGCGAAAAAGACCTCATTGACTACGGCGAACTGCACCAATGGCTGGATTTTCAGGAAAATATCCGCCTGTTTTATCTCAATACCTGCTACTCTTCAAATTTGGCCAAAACGCTGACCAT
Organism: Saprospiraceae bacterium; assembly: GCA_041741095.1. GTDB lineage: Bacteria > Bacteroidota > Bacteroidia > Chitinophagales > Saprospiraceae > UBA6168. Next base: position 13,959 of record JBGSKQ010000136.1, read on the forward strand.
CAGGGGCGTACAAGCCGCCATCGGCGCCCCCGCCCTGGTGGACGACCGCTATGCCTCCAATTTTGCCCTGGAGTTTTATCAAAAAATGCTGACCGGGTTGCCGCTCAAAGAAGCCTTTGACCGCATTGAAATCAGCCCCAGCAACGAAGGCCAGCACCGCATGGTAGCACCCAACGAAGGCCAAGAATTCGCCCGCTTCCAGTTGTTCAGCGATTGGGGACGGCGTGAGGCGGCTGAGCACTGGCGATGGGGCAGGGTAGAGGAGCAGGCGCAGGTGAAGGAGGAAAAGCCCAGGAAATCGGCGACGGGTTTGTATTTGGAGACCTTGAAAGAATTATTAAACGAAAATGAAGTAGAAGCTGCCCTGGATAGGCTTGAAAAATATGACGGTTTATTAATGCTGGATTTTGCAGGTGACTTATTGTCTTTGAAATCCAGGTATTTACAAACTAAAAAAGAATTTGAAGGCGGGAAATTGCCGCAGGCACAATATGAAAGAAATATAAATCAGGTGCGTTTTTCCCTCCAAAATATCATCGAAGAAATCCCCCGAAAAATGGCCATTCAAAAATCCACAGGCGAGGCACGTTGGATGGACTTTACCCTGCCAGCTGAGGAGGATATGGTAAAATTTGAAAAAAGGGAAGAGTTGTTGGAATGGATAGGGAAGGGGCTGGAGGCGGTGAAATCAATTGGAAAGATTGTTGATAATCAAACCTATTCACTTGGGTTCTTATTGGAAAATGAATCTTTTATTTGTAATGAATATATTTTACCTAATATAGAAAAAGCTAAAGGAGCCAAAATTGGCTTCTTCTTTTCAGAAGAAGAAATACTTAAAATAAATAAGCATTACGAAGTTGTTCTTGAATCTTTTATAAACAACAAGGAATTAGATTATTCAAACTTTAAGATAAGCAACTTAATAGTAAAAAATACTAAATCACAATCAGTAGTAATGGAACATCTTGATATTTCAGGAGCTGTGCCGGAATTATCATATCCAAAAATAGGTGATAAAGTACAAGTCTTTAGAGTTAATCAAGAAGGAAATGGTAATTTAGAATTGTTTAACTCTAATGTGATTTCAGTTTATGGAAATTACTTATTGTTTGACCCCAAAGGAGACGTGATTAAAATAGGCGGTTCACCAATTTATAATATGGAATGGAAAGTACAAGCGATGTATCATCGTGGTATTCTGATTGAAAATGGTGGAATGATCATCAATGAAAAAGGTGAAAAAGCTAGTGCAAATCAAGGCGTCCTCATCGCCCCCATCCTCCAAGACATTCAACGCCAACAAAGCGGCGGCACCACCAGCTACGCCGCCTGATGTTGAACTTACCGACGCCCCTTGTCATCGCCGCAGGCGAACCGCTACGTTACGGCGGCACTTCCTACATCAAGCATGACGTTGCGGGTTCCCTTCGGGAATGACAAGGGGCGCAGGGTTGTTTTGAAAAAACCGACGCCCCTTGTCATCGCCGCAGGCGAACCGCCACGTCACGGCGGCACTTCCCACATCAAACATGACGTTGCGGGTTCCCTTCGGGAATGACAAAGGGCGCAGGGACTTCACGACAGGCGCTTTTGTCATCGCGGCAGGTGAACTGCATCGGAAAAGGCAAGAAAAGAGGGCTTTCACCTTACAATCGTCACATCCCCCTTCTTGAACAGGTGCATTTCTTCGCCGCAGACCAAAACGGTCGCCTGTACCCACCAGACGTGGACGGCGATGGCCTGCAAATGGTCACGGAACACGCCGTCCCAACCAATTTCTGGGTCGGTCGTTTCAAACACCTGGTTGCCCCATCGGTCGAATACTTTCAGGTCGAAACTCAGCACTTCCACGCCAGATGCGGGGTAGGCCCTGAACAGGTCGTTGATGTTGTCGCCATTGGGAGAAAAGGCGTTTGGAATGTAAAAGTAATTGCCGTCGAGGCCGTCCTCCCATTGGACGATCGCCCGGCCTTCCTCCTCCGTACAATCATCGCTAACCCGGAAGGTATAAACCCCGGCCTGTTCCACCGGGCACCAGTCCCGGTTGCTGCCGTCGTGCCACGACCAATGCAGTTCGCCCGCCTGGGAAAGCACTTCAGGATGGATGATAATGTGCGGGTCGTCGCAAGGCAGAAAATAATCTTCCACGGCGATGACAAGCGGTGGAAGTTCTTCAATATCAATAGTTTGTGATGCCTCGCAACCATTTCCATCTTGTAAAATAAGTTCATATTGGCCGGCAGCAAGGCCATTGTATTCCCCGGCTGTTTGAAAATTTTGCCCATTGATGGAGCTAACAAATGGCGGAGTGCCAGTCTCGTTTTTTATTTGGACAAAACCTTCCTCGCCTTGGCAGATTTTTTCGGTGAGAAGTTCAAAATCTACCCCCGGCCATTCTCCCACGCTGACCACCACCACTGAATCGCAGCCATTTTCATTGATGAAAAATTGGCTCGTTTGGTCGCCCCCTGAAAGGATCTCATGATGGTACATCAGCGTATCGCCTTGGCATACCATCAATTGCATATAAGTGGTATCTGTTAGGAGTGCTGCCACATTGACCGTTAAGACGCTGTCGCAACCGAGTTGGTTTTGCAACATGAAATCCTGCTGCTCGCCGGACATCAGCGTTTCCCCCAAAAACTCGATGGGCGTATTTGGGCAACTCCTGAGTTCCAAAAAGCCAGTACTGGCGGGCAGTTCCGCCACACTTACCATCAGTATGCTGTCGCAACCGAAGTGGTTTTGCAACATGAAATCCTGTTGCTCGCCGGGCATCAGCGTTTCCCCCAAAAACTCGATGGGCGTATTTGGGCAACTCCTGAGTTCCAAAAAGCCAGTACTGGCGGGCAGTTCCGCTACGCTCACCGTCAGTATGCTGTCGCAGCCGAGTTGGTTTTGCAACATGAAATCCTGCTGCTCGCCGGGCATCAGCGTTTCACCCAGAAACTCAATGGACGAGCCGGGGCAGCTTGAAAAACTCAAATAGGCAGTGCTTTTTGGCAGCGCTTCCACGCTCACCGTCACCACCGAATCGCAGCCGAAAAAGCTGGAAAAGACGATCTGCTGCGTTTCTCCCGCCAAAATTTCGACGTTGTTGTAAAGGACACTGCTGCCTTCGCAGCCGCTCATTTGCACATTGCTGTTAAGGGGCAGTGGGCATAGGTTTTTTAATAAAAACTGTACGCCAGTCGTGTCGCCGCAGCCCGTCAATTGGGCGCTATCACTTGAAATGAGCGCCTCATAGCTCATGGGAATTGTTGCTGGATCGAGCTGTACCAGGTATTCGTTTGACGATATTTCTTGAAAAATAAAAGTACCAGAAGTGCCGCTCTGGGCAGCGTTAACTACGTTGCCATTTTGCAGCAAAAAGAGTCCAATGCCGCCGATCAAGCTGTCCGCCGGGTCTATCATGCCGTTGTTGTTCATATCCAGCCACACCTGTCCGCCAATTTCGCCAGTGTTCTCGTCCAGCGTAAGGGAAATGGCATCGGAGGTGGAAATGCAGCCGTGGATACTCGTCATTTTTACTTGGTAATCGCCGCTTAGGGTGGCGTTGAAATTTTTCACCGTTCCCTCCGGCGCAGGAATGGCCTGTCCATTTAAAAACCATTGAAATTCAGCTACTTCTGGCAAATTGGGCAGGCAGATTTCCTTGCTTTCGCAATGGGTAAAACAGCCTGCCGTGACGCTGCCAACGGGCGGCGCATTGTGGATGGGAATGGCGTTGCTATTGGCCTTGCAGCCGTATTGGTTGGTGGCCTGCACCAAGTAAGTCCCAGCGGCAATGGCCACCATTTCCGTGGCCTGTTGGCCCGTGTTCCACAGGTAGCTGAGGCCCGGCTGCGGGTCATTCACGCTAAAAACGGCCTCGTCGCCGTCGCACAGCGGGCCGGGTGGATCGGAGGAAATGCTGACGTTCGCTGGGGCCCCGTTCACCGTAATCGGAAAAGGGCCTTGTACGCCCGTGCAGCCTGTCTGCGGGTCGGTTATGGTCACGCTGAAGAGGTGATTCCCGACCGTCAAAAAATTTCCCGAATCGAAAGTAAGGCCCAACTGCGCCCCTGAGCTGCCGTCGCTCCATTGGTAGCTGTACTTGGGATCGCCGCTCATTTGCAAGTAAATATCCTTGCCCTCACAGGCCGTATAGCTGCCGTCGAAGTAGGCGGTTACCTGCCCGAATTCGTTCAATTCCACGGCACGGATGGTAGCAGCCGGGGCCGGTATGACTTCCAGGGCCACCGGGTCTGGCGAGTAGGTGCAGCCGGTCGCATCGGTCAGGGTGACACTGTAAATGCCTGCTTGTGAGGTCGTTATGCTCGAAGTGCTACTGCTGTTTGACCAAAGCCAAGTGCTGCCGCCGGGCGGCGAAAGGAAACTGGCCGACAGGCCTTCGCAAATGGGCGCCGGGTCTTCGGGCTTGATGCTGCCGCCGAGGTTGTTGGCTTCGATGCTGACATTGTTTGTAAAATCAGTGGAGCAGCCATATACATTGGTGGCCGTCAGTTTTACGCTGTATTCGCCCGCCGCTGGGTAGGCGTGCCAGGTGTTTTGTTGTTGTGAAAAATTGCCGTCATCCGTCACGGGGTCGCCGAATTCCCAGGCGAAGGTGGCCGCATTGGTGGATAGGGCGTTGAATTGGAGCGTATTGGCCGCACAATTGGCCGCTGGTGGGTCGAAGCTTGCGCTGGGGAAGCCGTGTACCTGGATGTTTTTTGAAAAAGATGTATTGCAACCCGTTGAGGATGTGACAGTTAGCGTGACGTTAAAAGTGCCTGTTTCATTATAAACATGCGTGGGGTGCTGCTCGTTGGAAAAGTTCTGGCTGCCGCTGGCCGGGTCGCCAAAATCCCAAGACCAGGCGGAAATGCTCGTGCCGGGCAAAAAAACAGACAAATCGGTAAATTCGGTGGGCATGCCAGCGCAGGTTTCCCTGACGTCAAAGGCCGCTTTTACTGGAATAGAAACTTCCTTTGTCTCCGATAAAAGACAAGAGCCGGGGCCTATGCTATTTGGAAAAAGGCCGTAAAGTTGGACTTGAAAAAAGCCAAGATCGCTGAAGATATGGCTGGGATTGGCCAAGGTGGAAGAATTGGACGCTCCAGCTTGCGGGTCGCCAAATTTCCAATAAAAAGAACCCGGCAAAGCGTTCACTGAGGTATTTTGAAATTGAAACTCATTGCACGACGTATTTGACCAGGTGAAGTTAATTTCTCCTTGTGGCAGGCAACCTCCTCCGCCAGGTGGTGGCTCGCCTGGATCGTAGTCGCCCGGAGGCAGGCAAATGCCATCCACACATTCTCCTCCGGCAGTGGTGCAATCCATCAACAACAGCAGATTTGAGTTTTTGGAACAGCCCCATTGGTTGGTCACCTGCACGGAATAGGAGCCGAGTTCTTCCGTCCAAAGCGTGGGCATATTGGAACCAATTGGAGATCCGTTTTTATACCATTGATAATCATATCCATCTTCCGTTTGCAAGGAAAATAGTGTAATGCCTGGGCCGCCGGGGCAGATGCCGCCCTGATAGGTGGCTGCAAAAATTTTAGCCTCTGGTGCTGGCAAGGCATGAATGGTAAATTGGTCGCTGCCATTGCAGCCGGCAGTGTCCACCGTTTCCAGCACATAGCTGCCGGGCGGTAGTTGGGGCGCTGCCTGGGTGCTGACCGTTGTGCCGTTTTCATTTTTCCAACGGTATATATCGAAGGGGAAACTGGCCTGCACCTGTGCCAACTGGCCGGGGCAGAGCGAATCGGGGTAAATGGCCTCGGTCGGAACGGGGCTGCTGATCACGATCTGGAAGCTCACATCGCCGCCGCAGGCCGAAAGCTTCAAGGTAGCAGGCCCTGATTTTTGCCAAAAAACCTCCACGCTGGAAGTGCCTTGCCCCGATTGGATGCCGCCTGCTTCTTTGGGTTCTATTTCCCATTGATAGTCCATGTCTGGCAAATCCTGCGCACTGTAGGTGGCAGTGCTTTCCCTGCACAGCAGGCTTGGACCGCTGATGGAAAATGGCGGCAGGAGTTTGGCCGTGAGATTGGCAGGATCGGAGAGGCAGCCGGGGCCGCCGATGTCGGATTGGCGCAGCGACAGCTCGAATGGTGCCGTGTCGCCCCATTTTACGTTGATGCTATTTCCGGTTTTTTGTGAAATGACGCCGCCATCGTTCACTTGCCATGTAAATGCAGCATTGAACAGGTTCGACTGTGCCGTGTAGATATAAAATTGGTCGGGGCAAATCTCAACCGGGCCTGCGATGCTGGGTGCTGCTGGCGGGCCGAGCAATTGCAACTGCAAGCCCGATTCGGCACTGCAAGAACCCGCATTGCCCGATGGTTCGGCCTTGACGGTGTAAAAGCCCGGGGCAAAATTCCAAAGGGGGGAAATAGCGCCAGTGGCTGCCGGGCTGCTCCAAATCGTGTTGCCCAGGCTGTCCAAAATCTGCCAGTTGGCGGGTGATATTGTATTGCTGTTCAGTATTTTATGTTTAAACGAGGGGTTGTCGCCAATGCAGGCTTCGATGGGGCCTTCGAGGTAGCTGGGCGGCTTCATCTGTACGCTGAGCGCCCCCTGGCCGGAGCAGCCGAGGAAGCAGTTGTCGTATTCCACTTCGATGAGGCCGAGCCAAGTGTTCGTGCCAGTGTACTGGCCCCATTCTACCGTGATGCGGTTGGTGCCTTGGCCATTTTTGATAAAAGCGAGGTCGGGGACGTACCAAACGATGTTCGAGCCGCCCGTTTCGGGGATGGAGTATTCGGTGACCGAGCCGGGGCAGACCTGTTGCGGCCCGCTGATGGTCGCTTGGCCGCTGATGATGCTGACTTGCTCCCGCACGGGTTTGCTGCACACGCTGCCCGTGCAGGCATTGACCGTCAGTTCAATGGTGCCTAAAGTTCCGCTGGCCCAGTGTACGCTGACGAAGTCGTCGGTATGGCCACCACCGTCAAGGATGTTGCCGTTGGGGCTGATGGCCCAGTGGTAATCGCCGCAAGAGGCATTGGTGCGATAGGTAGCCGTGTCGCCTTGGCAAATCGGGCCAAGGCATTGAATTTCAGGTATTTCCGCATCGGATACCTGGATGGTCAGCGTAGTGGTATCGGCGAAGTAGCAGTCGTTGCGGGCGATGAGTTTCACCTCAAACACCCCAGGCTCGAAAAAGGTATGCGCAGGATCATTGAGTGCCGAGGAGGTGCCGTCGCCAAAATCCCAAATTACGCTGGTAGCGCCATCGCTTTCATTGCTGAAATAGACGGTTTCGGCCTTGCAGAGGTCGAGGCTGTTGTTGCTGGGGCTAGGGGAGGCGGAGAAGGCGGCTTTTGGTTCGGGGAGGATGGAGACGCATAGGGAGGAGGAAATGGGGCAGGATTCAGCGCAGGAGACGGTTATTTGTTTTGTGATATATTGCGAAGATCCATAGTCATAAAATGATATTTCATAATTGCCTGGTTCGAGTAAAATGGTATGAAGCGAACTGGGGCCAATTAATCCTAATTTTTTATCATTCCAATAAAGTGTATCATAATTTGAAAGGTTTGTAATTGTTAATTTTCCAAAAAATAGCATATAAGGAGAATCAGGGTTTGCACCAAAAGTGGAGTTAAATGCCCGTATTACCATATTCCTTCTTCCCTGAAAACACACCGGCCCTAAAGGAAAAGCTACTATTTCCATTTCGGAATCGGTTGAAATAGTGAAATTGCATTTGCCCAATTCCTGGGTTGTATTTCGCACCAAAACCTCATAATTACCAGCAATTAAATTTTCCACTTTGGCTACCCCATTTTGATTGGGCGGCGTACTCCATGTAGTTCCGTTGTCAAATGACAATTCGTAAGGATTTTGGGAAGTCGGTGTATATGTTCCGCCAAAGAAAGCAGCACCATCCGTATTTCCTAAACCAGATACTGGCTTTGCCTGGATACAATATAAGTTTGAAATGCTGTCTTTATTGAAGAGAGCGACCTCGACCCCGCCATTTCCTTCCTCTCCCCAATTCACAATTATTTCATTGCCTTGACTGGAGTAAGATTCAGCTCCGTGTACTGTCCATGCAACATCCATTTCATCTGGATTCTCCACGGAATATGTTACCGTAGAATGGGCGCAGGCTTTTTCGCAAAGGCCGTCTTTAGGGCAGAGGGAGGAGGAGAGGATGGGGGAGGCGAAAGAAGATAGAATTTGAAATGGGGCGCTGGTTATTATGCATCCTCCATTAGTTGTATTAAACCTAAAGTAAGAGCCACAAAAATCCCCACAGGATACATATAAAGTGTCAGATTGCTGATTTAATCCTGTATCCCACCCATATTCTCCGGTAAAACATCCTACGGTATCAATGATTGGTTGAAAATTTAATCCATCAGATGAAATCTCCCATTGAAAAAGGGTTGTACCACTAAAGTCAGGCGTGTAGGTTGCCGTTAAATAAAATTCTTCATACAAACCACAACAAATATTAGAAGGTATATCACCATGAATTTCAATGTCATACTGGCAATTTTGATTCTGACCAAAAACTGCAAATTGTATTCCCAACAATGTTACTCCCCAGAGCAAGCGCGCAAAAAAAGCCATGACATTCAGTTTTATAGTGAGCAAATAGGTGCGTAAAGCCCGCCGGGACGGCAGGAGTGAAAGGGCAAGCGTTTTGTGGAACGATGAACGATGAACGATGAACTATGAACGAGAATACCTACATGTCGCCAGACAGATGTTCGATGAGGCGTCATTCAACTTTACCGTTCTGGCTGGAACTTGGGATGGATGCGTTGGGAGGATGCTTGGCGGTGGACAAAAAATGAGCCAAAGTGGGACTGCTTTTCTGGCTTAAAGCTGTTTGGCATTATGCTTCCAAGGGAGGTGGAGGTGGTTCGGTTTTGTCTCTATTTTATTGATAATCAATTTTATAGCTCAACCAAACCACGCCTGAGTCATAAGCATTGGAAGAAAGCAAATCCAATTTGACTTCCTTTTTGCTATTGCCAAATAGCGGAAGCCCTTTGCCTAAAATCGGCGGCCAGGGCACTGCCGCCGCAGAGCCGGATGGTTTTTGCCCTCGGTGGCTTTTAGTTTTTTGGTGAATTCGACGGCGTTATCCCTGAACAGTTTCACCCGTTCGGAAGGGTGGAATTTCAGCGATTTTGAAAAATATATTGCTTCATATTGGGATAGGCAGACGGGGCCGGGGCTCCGCTTTTATCCGAAACGATCATTTGCGAGTTCCGTATAAAAGTGGCGAAAAAGGGCATTTCGAGCCAAGTGACCAAATCCCCAACAAGTTTCTAAGGTTTACCCTTCATTAATTGGCAATATAATTAAATGGGTGAGACTTGTTTGCCATTTCTATGCACATCCTCGCCATGAGGTAACTCAGCGTGGATTCAGCACCTTGGTTGAGGTTCACGTTTTTATCCTCCAAACCATCGTAACAACCGCCCGTGCAGGGGTTGTAAATAATTTGGTGCAAATGGTTGTTGCCCAAGAACCAGTTGAAGGCAATCGCCATTTTCTGAGCATAAGCTTCGTCTTTGAAAACGTCGTAAAACCGCTCCAGTGCGAGGATGGTATAGGCGATGTCAATGGGCTGTTCGGCGCCTTTTATCAAGGGAAAAGGTTCTCTGCCCTTGTACAACCAGCCCATGTTGGAGATAACTTTGATGCCGCCCTCCTTGAACGTGAGGGATAGCAGAAAATCTTTGGATGCCTTGGCAGTTTCTTTGAATACTGGCTCGCCGGTCTCCTGCCAAGCGCACAACATGGCTTCCGGCAAGATGGCGTTGGCATAGGTCAGGTAGCTCTCGAACCATTTCCAGTTGTGCCCAGATTCGTGCCGGTACATTTGCAGCAGCCTATCGCCCAATTGTTTGATGATCTGCGAGACTTCGGGGGATTTTTTCACCCGATTAAAATAATACAAACCCTTGATAGAGAATGCCATAGAACGGGTGGAGTGGATAGCGCCAATTCTTGGCAATGCTTGCTGTACAATACCTTCCGCCTTCGTCAAGATGTCGGCTGGCAGGATGGCACTTTTTGAAACCAAATAGCCCAAAGCCCATAAGGCCCTTCCGTTGGCGTCCGAGAGGTTCGTTTCTTTGTTTTGTGGGGTAAAATGCCGTTCGCTGTCCACATAGTTCAGGAAATTGCCACCGGGTTGCTGGCAAAATTGGATGAAATTCAAGTAGGTGCGTATCGGCCCCAAGTCTGTTTCGTCGCCCGACCACTCATAGTGCATGATCAGGGATACCAATGCCCGTGCATTGTCGTCGAGCGTATAGCCGGAGCCCAGGTCGGGCTGGTTTATTTTTGAAAACTGTATGATGCCGACCTCGGTGGTCATTTTCAGCACATGCGACAGTTTGATAGCAGGCAGGCGGTATTCCAACAAAATATTTTCTATTAGATAACCGGCCTCAGGTAGTTTGCGTTTTACCTGGGTTTTTTGCACATCCTCCACCTGCGTTTGCCCAGCGATTTTTTGCAAAAGCAAGGCATGGGCAATCGCCGAATTTTCCCAGGAAGAGGGCACGATGCGCTGCAAAGTGCTGGTGCTAAAGGCGCTCCGCAGCGGTTCGTCGCCCATCAAACGGTTGACGGCATCGGCCAACTGCTGCGGGTTTTGGAAGTCAATGATGATGCCGGTGTGTTGGCGAAGCACCTCCTTGGCATGGGGAATCGGCGTGGAAATAATGGGACAGCCACAGCTCATTGCATAGGAAAAAGTGCCGCTCACCGCCTGGTAGCGGTCTTTGGAGGTGAACAGGTAAATATCGGTCATTTGCAGGTACTCCAACAAATCCTGCAAGGGAAGGTATCGGTTGATGAATTTTACGTGCGATTGGAGCGACAATGCCTCTACCTTCGCTTCCAGCATGTCCCGGTAGGCTTCGCCTTCGGATTTCACCACGCTGGGGTGCGTTTTTCCGATGACTAGAAACATTGCATCCGGGTTCGATTCGATGATGGCGGGCAGCGAATCCAGTGTGGTTTCGATGCCCTTGCCGGAACTGAGCAGTCCAAAAGTGGACAAGACTTTTCGGCCCGTCAGGCCATATTTTTCTTTCAGCACATCTTTGTCCAAGTGCTGTACAAGGTGGGTGCCATGCGCAATGACCTCCACTTTTTGCGCCGGGATGCCGTAGTCGTCTTTCAATATTTTTTGGGAATTTTTGGTCATCACCACGATGGCGGCACAAGCCGCCGCCAAATGCCTGACCTTTTCTTTCAAAGCTGCATCGGGCTTGGGCAAAACGGTGTGAAAAACAAGGATGACAGACTTTGTGAGAGTGTACAGGAATTGAAGGAACGCCTCTTCGCCAGCCGCTTGGAAAAAGCCAAATTCATGCTGTACCATGACGTACTTGATGTCAGCGTCCCTGTTGATGGTATTTGCCAATTCGATATATTTCCCGGCATCGGTAGTGTCGAGCACATATTTCACTTCATCCGGGTAAGCATAATCGGTGGCTCCAGCCTCCAGCGCACAGACTTTCAGCGAAAAAGAATTGCTGAACTTATTGTCGAGTGCCTTGAGCAAATCCTGCGAATAAGTGGCAATGCCACATTCCCTCGGCGGGTAGGAGGTGATGAACAGGATTTCGGTCAGGTTGGTAATTGGAAGTATAGCGGCTTTTTGCGTCATACGCCTATTTTCTATCCCAGCAGGCGCAATGCTTGGTAGGTACACAACAGATTCATTTTTCATTTTTTTGTTTATTGAGCAGCAATTCCGCCACCAACGCTGAGAGGCTCACCGAAGCACAGGCGATGCGCTCGTCGGCAGCCCCATAATAAATGTACAAAGTGTCGTCAAATAAGGCGGCTCCCGTAGGGAAGCACACGTTATTTACTTCCCCTTTCAACTCCCATTCGTGTTCCGGTTTGAACAGTGCTATCGGCAATCGGGCGATTTCAATTTGAGGGTTCTCCAAATCCAGCAAGGCAGCGCAAGCCGTGTACACGAAACCTTTCGTGGTGTCGTGAACGCCGTGATAAATCAAGAGCCAGCCTTCTTCCGTCTCAATGGGTGGGCAACCGCCACCGATATAGCTCACTTCGTGATAGTGGCGGGGCGACAGCACGATATTTTCCTTGAAATGCAGAAAATATTGCTCCCAAAATTCTTTGGTCAATTCCTGCATATCATTGATGGAAACAATCTGTATATCGGGTTTTATGCGGTGCAGGAAAAATATTTTGCCATTGATTTTCCTCGGAAATAAAACCACGTTTTTATCCCAGATCATCGCCTTGTGCTCCGTATGGGGAAAGAAGCAGCTTCGGTCATTGTAGCGGGCATATTTTTCATTCAACACCCCGCTACATTCGGCGAGGTGTTTAAAATCAATATAAGCCATTTGCGGCACAATAACGCCCTGCTTGGTGAAATGCGGCAAATCCGTTGAGGTAGCCAGCGCCCCCAACGCATTTGTTCCGTCGTAAGCAGTATAGGTGAGGTTATACAGGCCACTGATTTTGGTGATCCGGGGGTCTTCTATTCCATGCGATTCGTTGTCGAACTGCGGGAACAACACGGGCACCTCGCTTCGTTCCACCACCGTGAGCGGCCCCTCCAAACGGCAATACCCGATGCTGGAGTAATTGCCTTTGCTGACCGCCCTGTAAAAAAGGTGGACACTGTTGCCCTCCCGAATAACAGCGGGATTTAAAACGCCTTCGTTTTCAAAGCTGAGTGTGGTTTTTTGGAGGATGACCCCGTGTTTTTTGACTTCAATCATGGGGTTGCCCGTTTAAGGCTTTGGGTTGGGGGCCGATTTGCCGTCCGTTTTTGGGTTAAAGACCACAAGACTGGGCTTTGCAGCCCCATTTTTCCCTTCCATTTTGTAGGCAGATAGCACCTTATCCTTGCCACCCGTTTTGCTGGCCGGGGTTTTCTTTTTGTCCTTGCTTCCTTTGTCCTTGCTCATTTTTTTAGATTTAATTCCCGCAATTGGCGGGGGCAGGTGTGAACGAATTTTCACGCTACAAAGATGGGTGCAATTGAACGTCTGAGTGTTACATCCTTCTGGTTAAGCTTTACATCATTCACACATGTAATTCAGTACGCCCGAAGGCCAACATTGCTGCACCGTTCCCCGACTCAAGGGTTTTGATGGACCAGGAAATGGCCGGCTCCATTCTGGCAATACCTACCGGATTATTGAGATGGAGGATAATCGGATATTGAAGTTATAACATGAAAAAAACTGACAAAACTCCCCGTTTTGCCAGCAAAAAAAAAGGCGGACAATATATCCGCCTATAATCTCAAATGGTCTAATTTACTTTTTATTGTTGACGGTTAAGTCCTTCAAGGCGTTTCCAAGTTCGTCCATATCGTGGCTGAACTCCCGTTTAAACGATTCCCATTTTTCTTTTCCTTCGTCATTATAATCGTCCATTTTGACTTTCAGGTCCTTGTTTTTCTGTTCCAGCTCGGTTATTTTCTTTTCATAATCGGCCTTCACGTCCTTTTTCTCGTTGGCAATTTTTAATTTAAGGGCAACAATGCTTGAGTCGTTGGCGGCAATCAAATCCGCCTTTTCTTTTCTGTAGGCTTCGACGTCGGCCAGGTATTCGGCGTTGGCTGCGTCCAAGTCTTCTTTGGCTTTTGTGACCTCATCTTGGGCCACATCAACCTTTTTTTCGGAAGACTCGCAGCCGCTAAATATGGCAAACACCATGAGTAACATTGCCACGGCAAGCATTGGAATTGAATATTTCATTTTTTTCATTTTTAAAAATTATGGTTGGAGAATTGGGGTTGGGCATTTTATCAGAACAAATATGACAGTCCGATATAAGCCGCATTTGACTTTGTATGGGCTTTGTCCAGCACATAATAGGAGTCGTTATTGATGTCATCGCTGTCGTCGCTGATGTCGAGCAATCCCCTAACACCCCGGTATCCTACGCTGACCCGCAGGGTGCGATCAGGGTTCAAACCAATATCAAAGCCAGCCCCAAAGGCAACGCCGAGGTCGCCTTTTTTCACGGAAAGCACAGCTTTCATGCTATCTGTAGCAACGCCGGAGATGCTGCTTCCCACGCTGATGCCCATCTGGGGGCCTGCCACTATGTTGAAATTGATAAACTTGGTCTTGCCTGTGTTCAGCGAAAGCAAAAGCGGGATATTGACGTATTTCAGGTTGATTTTACGCTCGTTATCTTCTTCCTTGTACTTCTGGGAAGTGGAACTGTACATGATCTCGCCCTGTATGCCCACATAATCGGAGAAATTGAAGCCGAGAATGGCACCTGCACCAAAGCCCAAGGTGGCATTGCCCTGTACTTCCCCGCCAGACGAAAACTGTATATCGGTGGAGGAATAAGTGGGCATAAAACGCAGGCCGAATTCGGCTTTTTGGGCACTTGCATTGATTGTGAAGATGAATATGAGGGCCAATATGGCCACGCTCATTTGGATTTTATACTTTAGAAATTTCATGCTTGCTTTAATTTAAATGGTGGACAATATATGTGGTACATTTTTCAGAAAAATATGTCACGCATATATGGTGTAAGATTGATTTTTTGGGGCTTAGCATCGTGTCGTAAATAACTTACCGATTTGGTCGGCGTCTTTTTCCCGAATAGCTGCGTTATTGAAACAGTTGCGTAGCTTGGCTATGCGCCTGTTTTCCCCGATAGCTATCGGGGTCGCTCTCAGAAAAAATACACTCGCCGAAACCAGCAACTTATTTACGACACGATGCTTAGTATCAGAAATTACTGGTGGACAATACGACCGTTGAGCTGGCGTATTGGACATTGGCATCGTCTTCGGCGGTGATGAAGATTTTGACGGGCTTAAAGGCAGAAGATGTTTGGAAATCAGCTTTTAATTTATTGGAAAATGCGCCGGAGGAACTGTCTATTTGCCCGATGTTTTTGGTCAATTTCTGATCCGTAACCATCCAGACCACATACAGTTTTTTGGGGGGTTGCAGCCTCTCTGGTTCGGCCAGGTTCATAATATCCAACTGGATGACGTAATTTTTGTTGTTGTCCCTTGTCACCTGCACGTCGCCCCTTGCGGCCGGTACGACCGAGGAGGTTAAAAATGCAGCTTTTGTTGAACAGGATGAAAATGAAAACATCCCCAATGTTGCTAAAAAGCCGAAAAGCAATATTTTTTGCGATTTATTAGCTATTATAAGCTTCATTATTTTAAAATTAAAAAGGTGAATAAAAATCGTTAAACAAATATGCTTAACGATTTTTTTTTAATTCTTGCTGATGCCTAAAGTGCATCCATGATTGCAGCTAATTCTTCCTTGGTCTTCCCAAGTTTGACTTGGATTTTGCCGAACATTTCGTCTTTTTTGCCTTGCTCGTACATCAGGTCATTGTCCGTTAGGGCGGCAAATTTTTGCTTGAGCCTGCCTTTCTGCTCGTTCCAGTTTCCTTTTACGGTTGTGGTATTCATTGTAATGGTTGATTGAATTGTGAACGAATTTTCACGATACAAAGGTGGCTGCTTTAATGCCCTTAAGCATTACACGATTCCTAATAAACATTGCATTATTCACAGATTGAAGAAGTGGGAAGGCGGAATATAGATAATCGCTTGTTTGCGATTTGGTCATTTGGTTAAAAAACGGCTCTTACCGATGAATCGGCATCGAGATTTTCTCCATTTTTTCACCTTTATTCAATTGCGTAGCGCTACTCCCGACGAAAAGGGACAAGTTATGCGCCTTCAAAAAAAAAACTGACGGAAAACCTGCCTGGCGGTTTATCTGCCTCTGGCAGGTAGGCAGGTAACTCGTTTTGCCTCAAGCACCAAATCGCAAACAAGCTCTATATTGCTGCGGTGAGGCAGTGCAATTCCTTCTCCATTTTTTTGTAATCAAAAATGGAGGTGATAATGATTTTCAAGTGACCGAAGGTGGCTTCATTTTTAACTACATAGTCAAAAGCCTTGTGTTTTACGCAGTTGAGCGCCACGTCAAAATTGCCCTGAGCTGACAAGATGATCACCGGAATCTCAGGGTGGCTTGCTTTAATTATATCCAATGTTTTCATCCCGTCCATAGCATGCTTGTTAAAACCGTTCAGGTGATAATCCAAAACAATTACATCAGGTTGAAGGTGGAGATTTTCGATGCAAAGCTCGCCGCTAAGGTAGGTTTCGATGGCAAATTCAGCGTCTTGGAGGTATTCAATTTCCAACAGTTTTAGGAAAACAGCGTCGTCGTCCACTAAAAACAGTTTTATTTTCTGTTCATTGTCCATGATTTGAATATACTGAAATCCGTTTAATATACCTTCAAGGTTTAGTAAACGTAACCACTTCACATCCGCTCCATATACCAATTCAATTCCTTTTCCATTTTTTTATAGCGGAATATGGTGGTGATGGTTTTTTGCAGGCGCATGAAGGCTGTCTCGCTTTTTACCACATAATCGAAGGCTCGGTGGTGCATGCAATTGACGGCCACGTCAATTTTATCTTGGGAAGAAAGCATTATCACGGGAATATCAGGATTATAGGCTTTTATCTTGTTCAAGGTCTCAATGCCGTTCATGGCATTGCTCACGATGCCGTCCAAGTGGTAGTCCAAAATAATGACGTCGGGGTCGTTGGACAAGTGCTCCAGGCATAGTTCTCCGGTCGGGTATGTTTCAACGTCAAAATCGGCGTGCTGGAGGAATTCAATGGCCAATAATTTCAAAAAAACGGCGTCGTCGTCCACCAAAAACAGCTTTATTTTAGCTTCAGCTTTCATATTTGAATGTTTTTAATCCGGTTAAACTCCTCTTCCAATTCCCTGCACGCCTCCACGCATACGTTCTCCAACTGCGTGACCATTTCAATGATGCTATCCGCCTCTTGCTGCGACCGGGCAAATTCCTGCACCTTTTTGGCCATGCTCTCAAAATCGTTGCTGATGCCCATGATGGAAAACGAGGGTATCATCTTGTGAACGGTGGCATACAGCGAATCCCAGTCTTTATCGTGAGCGCTTTGCTTCATGGCGCTGATGAGCGGCGGCGTTTGTTCCAAATAGGCGCTGATCATTTCCATGATGAGGCTCGGATTGTTTTTTGTCCGTTGGGTCAAATATTCGAGGTCGGTGTATTTCAATTTTTTAACCTGCTTGGGTTCACTTATTTCCTCCACAGTGACAGGCAGGGGCTTCTTCACCAAGCCGACGATTTTGCTGTACAACAAGCGCTCGTCCACGGGTTTTGCGATATAATCGTTCATGCCCACTGTCTTGCATTTTTCCAAATCAACGGTGGTGACGTCGGCGGTGAGTGCGATGATGGGTATTTTGGAATGCAACTGGCTGCGGATGCGTTCCGTTGCCTCGAACCCGTTCATTTCGGGCATGTGCAGGTCCATCAGTATGATGTCGTAGGAATTGGCTTGCAGCTTTTCGATGGCAATGCGGCCATTGTCGGCGATGTCCCGCTCAAACCCGAAATCGTCGAGCAGCGTTTTCATCAGCAACTGGTTGAGCGCCATGTCTTCCACCACCAATACCTTGATGTTGAGGGCTTCGGTATCTTGTTCCATGATCATGGATTCTAATTCTGATTTATCATCTGTTTTTTTAAAGGTTAAAATAAAGCTGAACACAGCACCTTTGTCCAATTCGCTTTCTACCCGGATGCTGCCGCCCTGTTGTTCCACCAGTTTTTTGGAGATGGCAAGCCCCAGCCCCGTACCCCCGAACAGCCTCGCTGTGGCGCTCGAAGCCTGCTGGAAGTTTTCAAAAATCTTCTCCAATTTGTTGGCCATGATTCCGATGCCCGTGTCCGCAACTGCAAACTCGATGGTGGCGCTCTCCTCGTCCTCTTTGAGCAGGCGCACGCTCACCGTGATGCGGCCTTCCGAGGTAAACTTGACCGCATTGCTCACGAGGTTCAGGATGATCTGGTGCAAGCGCACCGGGTCACCGACCAATACCTCTGGGATATTGGCATCGTATTCCTTGACCAGTTCCAGGTTTTTCTCTTGAATTTTCGCCTCGAACAGATGCAGCATGGCGGATATAGACTGCGCCAATTTGAAGCGGGATTGTTCGAAGGTCATCTTCCCGGCATCCACTTTGGCGAGGTCCAAAATATCGTTGATGAGCACAATAAGCGCATCGCCGCTCATTTTTATGGCGGTCAAATATTCCTTTTGTTTGGCCGACAATTCGGTTTTCAGCATCACCTTCGTGAACCCGATGATGGCATTCATGGGCGTGCGTATCTCGTGGCTCATGTTCGACAAAAACTGTTGCTTCGACTTCACGGCGTCTTCGGCGATGTGCGCGGCGGCCACAGCTTTGTTTTTTTCACCTTCGGCAGTCCCCATCGCCAATTCAGCGAAGATTTTCGCTTCTATCAATTCTGTTTCAAACCTTAATTGCTCGGTGATGTCCCTTGCCACCAACACGGCGCCCAATACTTTTTTGTTTTCATCCTTATAAACAGAGCCATTGAACAATACCGCCGTCGGTTCGCCATCAATGATTGTTAGCGGGTAATTCGTCACAAAGCCTTTTGAAAATACTTCTTCTTGAATTTCACGGGCTTTTTGTGGGTCTGTAAAATAAAGGGAAAAGTCGGTGCCAACGAGGTTATCATGCAGCACTTCGGTAATGCTCGCAAATGCTTTATTCATGTCGGTGATCTTGCCATCTGCATTGATGGTAATCAATGGATCAAGGCTGGCTTCGATCAAGCTGCGGGAATATTCCGCCAACAGTTTCTCTTTGGCGAGCAATAATTCCTGGTGTTTTTCCTCCAATTCTTCGTTGGCCTTCTGCAACTCGACTGTTCTGGTCAAGACGGCTTTTTCCAGTTCATCTTTTTGTTCTTTCTGTTCATGTATTTCAGTTTTGGAACCTACCCATATTTTTATATGGCCATCGCCATCCTTTAAGGCCGTCGCACGGGTAAGATGCCATAAGTATTTTCCATCCTTCCTCAGCAGCCTGCTTTCCATCTCGTAATCCTTACCTGTCTCGATGGATTTTTGCCATTGCTTTTTCGTTGCTGCCCAATCATCGGGATGGACTATTTTTTCCCATCCCCAATCCTTTAATTCTTCAAATGACAGCCCGCTAAACGCTATCAAGTTTTGATTAAAATATTTTTTGTCCCCTTGGGCGTCGGCAGTCCATATTTTTTGGGGAACCAACTCTGCCATCATCCTAAATCGTTTTTCACTTTCCTCAATTCTTTTTTGCGCATTTACCTCTGTAGTTACTTCATAGGCAATAATGGCTACACCCGAAATAGTTTCATCCGCTTCCAGATAGGGCTGGTAAACAAAATTAAAATACACATCCTCTAATTTACCTTTACGGTGTAACGGGACAAGGAATTCGTAACCGTAATATGGGACACCTGTTGTATAAACATTATCAAGCAATTCAGCCACAGGCCCGTCTTTAAGCTCTGGTAAAATGTGGAGTAATGGCTTGTCTTCTATCTCTTTCCCTTTTCCCCAAGCTTCTTTAATACTTTCATTGGCAAGGCTAATTATCATATCTTTTCCTCTGAGCACAGCAAAAGAAAATGGGGATTTCATGAACATCATGTTGTACCGCTTTTCGCTTTCCTCAATCTTGTTTCTTTGACTTACCTGCTCTGTAATATCAACGCACATAACGATAACCCCAGTTATTTCCCCTAATAAGCCGAATTCAGGTTGTGGGTACACCTGCACATTGGAGCGGGTGCCATCAGATCGCTCAATAATAATTTCCTCTCCCATTGCCTGGCCATTCTTGAATACTTTCGCCACTGGGCTGTCTTCTGGAGGAAGTGGCGAGCCATCGGGTTTAAACATTTTACAGGAACCACACCAATTGTCTTTTCCTATTTCAGGTACACGGCCCCATATTTTTACAGCGGCGTCGTTGTAGAAGTTGATGCGCTCCGATGCGTCGCAGGAAGAAACCGCTGCCGGCAATCCCTTCACTAATCGCCTGAAATGCTCCCCGCTTTCATCCAGTATTTCCTGCGCTTTTTTCCGTTCCGTTACATCTTCAATGGATAGCAGGATTAGTTTTTCTGAGCTATTCCTGTTGATTATCTCCCGAGCGTTCAACAACATTACCCGCTCACCAATAGAAGAAAAAGTATGCGTTACTTCAAAATCATTGAACACTGATTTTTCAGGGAGGATTTTTTCGAGCAGCATGCGCAGTTCAGGAATGTCCCATTGCTTGTTGCCAATATCATAAATCAAAACATCTTCCGTCTCCAGTTCATTTACCCGGAAGGTTTTATAGAAAGCATTATTGGCGGTTTTTATCCGCAGTTTATTATCCAGTACCAACAGGGGTTCCCGCAAGTTTACAATGATGGCTTCAGCATAGTCCCGTGAGGCAGTTGCCTGCTCATTCAAACTGATCATTTCCTGGTTCACAACCGTCAGCTCCTCATTGGTGCTTTGCAGTTCTTCTTTTCCGGTCTCCAATTCTTCGTTCAGGCTCTGCAATTCCTCGCTGCCGCTCAGCAACTCCTCGTTGGCGCTTTGCAATTCTTCATTGGCTGCCTCTTGCTCCTCGGTGATGCTGCGCATGTCCTCCCGGGTTTGGGCAAGTTCCTGCTCCAATTGTTGTATCCGCAAATCCCTGTCATCTTTGGTGATTTTGCCGGACGAAATTTTGCTAACTGGCAATGCCGGATGGGTACTGCTGGTTGTGTCGTGAAAAAGCACCAAATAATAGGGTTCGATGGTATTGGGCAACGACATGGCTTCGATGTTGATATAGCGGAGATTGCCGGTTATTTCTATCGGGATATTTTCTTTTATGACCGGGGCATTTATTTTTTTTGCTTTGTGCAAAATATTGCGCAGCTCAAATGCCAAGCCGTTTTTTGCCATTTGAATTAAATTGTGGGTGGGCTTGCCCGGCGATTGCTCCAAGTAGCCACTGGTGTTGCCCCTGAAATGCACGATGTCCAGCGCCTCATTGACCACCACGCCCGCAGGCGTGTACTTGCGGAGCAAAATGTCGTCCGCCGTTTTCTGAAAATCAGTGCGTATATGCTCATTGTTGAGGCTGGTATTGGCATGGCTGAAATGCTGTTCAATCCGCTGGCTGGCCACATGTACAAACCTGCCTGGCGTATCTTTTCGGGAATATAGCTTATCGTTTTTGATGGCTGCAACAAAAAGGTCGGGCACGCCGCTGGTAGTTTCCGATTTGCCCAGCAGCAAAAACCCTTTCGGGTTTAAGGCATAATGAAAGGTGGTGAGCGCTTTTTTTTGTAGATAAGGCTCCATGTATATCAGCACATTGCGGCAGCTTATTAAATCCATTTTCCCAAATGGCGGGTCTTTCAAAAAATTGTGAACGGCAAACACGCACATATCCCGCACGTTTTTGTTCACTTGGTAATTGCCTTTGTTTTTCGTAAAAAACTCATCCAGCCGCTGGGTGCTTACCCCATTCAATTCACTTTTTTTATACATGCCGCGCCGTGCCTTTGAAATGGCAGGTTCGCTGATATCGGTGGCGAAAATCTGCACCATGCGCTGGTTGTCTCCAAAATATTCCTTCAAACAAATGGCGATGGAATAGGCTTCTTCGCCCGTGCTACACCCTGCCACCCAAACACGGATGGGTTCGCCGGAAGTTTTACCTTTTGCAGCTTGCAGAAATACGTTTTCGCTTAAGTTTTCAAAGCTATTTTCGTCCCTAAAAAAGGAAGTGACGGGGATCAACAAGTCTTGGAACAACAAATCCTGTTCGGACTTATTCGCCCTTAAAAATTGTAGGTAGTCGGCAGGCGTTTCGTTTTTGTTGATCGCCATCCTGCGCAGGATGCGGCGGTGGATGGTGGATTGCTTGTAATACGTGAAATCGGTTCCTTTGCGGATGCGCAACAGTGAAATGATTTGCTTGTACACCGCTTCATCCTGTAAGGGCAAATCTTTATCGTCACGGTTGATGCCGACAATTTCCAGGAGCTTTGGAGGGATTTTTTCAGGAGGGAGAATATAGTCAACCACGCCTGCCTGTGCCGCATTTTGTGGCATGCCGCCGTATGCTGCCGATGCTTCATCCTGCGCAAACGTGATGCCGCCTTGGTCTTTGATGGCTTTCAGTCCCAGTGTGCCATCGGATGCAGTTCCCGATAATACCACCCCGATGGCGTGTTCATGATGCACTTCCGCCAAAGAGGTAAAAAATAGGTCAATGGGCAGGTTTCGTTCGGTTTTGCTTTTGGGTGGGCGTGGCGAAAGCAGCAAAACCCCATCCGTGGCCACCATTATTTTATTGCTGGGTATCACGTAGATATGGTTGGGCAGCACTGTGATATCGTCGGCGATTTCCAATACTGGGACTTTGGTAACTTTTTGCAGCAGTTCGGGCAACATACTTTCGTGGGTGGGATCCAAGTGTTGCACCAAAACATAGGCCATGCCCGAATCTTCGGGAATGGCTTTCAGGAGTTTTTTAAACGCGTCAAGCCCACCTGCCGAGGCTCCAATTCCTACTACAGGGAACAGGTTTGAGGATTTTATGAGCTTCTCCTTTGGTGGCAAGGAAGTCGCATCCACTAATTTAAGTTTATTTTTCCTTGCTTTCATGGAAGAAATATTAGCAAATATTTTGCTTGCGGCAGCTTGATTATTTTATGTTATTGATTTCCAACCTCCTCAATCGGGCTTCGCCTTTTTTCCTTCAATTGCTTGAAGTGCGTGGGCGTCAGCCCCGTCACTTTTTTGAATTGATTGGATAAATGCGCAACGCTGCTGTAATTCAATTTCCAGGCAATTTCCGAGATGTTCAGTTCGCCGTAGGTAATCAGTTCTTTTATCCGCTCGATTTTATGGGCGATGATAAATTGCCCGATGGTGGTGCCCTGTACTTCCGAGAACAGGTTGGCGAGGTAGGTGTAGTCGTAGTGGAGTTTTTCGCTCAAAAAATCGGAGAAATTCGTCTTTAGGGTTTCGTCCGAGTGGTGTACCATCTCTATGATGGCGTTTTTAATTCTTTCTATCAAAATGCCTTTCCGGTCTTCCATGAGCTCTAGGCCGGAAAGGAGCAAATCAGCTTTCAACTGCGCCCGCTGCGCTGGGGAAAGTTCTTCCATGATTTCCACTTCGCCAAGTTCCACCAAAATAAAGTGCAGCCCAAGTTTTTTAAGCTCTTCTTTTACCGCCAGCTTGCAGCGGTTGCTGACCATGTATTTGATGAATAATTTCAAAGAATGTTTTTAAACCGAAGAACAAAGTTCCCAATAATTAAACATGGGAGCGTTACACAAAGTTGGGCAAGGGTTGCATCATTCACACATTTCAGGAAAGTGCTTTTGTCCAATGCATCAAAATCGCTCCCGGCACATTTTAGGCGAACAGGGGCACGAACCTGGTCACTAAAACCAATGGTGCTGGAATATCCGGCAAAGTTTATCGGGCTGCTCTTTGTAGTTCCACGGAAGCTGCATCATTGTCGGCTTCCCGCAGGGAGTTGAGCTCTTCCCTCACCTTTTTCCTTATCTCCTCTACCGACAATTTGGTTTCATTGGATAGCTGGCTGAGAGATTTGTTTTCAAAAAGTATTTCGTGCAAAAGCGGTTTTGCAGGCAAGAGGTTCAGCGGGTTTTTGCTTTTAATATGCCCTTCCATACTTTGCCGTGCAGTGACTACGGTAAGTTTGATGAGTGCGGCACAAATGCAATGCTTGTTGTTTTTAAGTATGTTATGTTCCTTCGCTTTTTCAAATACAGTGAGCAGTATTTGCGATGCTTCTTTTTCAGTCAACACCATCTGCAAGGCAATCCCGTAAAGTATTGCCCCATATTGGTCGTATAAATTGATGAGCGCATTTGTGGTGTGGATGAGCATAGAGTTATCAGATTTATTGAACATGCCTTGCTAAGCAAAATGGACGTGTTGGCCATAATGCCCCGCAATCATGCTCTTCAGTTTTTTCCGGGCAAAAAAGATTCGGCTCTTCACTGTGCCCAAGGGGATGTCGAGTTGCTCGGCTATTTCCTGATAGCCAAATCCATTGAAATGCAGCTCGAACGGGATGCGGTAGATTTCGCAAAGACCATTGAGTATATTTCGCAGTTCCTTCATCATCACAACGGAGTTGCCCAAGTTTTTGACGGGCTGCTCCATTACTCCTTCTATGTTGTCCTCCATCAGGCACACAAACTTGCGCCGGGTTACCAGCTTGCGGTAATCGTTGACAAAACAATTGAACATGATGGCGTACACCCAAGCTTTGAAATTGGTGCCCTCCGTGAAATTATGGCGGCAGGCAAAAGCCCGCATGGTTGTCTCTTGCATCAGGTCCTGGGCGTTGTGCTTGTTTTGGGCAAGGCGCAATGCATTGGCAAATAAGCAGTGGTTCAAGCTGGATAACTGCAGGTTGAATTCTGTAGTTGTCATGATAAAAAATTATAGCTAACTTGGAAAATCGGATATACGTTAAAGGGCCAAATACCCACCTTCCATTTCAATGGCAGTGCCTGTCATAAAAGAACTGTCGTCGCAGGCCAGGAAAATAAAACCGCTGGCGATTTCTTCCGATGTCCCCAGGCGTTTCATGGGGTGCAAATCAATGATATGCTGCATTACCTCCGCATGGTCGCTGATGCCGCCTTTGGTGAGCAGGGGCGTATCAATAAAGCCCGGGCAAATGGCATTTACCCGTATGCCTTCCGTTGCATATTCCAGCGCGGCGGTCTGCGTAAGCCCGATGATGCCGTGCTTTGCCGCCACATAGTGTGCAGAAGTGGCGAAGCCAACCCTGCCCAAAATGGAGGCCATGTTCACGATGACGCCGCTTTGCTGATTCTCCATCTGTGCCAGTTCATGTCTCATGCAATTGAACACGCCGTTCAGGTTTACACCGATGACCTTGAGCCAGCCCTCCTCCGTCATGTCGCCGACCTTGTTCGGCTCGCCGCCGATGCCCGCATTGTTCAGCGCAACGTCAAGCCTGCCGAAAGTGCTGACGACTTTTTCAATCGCTGACTGCACTTGGGCAAAAACGGCAACATCGCATTCGATGAAAATCGCTTTGTTGTTTTCCTGCTTTATTTCCTGCATGGCTTGCCCGACATCTGCTGGCTTTATATCGGCTACAGCAATATTGGCACCTTCTTTAGCTGCTGCAATGGCACATGCCTTTCCAATGCCGGAGAGTCCACCTGTGATGAACACGGTTTTATTTAATAGTTTTTGCATGGCTGTTTTTATGGTATTAATTGAGATTGGCCCGTATGCATTTTAAATGCGGCTTTAATCGGTAAGGATAATTCCATTGGAATTGCTTGTTTTCCGGTTTTTTTCAAGAACAGATGCTTATGCACGGCGGAAATACTCCACACCATAGCTACCCTGAATCATGACTTTCATTTTCTTGCGTGCAAAGAAGATACGGCTCTTAACGGTGCCCATTGGCAGATTGAGTTGCCCTGCTATTTCCTGGTACTCATAGCCGTTGAAGAACATTTCGAAAGGTACGCGGTGCGCCTCGTCCATGTTATCGAGCATGGTGCGCATTTCCTTCAACATGATAATGGTGCCGGCGTCGTTGTGCACGGACTTCTTCATGTCAAACTCGGAATTGTCTTCCAGCAGTTGCTCCACTTGGTTGCGGGTGCGGCGCTTACGGTATTCGTTGATGAAACTATTGCGCATAATAGTGGTGCTCCAGGCCTTGAAATTGGTGCCCTCTTTAAACCGTTCCTTGCTGGCAAATGCCCGCATGACGGTTTCTTGGTAGAGGTCGTTTGCGTCTTCGCGGTTGTTGTTGGTCAACTTCATTGCGAAGGCAAAAAGAATGCTTTGGACTTTTGCGAGGCTGTGATTGAATGCTATTGTTGTCATGCTAAGGGTTTAAAAGTTTTTTTTGCTATGAAATAACCCTCATAAAACGCCATATTGTTACAGCGTTTTTGAGGGAATGTTGAACAAGATTGAGCGTGTATTTGGATAATTATCAGGAGAATTCGGGAGGCAATCTGAATGGCCTCCCAAATTATTAACCTATGTCAAAACCGTTGCTATTATTGGTATTTTCAAAAGTAAAGGTCGGTATCAATGCCGGGCTGGCCGTTACAAGGTTTTTAAAAAAGTTTGCATTATTCACACATCAATTACGTCCATTTTTTTACCACTTCCAGCAATTTGCTCAAATCAAACGGTTTGACGAGATAGTCGTCCGCACCCAACATAAGTGCCTCCACCTTGTCAATATCCGCAGATAATGAAGTGCTGAAAATAAAGGGTATTTTTGGCGTAGTTCCAGTATTTGCTATCAGCCGCATTACTTCGAAGCCGTCCATGCCAGGCATTAAAACATCGCAAATAATTAAATCAGGGCTGATTTTAGTGGCAAGTTCAACCCCTTTTTTGCCATTGTCGGCATCGAAAACCTCGTAGCCGTGCATTTCCAAATACTCAGTGAAGTTTTCAAGAATCTCTGGGGTGTCTTCAATCAGCAGTATTTTTTTCATTTTGGTTTTCTTTTTAGTATTCCTCAAGCACCACACCAGTTTTATCCATCTCCACCGCATGGAATATTAGTTTCCTATCCAGTCATATTTAATCGTATTTACTTTAAATTTTGCATAACTGAAATCTCCCTTTTCCAATCTCCAGGAGACTTCCCCGATAGTGGGGATTATAATTTCGTTTTTGTTTTGGTAATCCGAGAATTGGCAAATCCATCTTTCCCGCTTGTTTTCGGCCATAAACCGTTGCGTTTCCATCTGCACAATCTCGCCGATTTCATTAAACAAAACGGTAAAGGAAAACGACACGTCTTTATAGTTGAAACTCAATTTTGCAGTCCGCTCGTCCATTGCTGACCAAGATAGCCATTGGCTGGGCAGCAAATTAGTCGGGAACCACACGCTTTCGGCGAGCCAACGTTGCAGTTCGCCTTCATTGAAGTTTTCGCCCTTGCTGTCCGCCACTTTTATGCAGGATAAAACCCAGGCCACCAGTCGCCCTGAATCGTTGATATAACTATCAAATGCGGTAAACATCCGAGTCGTGCCTTTCCAGATAAAACCGGGCTTGGGGGTGGTGAAATACTGCTCGCCTTCGATGTCCATCCAATTTTTGTCAAGCCCCATTTTGAACTGCCCACCGTGGGTCAGGCTGACGTGGTTGATATATGGCTGCCCGATTTTCAAAACATGCTTAAAATAGCGCTGGACAGGTTCGGGCAATCCATCCAATTGATAGAGGTTGAATATTCGATCCCTATCGGGTTTCGGTTGGTCAAGGAGCGTTTTTACCGCTTTATTAAACTGATAATTCAAGTTTAATTTAGCGAGGATTACAGAGAGGACAATTATTCCGATGATGACAAGTAGGATGAGCATAGGCTTCGATTTTATTAACCATAGTTTGAAATTAGTAGATATTATGAAATTGGGAAACAACTGCCTGATTGTCAATTGTTTCACTGAATTTTCTAATTTCAATTAATTCTAATTTCTACTAATTTCCGCACAGCTTACCCCAAATACCGACGCAGCACCCAAGCCGCAGTTTCGTGCTGCTGGAGGAGCCCGGTGAGCAAGTCAGTGGTGCCCGCATCGTTGTTTTTATTGGCGCAGGTTTCAATGTCTTTGCGCAATTCGACCGCCATCAATTCATGGTCGCTGAGCAATTCCTTCATCATGTCGTTTTGCAACGAGCATTTGCCGAAGGATTCTTCGAGCCGGGTGTGCTCGCCAAATTCTTTCATGGAGCCGATGGTTTTGCCGCCCAGTTTGTTGATGTGTTCCTTCACCAAGTCAATGGTTTCTTCGAGTTCGATGCACTGGCATTGGAACAGCTTGTGTAGTTCCAAGAAGCTCTCACTGGCGATGTCCCAATCAAATTTCCGGGTTTTGATGTACAGGGTCATTTCATCGCCCAATAGGGCAGAAAGCAACTTGGTGCTGTTCTCCAAGTGCTGTTCAGTGATGCCAAGTGCTGTTTTCATGATTGAAATATAGGTTTTAATTTTTATATAAAATATGCCTTCACGAAGGCGTGCTGCTGGTTCTCCGTCATTTTATCGGCGGGTTGCACCTCGATTTTGACGCCCCCGAAGCGGTGGTCGGCACGGAGCAGGTTGAACAATTCCGTCTTGGCTTCTGTCGGGCCGAAGAGGACGACCGATTTATAGTTTCGGATAATTTGGCCCAATTGGAGGTAGTAGCCATTTTGCAATTGTTGCTCCTTGTTGTGCAATAAGTTTTCTCCTTTGGAAATGGTTTGCCGTTTTTCTTGGTTCGTAAATTTCGACTCAATGCTCTTCGTCTCCATCGAATCGGGCGAATATTCCATGATATGGGCGCTTGAATGGTCCATCCAAATGCCCAGGCTGTTTGATTTTGACATTGACTATTTTTTAATTGAGTTCTGCTGGAATACTGCCTTCCAGTACCATTTTCAGGTTTTTATAACCAGTGTTCACCAGTTCCACATCGCATGAAATGGCTACTTCATCGCTTACCATTAAGCCGCCGGCTTCGAGGACTTTGTTCCATTCAAGCCCCCAATCCTTGCGGCTGATTTTTCCGGTCACGGTAAATACGGCTCTTTCCTTGCCTGAAGGGTCGTTCACCAATCCTCCGAACTCCACCATCAGTTGTATCTTTTTGGAAACGCCCACCATCGTTAATTTTCCCCATAATTCGTGCAAACCAGCTGCATCCGCTTTTTCAATGGTGCTTGCTGTAAACCTTATTTGCTTGTGGTTTTCGGCATCAAAAAAATCTGCGCCTTTTAGGTGCTCGTCGCGATCGGCATCGCCCGTTGAGACGGAGGCGGCATCTATCCAGAGGTCAATTTCGACGTTGGTGAAATCCTTTCCCGTGGTATAAATGCTTGCATCGAAAGTCTTGAAAACACCCCGGACATGGGAAATCATCAAGTGCCTTACCTTGAAGGCAATCTCGCTGTGTGCCTGGTCAATTGACCATTTAATTTGTTCTTTCATTATTTGAAATTGAATGTTGAAATAAATATTATCTGTATTGCCCGGGTACAACCCAGATCAACACAAACAAGCTTTTAAACCGGTCGCCACATGATTACTGGCATCTTACCCGAAAATCAAGCCGCTGGAGAAGTTGTTCAAGCTGGTTTGTTTTGCCAATTCCTGGCTTCACGCCAAAAACAATTGGCGCAAAGCGGAGGAATAGCATTCATGGAATTTCGAGGCTAAAAATTAGTATGAAGTGGTTTTGGTGGGGGGAGAAAGATTGATACGGGTCTGACGGTATTTCAAGTGCTGACAGGTCAGCTTCCAATCAAGCCTTCTGACCCGTAACCAAAGATTTTACCTAGTGGGAATAATATCAATTACTACCGTACGATTGTAGAAGCGTTCTTCGGGGAGATTATTTTCAAACGGGGAGAGATTTTGGTCTTCACCGTAACCGTAGATTTCAAAAATCACATCGGTTCTGCCTGCTTTTGCCAGGCTTCTTTTCAAGATGTCCAACACATCGTTTGCCCGCGCCAGGGACAGTTTTTGGTTATGGGCCTCATCCCCGATGATATCGGTATGTCCGTGTATGATAACCGTTCCGTTTTTTGGAATTTTTGGAGTCAGGATATCAGTAAGGTATTTTTCATAAATAGCAATTGCCTTCGCTTCGTTGAATTCATAGATGATGCTGAAGCGCATCCCTTCCTCGTTTGGGGCGGGGGTCCAAAGCACCATCCGCACGGTAGCATCTTTCTGTACTACGAAGCCGCTCTTGGTCAGGCCTTTCATGGTGACAAAGTAATAAGCTTCGGGGCGGGTTCCTAAAATGAGTTTCCCCGGTATTGTCACTTTTTCCTGGGTATAGGGTCCAAAATATTGCACCTTGCCTATGTCATCCTTTATTTCCAGCGACCAGGACGAGAACGCTGCATTGGAACCTTCATTGACGAAGGAAACATAACTGTCGGGCGGAGCGGTCTGCGTGGCAATGATTTCCACGGGACGCAGTTGGGCATCTGGCCCGTGCTGGAACTCGGTCAGCAGGTCCAGCGAATTGCTCTCGATGGACACCCTGCGGTCGCCCTGCCGAAGCAGTTCAAGCTCTTGCGTGGCACCGGGCTGTTCAGACGGGATTTTCGGTTTGTCCCGACCCACAGTGGTAATCCTCGCCGCATCAATTCCAAAAGTGTTCACCAAATAGTGTTGGATGGAGTTCGCCATTGCCATGCCGTCATCGAAGCTAACTGCCGATGAACCGACCAAGCGGATGGTGGCCGAAGGGCTTTTGCCCATGCGGTCGCCGAGGATGTTCAGCACGTTGTAATACACCACCATCTGCCGCTCCGAACGGCCCGACAGGTTTTTGGGTGTGAACAATTCTACCTGGTCTTCCTTGAACTCTTTTACCTGATCTTTGCGGAGCAGGACGTAGCGCTCCGGTATCGCAGTGGAGCCCAAATCAAAAAACACGTAGTTGCGAAGTGGAAATATTTCCCTGACGTTCCGCTCGGCGGGTATGTTTGCGGGTGCATTTACATAAAACTTGACTTCCGGTTCGGCCATTACCGGTTCAGGAAGCGGCCCCATTTTACCACCCGTTCCAAACTTAAGCGCAGCGCCCACTCTCAAAGTTGACACATCCCATGTTTCAGTTGAACGGGGAGATTGCCCAAATTGAGGGTGATAGGCAACAAACGGGGAAAGCACCGCTTGCACTTTTGTATGCTGAAACGAGAGTGGAATATCATATCCGGCTCCAACCTGCATCGAGAGCAGCATTTTTTCAGTGTTGTCAAAATCCCCTGTTATATCAGGGTTAGGCGTTTGGTCGGGCAAGGCAGGGTTTATCCCTTGTTGGTAGGTGAAAGATTTGTCCCTATTGAAAGCCAAACGTGGGCCTGCATACAAGTAAAACCGGACATTATAGGCTGAGGGCGAAAATCGCAAACTTGGCTCGACTGAAATATAGCTCAGTCCAGTGTTTAACTCCGCCGGGCAGTTACAGTTTGAAATCACTTCGTCAAAATTGCCTTGACGATTGTCCAAGCCTGCCTGTAACATAAAGCCCCATTGTGAATAAGGCCGGTGAAATTCCAGCAGTGGCGCAAGATAAAGTCCGATACCATTACCATTGTTAAAGGCGACGGGAGTGGTCAAGTCCGCATTCAATCGCTGGCTGCTTCCGCTGTGGAAGTTGAAATTTGCACCACCCGCCGCGCCAAACCACCAGGAAGGAGTCGTGTGCCGGGATTCCTGTGCTTGCAGTGGCGCTTGAATACATGCTAAAATAAACATGCTCATTAGGGCGATTGTCAGGGTCGGGCTGTAAGGAAACCACGGCTGGCGTGATGCCTTTTTAGCATAAATGATAAGATCCATAATTTATATTGTTTAAAATCCGCTGTCAATACTTGAATGGATTAACTCCATAGTGGGCTGATATCCAGTTCAATCCATTAAATAGTGAAAGATTTTACCAACCAAAGATGAGTGGTTTATAGCCGGGCGGTGTTGCAAGATTGCCGGAAAGAGTTACATGAATCACAGATCAGTTTTGCCATTTCGTATTTCATCGAAAAATGGCGTCCTTTTATTTTCAACACAGGCTGCGGCATAGAGGTAAAGCGCTGCGCTCCAGGTTTGCCAGTCTTGTCCCATGGGTTTGCCATCCTGCGCCTTTAGCCATTCATTAAACCCAAAATCCAGGCTTCCTGTCCCCGAAACTTTTATACATTGGGTAAGTATTACCAGTTTTTCACCGGCGAGTTTGTACCGTTTGGCAGCAACTAATGCTGCAATATAAAACCCGCATATAAATGGCCAAATTCCGCCGTTATGATATTCTCCGGGGTTATTGTGCAAAGAATAACGAGCATGCCAATCAGGATTTTCGGGAAATATATACGGAAAAAAATTAGGGGGTAAATCAACTGCTAATTCGCCCTTTTTCTTCAGGCTTTCACATTCTGCTTCTATCCACGAAACCATTTCATCGGCCCGCGTAGGCGATGCGATACCGGAGAGGATAGCAAGGCTGTTTCCGAGCAGGTCGAACCGTTCGCTGCTGTGAACTTTGTAGGACCAAAAAGCATAATAAGGCTTGTGTTTAACGACAAGTCCTTCGTGTACGTGGAGGTGCATCGTTCCTCCAGTAATGGTAAAGCGGCTCATCTCCCACTGCATTTTTTCCGCCCTTTCGTGCCGCCCTAAAATTCGGAGATAACTATAAACGAGCGTGTTCACAAACAGCCCGTATCCGATGACCCATTGCTCATCCCGCCAATCGCTGGTCGGTTGCTGGGCTACCATGTACCTGTCGGAAGGGCTTTGGTACTCCATCCAGATGAGGGCTTTTTCAACGGCCTGATGAAGAAAATCAGGCTCGCCGGATATTTTTCTAAAAATACCACTAGCCAACAAAAACAAGGGCGTAGTATCACTGGACCCACGGTCTTCCTTGTCGTGTACCAGCGAAGGGATATGACCCCGTTCTGTTTGGTTTTTTGCTAAGGTTTCCAATACTATCCTGATACTAAGCAGTAATTCCTGATTTTCAGAAACAGCAACGCCAAAAATAGATAGCAACAAATCCCGGGTATATGGCTCAGGATACCCCCAACCTGCTGTGCGTGGAAGCCCCTCAAAGGGGCCGTGCATATTATGAAGCAATACGTCAAGGGCAGCCTTCTTCGCTTTTTCTATCATTTGCACCTGTTCGGTTTGCATAAAAATTAGTGTATTCCCAGTTTATCGTTGATTGTTTGTACGAAACGTTTTGCGACCACGCGGTAGTCAAAATTTTTCACCACCCGTTCCCTGCCTGCCTTGCCCATATTTTCCCGCAATGCAGCATCATTCATGAGCAATTTCAAATGTTTGGCAATATCTTGGACATTGGCTCGGTAGTCCACTGTCCGGGGAGCTTTAAATACGACTTTGTGATTGTCTTCAAATCCTGATTCCCTTCCAAGCACTACTTCATTCACCACAATTTTCTGCGCCACGCTAGCCAATAATGCGGTTTCGCCATCCACCAAGGTGTCGAGCATCCCCATTGCCTTGATGCTTACTACTGGTTTTCCGCAGGCACCTGCTTCCACTTGCGGCATCCCGAAGCCTTCCAGCCGGGAAGGGGCTGCATAAATGTCGCACGCCCCTATCAGGTAAGGCATAAAATTTCTTGAAATGGTGTTGGTAGCGTAAGTGACGTTTTTTTCAATACCCAGTTGAATGGCCATTTCCAAATCGGCCAGGTTTTGAGCTTTGGTACGAGGCTGCGGCCACACTTTGCAGACATATTTCCAATCGGGCGCCTTGGCGTCTATGATGGCAAGTGCCTGCATGACCTCCTGCGCGCCTTTTGAAGCGGCATCCCCACCAACCGTAAGGATCATGAGTTGGTCTGGAGAAATACCCAGAGCCTCGCGCACTGCCAAAATTTTAGGGTCCTGTTTATCGAAGGGAATAAAGGTATCCGTATTGCAGCCTACGGGCAGCACTTCAATTTTATCGGCATTGATTCCGTCGCGGACGTACATTTCCTTCACCCAATTCGATGTTACCAGAATGAGCGGCAAGGCATTCAAAACCTCCTGATAGTTGGCAATATATCCGTCCGCCACGAGCCAGGGCACCGGCTGCACACCATACCGCTGTGGGTGGAGTACCAACTGCGGCGTATGCCCCCAATAACCTACACCAACCACCACATCCGGCCCAAACCAGCGATAGTACCATTCCTTTTCCTGTGCAGATTCGAAATGGACAGCGTGGGCATCTACTCCCATTTCGAGCAGCCCTTTGTATAGAAGGTCGCCCTGTGTGGCAAGCCCTCCCGGTGAGGGTGGGTAATCATATAAAACCAGTACTTTCATGTTGAAAATTTCATGTTGATAATTCCCTGTTTTTAAGCCATTTTATTGCATCGGGTGGAGTTGAGAATGGACGGAAGGCTTCTGCCGTCGGCGTTGTTTGTGCCTCCCAACTGTCTTCTTTAAAACCATAAGTCTCTGTAATGATGCCGTACTTTTTTAACCAGACCGGCTTTGAAAGCGTATTGAAAATCGTGTCATGCCCGATGGGTTTGGGGTAATATTTCTTGTTGCCATCCTCGTAGGCGAAATTCCAGAGTTTGCTGGCGGCGATTTTGCCGGTGTGCCAAAGTTTAATAACCGCTTTCCCTGCTTCTTCATGTCTGAGGTGCCTGGTGTATTCCCCGGCCGGAGAGTGAGAAATGATCAGGTCAAACTGCTTCGGAGGCAATAAGTCCAATATGGCTTGTTCCACTATTGTTTCATTGAGCGGCATTTGTTCAGGGCTGTCGTCGAGGTCGCCCATGACACCCTCCGAATTCAAAATTTTTAATGCCTTAAAGAAATTAGGGGCACGTGTTGCATCGCTTGCCCGGCATAGGCTGATGATAAAACATTCCCATGACGGGTTGCTCAGTATCGTGCCACCGGCCCACAAGGTTTCGTCGTCGGGGTGAGCAACTATCATGGCGACTGTTTTTACGGCAAATTGGGTCATGTAGGGCTTATTCAATTGTTCGTGAAGGTGGTTCAAAGCAAGCGGGCATTCCCATTATCAGGAAACGCCCGCTTCTTTAAGTTTTCGCATCAGTCATTCCGCATGATGACGATGACTTTTGTATGTATTTCCTCCTTCGTTTTTACCTGTACCAAATAACTGCCTTCCCGCATCTGGTGCACATCCACCTCATGCGTATTGACCCCTTTTTGCGCCATGATTTTATCCTTAAAAATAAGCTCTCCTAGGAGGTTCATAAACCGGAATTCCACCTCGTCTTCCTGCAAGGATTCAAAGCGGAGGTTGACATTCCCGACAGCAGGGTTCGGGTAAAGGTAAATGTGTTGCAGGTGGTTTGCCGGGGTGCTGCCGGAGGCGGTGGTGCTTGCTGGGAAACCCGAAACCGGATCCATGCTCGAATGTGTTTCCTTAAAAAAGGAATTGTCGAGCACAAACTCGCAATCCAGCGTGGTCACGCATGTCGAAACGCAGCCGAATGTGTCCGTCACCGTGAGCAATATCTCCACCGGAGACCAACCAATATAGATAAGGATGCAGCCCGTATCGGGGATTCCCTGGATAAAACAGTCTTCCCCCAGAATTTCCCAATGGAACGAATTGCCGCCCATGCCGCCCGAATCTTCGCTGCATATCAACACGCCGTGCGTGTTGCATTCGACCTCTGCCGGGGCGATGATATTGCATTCCAGCAAAGTATCGGGAATCCATGTAATCGTCTGGATATAGACTGTGACATTGCCACAGGCATCGGTTGCCGTCCAGGTGCGGGTGACGATGAAGCTGCCGGGAATGGTGCCGGGCACGATTGTTTCCGTAAAAACAACCGTCACGGGTTGCGCCAAGTCTTCCGTAAAGACGGGCGGGACTACGGGCAAGGAGTCGCAGACAACGGTAATGTCCACTGGGACGACCACAAACACTGGCGGAACGTCGTCCATGATGTCAACGACAAAAGATATGGTGGTGGCATTTCCGCAGAAATCCGTCGCTGTCCACGTATAAGTCCTGCGCTCGAAATAGCCGTATTCCAAACAATTTTCCGCCTTCAGGGTATCCACCGTAAACACGATGGAAACCGCCTGTTCGCAATCGTCTTTCACAGCTACGCTGCTCGAATCCAGCTCGTTCAATTTAAAAAGCACGTCAGCCTGCGACATGAAAATAAGGTTGTTGCTGCTGTACAGGAAGGAGTAAACAAAAGAATTCACAGGGATGGTAAATACTGGGGGCACCGTATCATTGACGATAATTGTCTGGTGGCTCGTCGAGATATTTCCGCAGCTATCGGAGGCCGTCCAAGTTCTTTCAATCATCATTCCTCCGCAGGGGGAATCCAATGTGTCAGCCTGCATGGCGACTTCGACAAATTGCCCAGCGCAGCTATCAAAAGCAGTTACCAATGGGATGCTCATATCGTCGCAAACCACTTCAACGATCCCTTCGAAAGTAGGCCCGCCGCCATTTCCAACATGGATGGTCTGAAATTGTGTCGTCGTATTGGCGCACTCGTCGGTGGCTGTGACGAGGCGTTGCATTTCATATTCAAAAACACAGTCGCTGTAAATGATGCTGTCCCAAGTGGTCAGGAAACTAATTTCCCCGCAATTATCCGTTGCAAACAACTGTGGCAATTCATCATTGCAGCCAATGCTAATATCTGGCAGAAAGCCCACAAAAACAGGGCTGCTTTCGTCCACAATATTGGCGAAGATTATCAGCTCACTGCTGTTGCCGCAGAGGTCGGTTGCCGTCCATCGCAGTTCCAAAGTGGCGACAATCCCGTTTGCGAGGCAATCGCCCGGCGTAATCAGAATTTCGGAAAAAGTAATGTTCAGGTCCGCACAAGCGGCTTCCACACGAACATCTTCGATGCCGAAAGGAGTGTATTGCCCATTTTGTGCTTCGCAATTCAGCGTCAGGATTTCGTCAATTTCCATATCCGTCAAAAGCGGGTTTGTGAACTCGATGACCGGAGGGATTGAATCGTTGGGGATGAGTATGGAAGTATCCCTCGCCGAATTTCCGCAGTTATCACGAGCTTCATATATCCGTCGGATTGCCACGCCTTCTCCACAGGGGTTCGGTATATTAAAATCCTGAAATTGAATGATGGTTTGCCCGCAATCATCTGATGCGTCCACATCGCTCATCCACGGGAGAAGGAGGCAAGCCGTATCGGGAACGCCTGTAAATACAGGTGCTTCCGTGTCCGTCAGCCGTGCAAAAATGGACATGGTGGACAGGTTGCCGCAGTCATCCACCGCCACCCAGGTGTAGGTCCGTTGCTCTACAAATCCGAGGGCTTCGCAATCGGCAGCAACGAGCGTGTCCACGTCAAAAGACAGGACATAGGAGCCACCGCAAGTCCCGGTATCCAGCACGAAGACGTTGCTCAACTCCCCAAAAAAAGCAGGGATGCCACCTTCGGAGCAAGTATAATTTAGAATGGTTCCGTTGCCGATGCCTTCAATTTCAGCCTGCAAAATCAGGAACCCCGGTCCCGTGTCATCCACCAGAGTAATGGTCTGAGTGGCGGTGGTTTGATTGCCGCATTCGTCTATTGCAGTCCAGCTTCTCAAGATAACCTGCCCATTTAGGCAGCCCGGGTTCAGTTCGGTTTCTTCTACGGCAAGGATACAAACGCACAGGCATTCATCCATGGCAAATATGCTATCGGGCGGCGGGGGAATTTCGTTGCAATTGACAGTAATATCCTCAGGAACACCATATATGACAGGCGAAATCGTGTCAATCAATGCGAGCGAAATATGAACGCTGTCGGTGTTCCCGCAGTCATCGGTGGCTATCCACGAGAGACGGTACAGGTTGATGATGCCGTTTTCGCAGCTCCCGTCTCCTTGTTGGTACTGGTTGAAAACAATCGAAACAGTCCCGGCGCAGGAATCCTCGGCAAAGATGCTGCCCTCGTCAAAGAAGGGCAAATCCCATTCTGGGTTTTGGCCGAAACATTGCACCCAAAGCGTATCGCCGTCCAGCATCAGCGAATCGGCGAAGGTAATTTCAGGAGGTGCATTATCAGATACGGTGATTATCTGGTTACAAGCCGTAGCGTTGCCGCAGGAATCGGTTGCCAGATAATTCCGGGTCAGGGTAAAACTGTTGACACACACCAGGTCGGTGATGACATCCCCCGTGTGGGAAACGGTAACCGTGCCGCCACAATTGTCGGAGGTCAATACCGATGAAATGTTGATTGGCGGCACCAGGTCGGCGCAATCCAGGGTCATATTTACGGGACAGGTAACAAGCGGGGCCACGGTATCAATGACCGACAAAGTTTGAATGCAGGAACTGCTGATTCCGCAAGCATTCGTGGCAGTCCAGGTTCGTGCTATCTCAAACTCATCTGGGCATACCCCGCCCAAGATGACGTCATTGAAAACAATCGTTGGAAGAAGGTCGCAATTGTTCGTTGCTGTGGCCGTCCCCGTATTTGGCGGTAAGTTGCTTTCATCGCATTCTATAGTCACGTCCGCCGGACAAATGATGATGGGCGGGAGGACTGGGATAACCGTCTTGCTGCACACGCTGCTGCAACCGTCAGCATTGCTGACAGTCACGGAATAGGTGCCGGTTGCGCTGACTAAAATGCAGCTTGTGACCTCGCCCGTGCTCCATAAAAAGCTGGTAGCGTTGGTAGCCGCACAAAGCTGGGTGGGCTGCCCTAGGCAAACACAATCGTCGCCTGTTATCGTGCAAATCGGCGGTGGGTTCTCAGTGACCAATATATTGCAGACACTGGAACATCCGTCCACATCCGTCACGGTGACGGAATAGTTTCCGGCCATGTTTACCGTGATGCAGTTCGTATTTGCGCCCGTGCTCCACAGGTAAGAGGCAGCGCCGGGGGGCGTACAAAGTTCGGTCGAGCCGCCCTCGCAGATGAGGTTGTCGCCTGTTATCGTGCAAATCGGCGGTGGGTTTTCAGTGACCATTATGTTGCAGACGCTGCTGCAGCCGTCCAAATCCGTCACGGTGACGGAATAATTCCCGGCCATGCTTACCGTGATGCAATTGGTGTTCTCGCCGGTGCTCCAGAGGTAGCTTGCAGCGCCAGGAGGCGTGCAGAGTTGGGTAGAGCCGCCACCGCATAAGAAGTCGTCGCCAGTGATGGTGCAGATGGGCGGCGGGTTTTCAGTGACAAGGATATCGCAGACACTGCTGCAACCATTGATGTCCGTCACGGTGACGGAATAGTTGCCCGCCATATTTACGTTGATGCAGTTCGTATTTGCACCCGTGCTCCACAAATAATTGGCAGCGCCAGGCGGCGTACAGAGTTCGGTCGAGCCGCCTTCGCAGATGAGGTTGTCGCCTGTGATGGTACAAATCGGCGGCGGGTTTTCAGTGACGATGATATCGCAGACACTGGAACAGCCGGCCAAGTCCGTTACGGTGACGGAATAATTCCCGGCCATGTTTACCGTGATGCAGTTCGTATTTGCACCCGTGCTCCACAGGTAAGAGGCTGCGCCCGGGGGCGTACAAAGTTCTGTCGAGCCGCCCTCGCAGATGAGGTTGTCACCAGTGATGGTGCAGATGGGCGGTGGGTTTTCAGTGACGAGGATATCGCAGACACTGGAACAGCCGTCCAAGTCCGTCACGGTGACGGAATAATTTCCGGCCATGTTTACCGTGATGCAGTTCGTATTTGCACCCGTGCTCCACAAATAATTAGCAGCACCAGGGGGCGTACAAAGTTCGGTCGAGCCGCCCTCGCAGAAGAGGTTGTCGCCAGTGATGGTGCAGATGGGCGGTGGGTTTTCAGTGACCAATATGTTGCAAACACTGCTGCAACCATCTATATCGGTGATGGTGACGGAATAGTTTCCGGCCATATTTACCGTGATGCAGTTCGTATTTGCGCCCGTGCTCCACAGGTAAGAGGCAGCGCCGGGGGGCGTACAAAGTTCTGTCGAGCCGCCCCCGCAGATGAGGTTGTCGCCCGTTATCGTGCAAATCGGCGGTGGGTTTTCAGTGACCAATATATTGCAGACGCTGCTGCAACCATCTATGTCGGTGATGGTAACGGAGTAATCCCCTGCTATGTTTACCGTGATACAGTTGGTGTTCTCGCCAGTGCTCCACAAATAAGAGGCAGCGCCGGGGGGCGTACAAAGTTCGGTCGAGCCGCCCTCGCAGATGAGGTTGTCGCCTGTTATCGTGCAAATCGGCGGTGGGTTTTCAGTGACCAATATATTGCAGACGCTGCTGCAGCCATCTATGTCGGTGATGGTAACGGAGTAATTCCCTGCTATGTTTACCGTAATACAGTTGGTGTTCTCGCCAGTGCTCCACAAATAAGAAGCAGCGCCGGGGGGCGTACAAAGTTCGGTCGAGCCGCCCTCACAGATGAGGTTGTCACCAGTGATGGTACAAATCGGCGGCGGGTTTTCAGTGACGATGATATCGCAGACACTGGAACAGCCGGCCACGTAAGATATTGTCACAGAATATGTTCCGGCCATGTTCACGTTGATGCAATTGGTGTTCTCGCCGGTGCTCCAGAGGTAACTGGCAGCGCCAGGAGGCGTACAGAGTTGGGTGGAGCCGCCCAGACAGAAGAAATCGTTGCCGGTGATGGTGCAGACGGGCTGCGGGTTTTCAGTGACCAATATATTGCAGACGCTGGAACAGCCGTCC
The DNA here is from genome assembly GCA_041741095.1 of Saprospiraceae bacterium. Classification (GTDB taxonomy): domain Bacteria; phylum Bacteroidota; class Bacteroidia; order Chitinophagales; family Saprospiraceae; genus UBA6168. Next base: position 54,095 of record JBGSKQ010000136.1, read on the forward strand.
AAATCCGTCACGGTGACGGAATAATTTCCGGCCATGTTTACCGTGATGCAGTTCGTATTTGCACCCGTGCTCCACAGGTAAGAGGCTGCGCCCGGAGGCGTACAAAGTTCGGTCGAACCGCCCGGACAGAAGAAATCGTTGCCTGTGATGGTGCAGATGGGGGGCGGGTTTTCAGTGACCAATATATTGCAGACGCTGCTGCAGCCATCTATGTCGGTGATGGTAACGGAGTAATTCCCTGCTATGTTTACCGTGATGCAGTTCGTATTTGCTCCCGTGCTCCACAAGTAAGAGGCTGCGCCTGGGGGCGTGCAGAGCTCGGTGGACTCTCCTTCACAAATGATATTGTCGCCCGTTATCATGCAGATCGGCGACGGTCTTACCGTCACGAGGATGCTGCAAACGCTGCTGCAGCCATCGATGTCCGTCACGGTGACGGAATAATTTCCGGCCATGTTTACCGTGATGCAGTTGGTATTTGCTCCTGTGCCCCACAAGTAAGAGGCTGCGCCGGGGGGCGTACAAAGTTCGGCCGAGCCGCCCTCGCATAAGAAGTCGTCGCCCGTGATGGTGCAGACGGGCTGTGGGTTTTCGGTGACGAGGATATCGCAGACACTGGAACAGCCGACCACGTAAGTTACAGTCACGGAATATGTTCCGGCCATGTTCACGTTGATGCAGTTGGTGTTCTCGCCGGTGCTCCAGAGGTAACTGGCAGCGCCAGGAGGCGTACAGAGTTGGGTGGAGCCGCCCCGACAGAAGAAATCGTTGCCGGTGATGGTGCAGAGGGGCTGCGGGTTTTCAGTGACGAGGATATCGCAGACACTGGAACAGCCGTCCAAGTCCGTTACGGTGACGGAATAGTTTCCTGCTATGTTTACCGTGATGCAGTTGGTGCTTGCCCCCGTGTTCCACAAATAATTGGCAGCGCCGGGCGGTGTGCAGAGCTCGGTCGAGCCGCCCGGACAGAAGAAATCGTTGCCGGTGATGGTACAAATCGGCGGTGGGTTTTCGGTGACCAATATATTGCAGGCGCTGCTGCAGCCATTGATGTCCGTCACGGTGACGGAATAATTTCCGGCCATATTTACAGTGATGCAGTTCGTATTTGCGCCCGTGCTCCACAAATAATTGGCGGCGCCCGGCGGCGTGCAGAGCTCGGTTGATTGACCTTCGCAAATGATGTTGTCGCCCGTTATCGTGCAGATCGGCGACGGTCTCACTGTCACGAGGATGCTGCAAACGCTGCTGCAGCCATTGATGTCCGTCACGGTGACGGAATAATTTCCGGCCATGTTTACCGTGATGCAGTTGGTGTTCTCGCCCGTGCTCCACAAATAAGAAGCAGCGCCGGGCGGTGTGCAGAGCTCGGTCGGCTCTCCTTCACAAATGATATTGTCGCCGGTTATCGTGCAGATGGGCGGCTGGTTTTCAGTGACCAATATATTGCAGGCGCTGGAACAGCCGTCCAAATCCGTCACGGTGACGGAATAGCTGCCCGACATATTTACAGTGATGCAGTTGGTGCTTGCGCCCGTGCTCCACAAATAATTGGCAGCGCCCGGAGGCGTGCAGAGCTCGGTTGATTCTCCTTCACAAATGATATTGTCGCCAGTTATCGTACAGATGGGCAAGGGGTTGAGGCCAACCGATTTGCTGCAAATGCTCGAACAACCATTGGAG
>JBGSKQ010000137.1:0-9160 GCA_041741095.1 Saprospiraceae bacterium
GGGCAAAATTAAATGTGCTGCAAAAACCTTGGCTCGTGTGTCGGCTTGCAGCTCTTTTATTTTTGCGAAGCCTTGGCTTTTGTCGTCCAATGTCAACACAAATGTTGATTGTTGCACGGTCTCCCTGCCATTTCCGCTAACGTGATAATATGCGAACCTTTCGCAAATTTTCACAAAATTAAAAAAGCCTCCCAAGAACTCTTATTTTTGGTAAAAAAAGTTTTCAAAAACCAGCATATCAGCATTTTATAAAGTGAAAATATTGAATCCCATTTTCAAAACAATACAAAATGCGAAGTACGCATTTTGTATTGTGGGAGGTGAAACAATACAAAATGCGCACCTGTTCAGCCGTCTTTTTTATCCAGTAGGATGATTTCCTCGCCCACCACTTCGGTGACGTACCGCTTCACGCCCTGTTTGTCCTCATAGGAGCGGGTTCGGTTCTTTCCTTCTAAGTGGATGGTGCTTCCTTTTCGCAAGTATTTTTCTGCAAGTTCGGCGAGGCCACGCCAGAGAACAATGTTGTGCCATTCAGTCTGTGCGTGCGTTTGCCCATTCTCATCCTTATAGCTCTCTGTCGTAGCCATTGTGAATTTAGCAACTTTGACATTGTTTTCCAACGTCACCACTTCGGGGTCTTTACCCAAGTTACCTAGCAGTAGTACTTTGTTTAGTCCTTTCATGATTCGATGTTGTCTAGTGGGCTTTTGATTTTTTTGATGGATTGTTTGCTAACTTGTGTATAGCGCAGGGTCGTTTTGATGTCTTTGTGGCCCAAAAGTTCCTTTATGAATGTGATGTCGGTGCCTGATTCTAAAAGGTGTGTGGCAAAGCTGTGCCGCAGGCCGTGGATACCTACTTCCTTGTTGATTTTAGCATTTTTCATTGCTTTGGCAAAGACCTTTTGTGCGCTGCGGGTACTGTACTGATTGCCATACTGGCCTTCGAAGAGGTATTTCTTGGGTTTGTATTTAAGAAAATAGGCCCGCAACTGCTCCAGAATGGTATCGGGTAGGTTGACGTAGCGGTCCTTTTTGCCCTTTGCCCGCTCTATGAATACCTGCATATTTTTGCTATCTATGTCCGTGATTTTCAGATTGATGATTTCGCTTACCCGCAGCCCCATGCCGTAGCAGAGTTTGAGCATGGTGTTGTGCTTGAGGTTGATGGTTGCGTCGAACAGCTTTTTGATGTCCTGTGCATGGATGGCTTTGGGCAGGATGCTGGGTTTCTTGGGCCGTGGTATTTCAAAAAAGAATTTCTCCCGTTTCAGGACTTTCTCAAAATAAAACTTCACAGCGTTGATACGGCTGTGCAGCGTATTTTCGGAGAGTTTCAATGTGTTGATACAATATAGAAAATAACTGCGCAGGCGGTCGGGCGTTAAATCCTCCACCTTATGGCTTTTTAAGGTAAATAATAACTGGGCGAACTCGTTCCGGTAGGTATTGATGGTGTTTTTGCTGTATGCCTTTAATTGCAGCGTTTCAATATAAGCTTGAAACGCAGCTTGGTTGACAGGGTCAATCTTGGGCAAGGTGTCCTCACCCACTGCCTTTGGCACAAGCCCAAATTTTTGGCGGTATTGTTCGGTGTCCCTTACATACCAAGCCTTTTTTGATTGGCTCCATTTGACGCCTACTAATTTCTTGACCCTTTCAATCAGCGCTGCGTCGTACTCAAAATGGATAAAGATGACTGGCTGTTCCCTGTGTTTTCCTAATTTGAATTCAATGGTAGGTGACATTGGTTTTCTCAAGTAAATTTGGACATTAGGAGGATGGCATATTCAGGCCAGGGCATAGCTTCGCCCTTGATAAGTCGCAAGGCAGCACTTCATATCACGACAAGGGTTTTGAATGGAATGCCTGGTACTCAAAGCAAGTTTCCGTTTTTTAGCCCAGATTACAAAGCCCCTTTTGCCATAAGTTTTTCATTCCAGGATTTCCACATAGCCCTCCGTCCCATTCACCCGAATCCTCTGGCCGTCTTTTATCAATTGGGTGGCATTTTCAACGCCAACGACGGCAGGCAGGCCATATTCACGGGCGATAACTGCCCCATGTGTCATCAGTCCACCAACTTCGGTGATGAGGCCCTTGATGGCTACAAATAAAGGCGTCCAACTGGGGTCGGTGAAGGCGGTGACCAATATATCGCCTTCTTCGAGGACGGCATTTTCTAAGTTTAGGATGACACGGGCACGCCCTTCTACGATGCCGGATGAAACGGCCAAGCCAACAATGGCACGGGCTGGAAGGTTTTCCCGGTGGTATTTACCCGCAACGATTTCACCATCAGAGGTGATGACCCGTGGGGTGCTTAGTTTTTCATAAAATTTAAACGCCTGTTTTCGTAGGTGGATGAGTTGGTCATCCAGTTTATGGCTGCGTACTACTTCCCGAAATTCTTCAACACTGAGATAATATATATCCTCTATTTCATGAATTACATGGGATTGTTTAAGCCGCTCCGCTTCTTTCAGCAAGGCTTGTTTATACACAAAATAATGGCGCATCCAGCCATATTTTGGATATTCCCGATATCCACTGAAACTCCGGATAAGGCCAATCATTCGTTTTGTTTCTTTCTCCCGATAGTTATCTGGATATTGTTCATCATCGGGCAATTGCTTTAATTGGTCCAACAACTCCTGTTCTTTTTTTAGGGCTTCTTGTCGCCCTTGCTCAAATCTCCGCTTGCTTTCGCCAGGTTCAAAGTTTTTGATGTTACTGAGTATCAGTGGTATAAGTGTTGATGGCTTTTCGCTCCAACGGGGCCTCGTAATATCAATTTCCCCGGCGCAGCGCATTCCATATTTGTTGAGAAATGCATGGATTGCAGCCGAGGCTTCTTGCCCACCATGTAGCTTGGGCAATTCTTTCAAAAAGTTATCACTATTTACCTGCTGTAAATAGTCAATGACATCCTGATGGGGCCGAATCGCATCTGCGACATCCAATAAGGACAGGCCCATTTCCGATGTGATATTGTTGGACACGGATTGGGAAAGCGTATCTGCTGCGTTTGTTTCCCCCAACCATTCTTTCATCTTTTCATTGACCCATGCTGATGTATTCACGGTGGTCATGATAGCACCAATATTTTTGGGGGACATTAATTGCTGCTTTAATTGCTGTATATCTTCCAATATATAATCAATTAATTCTGTCTCGGATTTTGTTTGTATATTTTGCTTTAAGGCTGCTACGGATGTTTCGCTCTGCTTTATCAATTCATCAACAATGGCCGGATCGTTTTCGGTGGGTGCCTGAAAAACCGTGGTGTATTTACTATCATTGCTTTTATCAACTACCTGATCTTTTTCCTCAATTTTTATAAAATCTCCCCGCTCTAATATCGTCGTAATAGCGTCTTTAGTTAGCGGATCATGCTCTCCCATAGCTTTTAATAGTATTTCCCGACTGGCAGGCAGCACCAGTTGCTGTGCGACATCCACAAACAACCTTCCGCCAGCTTCAAACATGGGTCGGCCTGCTGTTAATTGCCAGAAAGATATCCCCAATGGTTTCATGGCATCCGTCATCATCTGCTGATGTCCGACAGACATATACAGGTGGTTTTCCTGATCTTTTGCTTCGGGAATGGGGAACAAAGTCGTGATGGGCCGGCTCTGAACGATGTAAAACTTATCACCCGACAAACACCATTCGATGTCCTGGGGACTGCCGAAATGTTTTTCTATTTTTCTACCAATGCGCCCAAGCTGTATTATTTGTTCATCCGTCAATGCTTGCTGGTGCTGCTGCCCCTGTTCAATCTCCTGTTCTTTTGTGCCGCCATCTTTCGAGGCATATATGGCCAACTTCTTTATGGATATTTTCTTTCCAATCAATTCACCATTTCGCACTTTATAATTATCCGCATTCACTATGCCGGAAACCAATGCCTCGCCCAAGCCAAAGCTGGCATCAATGGATACTATTTTTCTATTGCCACTGACGGGATCAGCGGTGAACATAATCCCCGACGCCTGCGGGAAAACCATTTTCTGCACAACAACTGCCAGTTGTACTTTTCGGTGGTCAAATCCATTTTGTATTCGGTAAGTGACTGCCCGCTCGGTAAACAGCGAAGCCCAGCATTGGCTGATATGTTGCAGGATTTGCTCCTTTCCCATAACATTTAAATAAGTATCCTGTTGGCCCGCAAAAGAGGCCGTCGGCAAATCCTCTGCGGTGGCGCTGGAGCGCACGGCATAAGCATTCTGTTCCCCAAGCAAAGAGAGCTGGCGGGTAATTTCATCCATTATATCCTGTAGAATGTCCAAACCTTCAATATGCTTACGGATTTTTGCACTGATTTCATTCATTCCACTCCTCTTATCTGCCTTTAAAACAGCCAATTGATCCAGCAGCGACTGAATCTCGGCGCTATTCCCAATTATTTCTTGATAGGCGTCTGTGGTAATGCAAAAGCCTTCTGGTACTTGTACACCTGCTATTTTGGTAAGTTCCCCCAGGTTGGCACCTTTGCCACCGGCCAACGAAAGATATGTTTTGTCAATTTCCTGAAAATTAAGAATATAGGTCATCATTATTTTTTATTGAGCACATGGATTGTTTCACTCGTTATTTCAATTGATTTCAAAAAGAAAGTTTCAATAATTTCAATTTCCTCGTTTGAAAATGAGGCAACCAATTCCTCCGTTTTGCGTCGGAATTCTTTATAAAATGGTTCTAACAATGCCATAATATTATCAGTGATAGGTTCAATGATAATCTTTCGCCTGTCGTCTTTATCAAATCGCCTTTTTACCAACGCTTTCTTTTCAAACCTGTCAACCAAACCTGTGACTGCTCCGGTGGTTAGGCCAGTTAAATTGGAAAGTTCGCCGGCAGTCATTTGTCCTTTTTGAATCAAAAAACCCAAGTATTTATGGTCTGTCCCCGATAGCCCTGCCTTTCGGGCAATGGCCTCGTGCAGCTGTATAGATGTGTATGAATGCTGTTGAAACAGCTTTCTGACCCGTTGTACCATGTCTTTATCCATTTTTATCTTGTTGAGTAAATATCTTAGTCACAAAGATAAAATGAATGGGTTGACTTCTCCAACATAATTTTGAAAGGATTTTGAGGAAGTGTATTCGTGAAATGTATTCAATAAAACAGGCCACCATAGAAAGGAGCGTTTCTAACTGCTATAAATGCGCTGAATTTTAACATAAGCGAAGCACCTACGTCCCAATGGAAATCGAAAAGTAGGGATTATCAAAATCCCGCAGTTCACTTACTTCGGGATTTGGCAATTTCTTCAGCCGCCATGTCACCCAAACCGCATAGTGTGTTCAAATCTTTCCATCATATAAGGCTGTGTCAAACGTAGCGATAACAGGAACATGGTCACTGTACTTGGACCAAAATTCGTAGTCACCTACTTCGACTGATTTTAAATGTTCAAGCATGTCCATGGAAGCAAAGCAATAGTCAATGTGATAGGCCTTGTCTTTCTGCCTATATAAGTAAAGTGTTGGGTGTTGTTCGCTGCCTTGTATTTGATTAAAATATTTATGATAAACACTATAAATTCCTTTCGTTTCTAATCTATTTACAAGCGTTGAGTGATTTCCGACTCGTCTTGGCCTGTCCCAAATGGTATTGCTGTTAAAATCGCCTATGAGAATGGTCTGTCTGTTATTGATAAGTTCGTCATAATTATTGATGGCTTTCCACACTTGCGTGATGTACTGACCATCCCGATCATTGGGATTATTAGCCCAGATTGCAAAAAGTGTAAAATCAAATTGTCCACCTGAAACAGCAATAGGAATAACCATTTTGAAACTGTCATTATAAACATCTAAAATTTTAAAGCGAAAGTTGCAGTAAGAGAAAACACCAAGTCCTTTGTTTGGATTCTGACCAAACCACAGTGCGTCTGTCGGCTTTGGTGTGCCGCTCTTGAAAATTAATTTATCTGTATGTTCACATTCAGGAACAATAAGGATATCTGGATGGTATGTCAAGATAATATCAGCCTTTTTCCTGAAAGCCATATTGCAGTTCCAAGTTATGATCTTCATATTCAAAGTGTCCGATAGGGTTGTACGCAATGTGAAAATATGCATATCGCCCAAATCATACAATTAAAGTTAAAAATAAACGCCGATATTGGTTGATATTTACTGATGGAAGGAATATGGCGACAGAGTATCAAGGTGACATCTTTTTTTGCTGCGATAAATTAAAAATTTCGCAGTGATTCTCAAGCAAAAAAAGGTGTCATCTTGATACGGCCGCAAGTAGATAACACCTTTTTCCCCTTTCAAATTTTTGTTAATTTTAAAGATTCTATACTTCGCTCTAATAGGTTTTGTGCAAATGGGGGTTTGGGGGCGAAGCCCCCGAGAGCCCCCCTCCCCGACGAGCCGCCGCAGGCGGCGAGGAGGGGCAAAGTGTGATTTGCACAAAACCTATTAGCGCCGTGTATAACAGGGAAAAAGATGTCACCTACTTGCTGACACTATTTCACGAAAACCATTTTTTATGATTTTTCCGTCATATTTTTTAATGATAACTTTCTTGTTTCTAAAATGACCAATTTGTTTCTACTTTGACCATATATTTTATCATTCTGCAACTCTACATTATCATTCTGCAACTCAACTTTATACTTTGACCATATTTTTTATCATTCTGGTTCTCAACTTTATCATTATGCCTCCCTACTTTATCATTCTGGCATGTTACTTTATCATTCTGGCATGTTGCTTTATCATTCTGGCATGTTACTTTTCAGATTTGCCCTGTTGTACATCAAAAAGTTATGGAGAAATGGAGATTGGAAGCAGTTTCGAGCCAAAAGTGCCTTGGACTTCTGCGGTAATTATTAGCTGCGGCTACAAGATGGGTGGAGAATCAACAGCAAATCTACCTGCTGTTGACGAATAATATGGGAGGGACAATTTAAAAGGCGGTGCGATTGCAGAGGGCAACCGCACCGCCAATTTATATTTTAGTTTACTGTAAACTCAACAGATTCAGTTACTTCTGCCACACCATCATCGTGGCCCCAGACTTTTGCTTCCAGGACATACGTGCCGGGTTCTACCCCCGTCAGCACATGATAGTGCTCAAAAGTATAGGGATTGTCCTCATGGACGTGGGCAGTGGCAGGCCCATTGAAAATTTCTGTACTGGTGGTCTTGTTAAACACCCGTACATTAATGTGGTGTATCGTCCCGCCGTTGTGGTCTTCGTATTCTACTTCAATCTTTAAGGTATCGCCCAATTCATAGCTGCTGGCAGCAGCAGGAGAATGGATGTGCGCATGGTAATCTGGTTCGGTCGTGCCTGAATCGTCGTCGTCTTTGCAGGCGTTGAACATAAACAGGCCAAAGAGAAGTCCTAAAAAGAGAATCTTTTTCATGATTGAATTGAATCTTTATAAAGAAAAGGATGAGAAGCCAACCATCTGGGTTCCCTTCCCTTTTTTTGTTAGAAAAAATAGGTGATTTCGAAGGTATATCGCTGTTTGGCAACGATAGTACCTGCCGAATAGTTTTGATAAAATGGACGTGAAGCGGACACGCCCAATTGAAAATCCTGGTACCTCGCATTGGCACCAAGTGTGGCCAGCCAACCTTCGCCGCCGGAGCCTTCGGCGAAATTGCCGCTGGGCAAATAGTTTTTGCCAAACTGCTCCGTGGATGCGCCGATAAATGGGACCCATTTCCATTTTTCACCGAAAGCAAATTCCCGAAACAGCGACAGTGCAGCCGTAAACTGATCACCATATTGGTAATCGTCACGGCTTTTGCTGTTGAGTTGGTAGCCAGCGTTGATGGCCAGCCCATATTTGCTTTTGAAAAAAACGGCATTTGTTTGAAACAGGTAGCCCATATTGCCCATACCAAGGTTGAGGTTGCCGGGCAGGTCACGATAATAGATGCTTTGGTCGTATTTGCCGGTGGGCAATTTTAGGCCAACCCCCATTTCCCAATACATCATGGCATTGTTGCCAAATTGTACATTGTCCAAAATGGCAAAACTGCCGGACAAACGGGTATCTGCCAAACCATTGAGGGTCTGGGTTTCGTTGGGCAACTGGCGGACATTCCAACGGTAAGGCTGTTGTATGGCCAATTTCCAGCGTGGGGAAATTTGATAACGAACAGCCAGTTCTGCCACGTAAAAATTGTCCTTGTAGCTTTCCCCATCCACCGCACCCGTGGTCTTAAAAGGCACTTGCATCATCCGCAGACCCGCTGAATTATTGCGTAGCCCCGTCAGCAAGCCCGTACTGCCACATGCAGCCAAACCGCCAGCATTGCAGCAGGCCTGGCCTCTCAATTGAAAGGCAGGCATGGATGCAAGAAGAAGCAAAACGATGATCCTTGCCATGTTCTGAAAGAATTGTTCGGCCTCAGCAATGGCTATTGAAATAGCCAGGAAGCAAGGCCAGGTTGTTCGATTGAAAATTTCAGGAATAGGCAGGATAGGCTTCGGGCGGGCGCAGTTGTGGGGAATGGGATGATTGTGAACTTAGGCCATTGTAATGGAAAGTATGCTCAAAGGCCACATGCGACGATGTGGACAGTAAAGCTTCGGCTAGATAAAAGAAAAGCGGAAAACGATAGGTTTCTTCGAGTTTGGAAAGAGGGGAAGAAGAAGCATTGCCCTCGTCGTTGTTTTCGGCCAATCTTTCATTCAGAATGCATTTGCCTTCGCAGTGCATCTTGGGTTTGTCCTTATTGATACAAAGCGTCCGGGCAATCTCGGATTGGTGGATTTTGAAGTTCAAATAGACGACCACATTGCTCATGGAGGCAATCAAAATGATAGCTGCAAGCGATATGGTCAATGCTTTTTTCATACAGTTTGGTAAAAGTAGGCTGGTTCCCTGCTTGGTAGGGTAACAAAAGTCATCATTTATAATTCTTGATGTTTAAATGACAAATGCAAAGGTGGGGAAAGTGGAGGAGGTTCTTCCTGCTTTTTTGAGTAGGGGAGAGCTTTAAATGCGTGGTTGGTAGATTTTATTTTAACAATGGCTAAGGTGTAATAGTCAAGACTTGACCTGACAGTCGCAACATTTCGGACGCTAAGAAACTGTCAGATTTTCCTCAACCTCCGACGTTGACCTTCCGTGCTTCGTGACCCAATATGAATCCCCCCCGCTGTCTGCTGGTAAGGGG
>JBGSKQ010000138.1:0-94985 GCA_041741095.1 Saprospiraceae bacterium
CTGTTCCGGAACAGGTGGGTTTGATAACCCGCCCTCCCGCCTGGAGACTGCAACATCAGTTTCTCCTGCTATTCTTTTAATAAAGTCTGATTATCAATCATTTATTAAGGTTTTAATCCAGACCTCACGTTGAATCAAGGATAGAAAAACCTTTCACCATAGGGCTGCGCTACCGCCGCCGTTCACACCGCCACCAATCCCCCTACCTTCTGCGCATCCACGGCGGCGATGGCCGCCAGGTTCACGATATTGTCCACATCGGTGCCACGGGGCAGCAAGTGAATAGGTTTCGCCAAACCAATGATGATGGGCCCGATGGAATTGGCGTGGCTCAAGTGCCGCACCAACCGCAGGCTGATGTTGCCGGCGTCCAGGTTGGGGAAAATCAACAAATTGGGCCGGCGGCGGATGTCGGCGAAGGGGTAAATCTGGGCCAACAATTCCTGATCAAGCGCCATATCTGGCTGCACGGGGCCGTCCACTGGGATGTCGCTGCGGCGCTGGCGAACCAGTTCTACGGCCTTTGTGATTTTTTCCGTTTCAGGCGAGCGGACGGAACCGAAATTGGAGAAGGACAACATGGCCACCCTCGGTTCCATGTGCATCCGTTCCATTTCCTCGGCAGCCATCAGCGTAATTTCAGCCATTTCCTCGGCGGTCGGATTGATGTTGACGGCGGCATCGGCGAAGAAGTAGCTCTTGCGCTCGTGGCGCAGCATGTACATACCCGCTACCAGTTTGGCACCTTTCCTTGGGCCGATGATTTTCAAGGCGGGGCGCAGCACGTCTGGATAGTTGACGGTGACGCCCGCCACCATGCTGTCGGCATGGCCCATGTGTACCATCATGGTGCCGAAGTAGAAGTAGTTTTTCAAACTGAGCGCTGCGGCGTTGAGGGTCTTGCCCTTGCGCTGGCGCAGGCGGAAGTATTCGTTGATGTATTGATCCCTGTAAGGCCACAGTTTCGGCTCGATGATTTCGATGCCTTCCGGGTCGTGGTGGAGTTCCTCGAATTTGTTCAGCAATTCTATCCTGTCCTTGGCCAGCAGAATTGGCTTGGCATAGCCTTCCTGTACGATTTCGCTGGCAGCCCAGATGATTTTTGGATCGTCGCCTTCGGGGAACACGATGCGCTTGGGTTCTTTTTTGGCAGAAATGTAAATATTGCGCATAAACTCCCTCGACCAGTCCACTTTTTCACGCAGCGATTCTTTGTAAACGGCAAGGTCAATGGGCTTGCGGGCAACGCCTGTGCGCATCGCCGCTTCGGCCACTGCCGAAGCCGCCCAAAACAGCACCCTTGGGTCAAATGGTTTGGGTATGATGTATTCCGGCCCAAAGGAAATGCTCATGTCGTCGTAGGCACGTTTCACGGAATCTGGCACTTCTTCCTTGGCTAGGTTGGCTAAGGCGTAGGCGGCAGCCAGTTTCATTTCCTCGTTGATATTGGTGGCCTCCACGTCGAGCGCACCCCGGAAAATGAAAGGAAAGCCCAGCACGTTGTTCACCTGGTTGGGATAGTCGCTGCGGCCCGTTGCCACGATGGCGTCTGGCCTGGCGGCTTTTGCATCGGGGTAGGGGATTTCGGGATCGGGGTTGGCCATGGCGAAGATGATTGGGTTCTCGTTCATCAGGCGCACCATATCAGGTTTCAACACATTGGCCATCGAGACGCCACAAAATACATCTGCCCCCCGCATGGCATCCGCCAAATCCTTCGCATCTGTTTTTCTAAAAAATTTCTGCTTGTATTTGTTCTTGTTTTCGTCGCCACGCCCTTCCCACAGCACACCCTTGCTGTCAGTCATCAAGATGTTTTCTAGCGTGGCACCCAGCAAAATGTAAAAATTGGCACAGGCAATACCTGCTGCACCTGCTCCGCTCACCACTATTTTTACTTTGGAAATATCCTTGCCCGTCAACTCCAGGGCATTGAGCATGGCAGCCCCGGAAATGATGGCCGTGCCGTGCTGGTCATCGTGGAAAACGGGGATGTCAAGCTCCCGCTTCAATGTTTCTTCTATATAAAAACACTCCGGCGCTTTAATGTCTTCCAGGTTGATGCCGCCAAAAGTAGGGGCAATGCTCTTCGCCGTGCGGATGACCTCGTCGGGGTCTTCAGAGTCCACTTCGATGTCGAACACATCAATATCGGCGAACCTTTTGAACAGGACGCCTTTGCCTTCCATGACGGGCTTCCCGGCCAGGGCGCCAATGTTGCCGAGTCCAAGCACGGCTGTGCCGTTGCTTATCACGGCAACGAGGTTGCCCTTCGCTGTGTATTTTCTGGCCAATGATGGGTCACGGGCTATTTCGAGGCAAGGCTCGGCCACGCCGGGCGTGTAGGCCAATGACAGATCTTCCTGAGTGACGGTGGGTTTGGTCGGCACCACTTCTATTTTGCCCCGGCGGGGGAATTCGTGGTAATGCAAGGCCGCTTTGCGCAGGCCTTCTTTCTTTTTATCTGGCTGGTTCATGATTGTTTTTTATTGAAAAGTCATTGAAAGTCATTGTGGTCATTTGTAATTGGGCCATTGGCTGGCGCAACAAAATACCAAGGACTGAAAGAGAGGCAATGTCCACAGCCGCCGACTAGTGGACAATGACTTTTGGCAATAAAAACAGTGCGGTTTGTGGTTGAAAGTAGGAAGGGAGGAAACATGGCCATCGCCCCTTGAAAATTGAGCGCTAAAAAAGCGAGCTTAATAACAAAGCACTGATTTGCGGAGCAAAACTTAGAAATTCCTTAGAAATGTTAACTATGTTCCAATATACCTACTAAGGCAGCGTATTTGCTGCAATTTTGCAACCTTGTGATAGAATATTGCACCCGAAATTGAAACATCAAAATATTTTTCCTATGGCTAAAAAGACCTTTACACTCCTGTTCCTTTCCCTGTTTTTTTTACTGGATATAGCACAAGCACAAGAGTCCGTTGCCCGGCAATGGAACGAAGCTATGCTGTTTTCCATCAGGAGGGACTTTGCCCGACCTACCGTTCATGCCCGCAACCTGTTCCATGTGTCGGCGGCCATGTACGATGCCTGGGCTGCTTACGATACCATTGCAGAACCATATTTATTGGGAAAAACGGTGGGCAATTTCACCTGCCCATTTGACGGCATGCCCGCCCCAGCCGACGTGAAGGCCGCCCGTGAAGAGGCTATCAGCTACGCAGCCTACCGCATTTTGAAACATCGGTTCCAAAATGCGCCACCTGCCAATGTGGCCACCATCCAAAATAACCTCGACAACCTCATGCTGTCGCTGGAGTTCAATCCCGGCATCACGACCACTGATTATTCGACCGGTTCGGCGGCGGCACTGGGCAATTATATTGCGCAATACTACATCGCTTATGGCTATCAGGACGGGGCGAACGAGACTGGCAACCCTGCCTATGGCAATTTGTATTACCAGCCCGCCAATCCGGCGTTAATTGTCAATCAACCCGGCAACCCCGATATCATTGACTTCAACCGCTGGCAGCCGCTGGCACTTGACAGTTTTGTAGATCAGAGCGGGAATGTTTTTGCCATTGCACCGCCATTTTTAAGCCCGGAGTGGGGCAATGTCACGCCATTTTCGTTGACCGACGACGACCTGACCGTGCATCAGCGGGATGGGTCCAACTGGAAGGTTTACCACGACCCTGGCCCTCCGCCCATGCTCGATCCGGCAACAGGCGGCGGCCTTTCCGACGAATACAAATGGACCTTCTCCCTGGTGTCTGTATGGGCTTCCCATTTGAATGCGCACGACTCTGTAATTTGGGACATTTCGCCAGCATCCATTGGCAACATCCAGCATTATCCAGACAACTTGGCCGAATACCACGATTTTTATGATCTCATCAACGGCGGCGATAATAGCCCCGGCTATGATGTTAATCCAAAAACGGGCTTGCCTTATGAGCCACAGTTAGTGCCACGGGGCGACTATGCAAGGGTATTGGCAGAATATTGGGCAGATGGGCCCCATTCCGAAACGCCGCCCGGCCATTGGTTTACCATCTTCAATTACGTGGGCGACCACCCGCAGTTTGAAAAAAGATACCGTGGCCAGGGGCCTATTTTGGATGATTTGGAATGGGACGTTAAAGGCTATTTTGCCATGGGCGGTGCCATGCACGACGTGGCCATCGCTGCATGGGGCATCAAAGGCTTCTACGACTACATCCGGCCTGTTTCGGCCATCAGGGGGATGGCAGAGTTGGGTCAGAGTACCTCCAACACCCTGCCCAATTACCATCCCGGTGGCCTCGAACTTATCCCTGGTTACATTGAGTTGGTAGAAGCAGGGGACACGCTGGCTGGTCTGAACAACGAAAATGTTGGCAAAATAAAACTCTATACCTGGAAAGGGCACTATTACATACCTGACCCCGCCGTCAATGAAGCTGGTGTGGGATGGATTTTGGCGGATGATTGGTGGCCTTACCAGCGCCCCTCTTTCGTTACGCCTCCCTTTGCTGGCTTTGTCTCAGGGCACTCCACCTACTCCCGTGCCGCTGCTGAGTTGATGACCCTGCTCACCGGCGACGAATATTTCCCCGGTGGTATGAGTGAGTTCGTTGCGGAGCAAAACGAATTTTTGGTGTTTGAAGAAGGCCCCAGCCAATCCATTACCCTCCAATGGGCCAAATACCGTGACGCCTCCGATCAGTGCAGCCTTTCCCGCATCTGGGGCGGCATCCACCCGCCTGCCGACGATATTCCGGGCCGTCTTATCGGCGCTGCCATCGGCCCCGAAGCCTTCAATTATGCGGAAACTTTTTTCTACAACGACAACGACCAGGATGGCTATTTGAACTATGTGGACTGCAACGATAACGACGCTGCCGTCAACCCCGGCGCTGCTGAAATCTGCGACGGCCTGGACAACGATTGCAACGGCTCGGTGGACGACGGTCTGAATATTTCCACTTACTTCGTAGATGCCGACGGCGATGGCTATGGTGATGCAGCCGCTACTTCGCTCGACACTTGCCTTGCCGCTGCCCCCGCTGGTTTTGCTGACAATGCATTGGACTGCAACGATAACGATGCTGCCTTCAACCCCGGCATGGCTGAAATCTGCGACGACTTCGACAACGACTGCAACGGCATGGCCGACGATGGTTTGACCTTTACCACTTTTTACCTCGACGATGACGGCGACGGCTATGGTGGCGACGGTACTTCCCTCACTTCTTGCGACGCCAACCCGCCCGCAGGGTTTGTGGACAACAACCTCGACTGCGACGACAACAACGCCAGCCTGAACCCTGACCAAGCGGAAGTTTGTGATGGAATGGACAACAACTGCAACGGTACGGCAGACGACGGCCTGCTCATTTTCATGTATTTCCAGGATTTGGACGGCGACTCTTTCGGCGACGCCAATATCCCCTTTAGCACTTGCGAAAGCGACCCGCCCACGGGTTTTGTGTTCAATGACGTGGACTGCGACGACAACAACGCCGCCATCCATCCCAACGCCATTGAGATCATGGACAATTTGGACAATGACTGCAACGGCATCGTGGACGATGTGAACGGCTTGGAAGATATTGCACAAAACAGCATCAAACTCTTCCCGAACCCCGTGCAGGATGCCCTCAGCATTGAATGTTCCTTTACGGGCCAGTTGACCGCCCAAATGTTCAGGACGGATGGCGTCATGCTGCGCAGCCAGTTACTGGATTTCAATAGCCAAAGAGCTACCGTCAGCATGGAAGATATACCGCAAGGCGTTTATTGGATAAAATTATCCGACGCCACTGGCAAACAGCGTTTTATAGGGAAAGTGGTGAGGATATAAGCTGATTTTTCCTAAAAAAACAAGGCGCATAATTTCACATAGAAAATTGATTTTCAACGACCTATGTGAATTTATGCGCCTTTTCTTTTTATAAAAATCCATCAACACCGCTCCATTCCAAAACTTTCACAAACCTTTGCATCGCATTTTTTTGAAGGATAAAAACCACCATTGGAAGCAAAAGAAAAAAAGCCGATGAGCCTCGCCCGCAAGGCGGGTATCTTCACCGTCAGCCGGGCCGTCACGATTGCCTCGCAGTTGGCGGCGGTGGTCATCCTGACGCACACCCTATCGGAGGCGGAGGCCGGTGTTGTCTTTTTCCTGCTCACCATTTATGGCACGGCACAAACCTTTGGGCAGCTTGGCCTACCTGACAGCATTTTTTATTTTTTCGAAAAACTGCCGCCCGCTTCCCGCAAAAGCATTGCCCTGCTCATCGGCCGATCGCTGCTGTGGTTGAGCCTAATCGGGGCCACTATTATGCTTGGCATTGCCTGGATGGGGGCCACCAAGGAAGGTTTCGGAGAAGTGCGCCTGCTCATCTGGGCGCTGATGGCCCTCCTCCTGTTCGAACTGCCCACGCTGCCCCTTCCCAACATTCTCATCGCCCTGGACAAAGCAAGGTCGGCGGCGGGACTGAACATTTTCATTGGCTTGGTGCAATTTGCGGCGATGACCCTCCCGCTCCTGCTGCCCAATCCCGTTGCGGGGATAACGTATGGACTGCTGGTTTACGGAGCTTTGCGCCTGCTGGTAAGCGCAGCCGTTTTTTTCCAACTGTTTAAACATGAAAAAATAGAATCCCTGCCAAAAGGCACCTTCCGTGTGCTGTTCCGATACTCCGTGCCGCTCAGCCTGGCCCAGGTTTTTTGGGGCCTCAACCGCCAGTTGGACAAGTACATCGTGCAGTGGTTCTTGCCAGCCTCCTTTGCCGTGTATGCTGCCGGGGCCTACGAAATACCCATCATCCCGACCATCGCCTATTCCGTCGCCTCTGTGATGATGCCACAATTGGTGGGCCACTACCTGCGGGAGGAGCGGCCGCAATTGCTGGAACTTTGGTACAAAAGCATCCGAAAAGTGACGGTCATCGTGCTGCCGCTGGTCATGGTGTTCATCGTGGCGGCGGAGGAGTTCATTGCGCTCCTGTTTCCAGAAAATTACGCCGAAGCGGTCATCCCTTTCCGCATTTACACGGTCATCCTCCTGCAACGGGTCGCCTCGTACAGCAACATGCAAAAGGCGCTCGGCAGCACCCGTGAGATTACTTATTCCGCCATTTATGGTTTTGTGATAAATGCCGTTTTGTGCATCCCCTTCATCCTGTGGCTGGGCATTGCCGGGCCGCCGTTGGCCTCGCTTATCGCCAACCTGTTCACTTGGTGGTACGCCCTTTCGAGGATACAGATTTTGTTGAAAGTGAAATTTTCGGAGGTGTTCCCTTTTGCCTTTTATGGCAAGGCGCTGCTCGTGGCCGCCCTGGCCACCTTGCCTGTTTTTTTGCTAAAAAACCAATGGGAAATGCCCGCCGCCATTGGCTTTCCTGTTTTGGCCATCAGTTACTTGCTGGTGTACGTCATTTTGGCAAAAGTCACGAAGATCCTCCCCGAAAAGGATTGGAACCGGCTGCTGCGTGGCTTGCGGCTGCGGACTTAATGAATGATGAACGATGAATGATGAACGATGAACCTTGCAATACAATGATCATCAAATTGATTTCACAATAAGCTGGGTTCGCCGTATTCAAAATCTTCTGATTTCTTCAGATACTGATTGCAGCCCCGAAGTGGGTCCTGGGATTCTCGCTGCGCCCGAAACTGCCCGCTGTGGGCTGAAGACTGAAGACTGAAGACTGTGGACTGAAGACTAATTCACCCCATCACCAAATCCTCGTTTTGCCGGAAAGCTTTGTATCGGCCCTTGCTGAATTTCGTACCGTTGAACACGGCTGTTTTTCTCAAAACAAGCTGCTGTTCTTCAGGCAGTTGGATGAACTCGGCACATTGGGAGGAGCAGCAGTTGTGGTACTTTTCAGCGCATTCGTCGCATTGGATGAAGAGCAGGTGACAGGCGTCGTTGGCACAGTTTACATGTGTATCGCAGGGCTGGCCGCACTGGTGGCATTTGGCGACCACCTCCCCGCTGATGCGCTCGCCGAGGCGCTCGTCAAAGACGAAATTTTTGCCGATAAACTTATTGGGCAGCCCCTGTTCCTTGCATTGGCGGGTATATTCGATGATGCCGCCGTCCACCATGAAGACGTTTTTGAAACCCCGGTGGAGGTAGTAAGCACTGGCCTTTTCGCAGCGGATGCCGCCCGTGCAGTACATCACGATGTTCTGGTCTTTTTTATTGGCGAGCATGTCTTCCACCAACGGCAGGGCCTCCCGGAAGGTGACCACATCGGGGCGGATGGCATTTTCAAAAAAGCCGACCTCGCTTTCGTAGTGGTTGCGCATGTCCACCACAATGGTATCGGGGTCGTCGGTGAGGGCATTGTATTCACGGGCGTTGAGATGGTGGCCCCGCTTGGTCACGTCGAAGGATTTGTCGTCCAGGCCATCGGCCACTATTTTGCCCCTGACCTTTATTTTGAGTTTGAAAAAGGACTTTCCGTCGTCGTCAATGGCGATGTTCAGGCGGCAGCCATCAAGAAATGGCACGGAGTAAAGGCTCTTTTTGAAGTCCTCAAAATTCGCCGTTGGCACTGAAATCTGGCCGTTCACGCCCTCGCCAGACACGTAAATCCGCCCAAAGACGCCCACTTCGTCGAGCAGTCGGTAAAACTGGTTGCGGAAGAGTTCCGGGTTTTCGATGTGGGCGTATTTATAAAATGACAGCGTGGTGCGTTTTACACCGCTTTCGAGCATCCGCTGTTTGAGTTCGTCGTTGTTTATTTTGTTGTGGAGTTTCATATCAAAAATTTGATGGGTAAAGGGGTGGTAAGTTGCAGGCTATGGTTTTGGCATCAGGTGCCACTTCGGGCATATATGGTTCAAGTCTGCTGAATTTTCTTTTCCAGCTTTATGATTTCTTTTAAAAGGGCCTCCCTGTTTTTGGCTGACTTGATGAAGGTAGGCAGCTTTTCAACCAGCGTGAACCCCTTCCGGTTGTTTCTTTCCCTGATCTTGGCCTGGATATATTTTTTCAAATATGCTAAATGCTCGGCGTTATTGGCCCAAAAAACATTTCCCCGGAAATCCGTTTGCAGCCAGAGTTCGCAGCCGAAGAAGTTGTCCTTGCCTGCCCCAAAACCTTGGGATATCACCCTGTACTCCATGTATATCGGTTCATACACCTGCACGTCCCGGCAATTGGAGCAAGTCACTTTTATCTTTTCTTCCTTTTTCTCCAGGTTGTCTAAATCAAGTTGAAAAAGCTCCCCGCATTTCGGGCAGTTTCTTTTCAAATGCATCTGGTAGCGGACCGGGTGGTTCGATTTCACCAAGCTGCAATTTCGGCAAGCCAGTTTTGCCGTTCCGTTTTCCCCGCATTTCACTTCAGCCATTTTTTGGCATTGCGGGCACTGGACGAGTATTTGCCGGGAAAAAGTTTGCAAAGTTAAATTCTCATCCTGAAACCGGTCCTCCGGTGAAATTGCTTCAAACTTATTTTCTTTACTGCGTTTCATCCTAAAAATTGCTTTTTCTCCAAGCCCAACCACTCCAGCGTATTCTTCCAAAAAATCTTCTCAACGGTCTCCTCCGGCAAATCCGATTGCTCAATAAACTCTCCAATCGTCAAATCCCCCAGTGGGAATGGGTAGTCCGAGCCGAGCGTCACTTTGTCCGTTCCGATGGTGTCGAGCACGTATTTCAGCATGGTGATGTCGTGCGTGATGCAGTCCACCCAGAACTGGCCGAGGTAATTGCGAGGATTTACCGGATTGTCAATGGCCACGAGGTCGGGGCGGCAGTTGAAGCCGTGCTCGATGCGCCCGATGGTGGGCAGGAAAGAGCCGCCCGCATGGGCAAAACAGCAGCGCAGGCCCGGCAGTTTTTCAAACACCCCGCTGAAAATCATGGAACATACCGCCCGGCTCGTCTCGGCAGGCATTCCGACCAGCCAGGGCAGCCAATATTTTTCCATGCTCGAAAAGCCCATCATGTTCCAGGGGTGTACAAAGAGCGCCATGCCCAAGTCCTGGCAGGCTTCGAAGATGGGGAAAAACTGTGCTTCGCCCAAGTTTAGATCGTTGATGTTGGAACCAATCTGAATGCCCACCAAGCCAATCTCCTTGCAACGTTGCAACTCCTTGATAGCCAATTCGGTATCCTGCATGGGCACGGTGCCGAGGCCGATGTAGTTTTTGGGAAAATCATGGACGATCTGCGCCACGCCGTCGTTGAGGTATTCCGAAATTTCGAGGGTATGCTCCGGCTTTGCCCAGTAGCTGAACAGCACGGGAATGGTGCAGATAACCTGTACCTGTGTGCCGTGCGAGGCGTATTCGGGGATGCGGCTTTCGGCGTCCCAACAGTTTTGCTCCACCCGCCGGAAGAATTTTGTGCCCTTCATCATGTCGGCCCAGCCCTCCCGAAAGCTATCGGGATTGCGCTCCAGATGGATGAAGCCATCGTAGCCGAACTTGTCCGCCCAGCGGGGCAACTCGGCGGGCATGATGTGGGTGTGCATGTCAATTTTTAGCATCGGGTTTATTATTTGGCTGGTTCAAAAAGGAGGGCAAAGGTACGGAGAGAATTTAGAGAAGGATAAAGGTCAACCTTCTGAGTGACTCAAGAACAGTTAAAAAATAACTCCGGCACAACGTCGTCAAGGTTTCAAACCCAACCGTAAGCAACCAAGCAACTTCCCACTTTTTTTACAGACTTTATCTCTTGAAATTCCCCGGCAACCATTTTTAAAAAAGACAATACCAACATTCAATACATGCACAGTTGCCCTTACTGCCACAATGCCAGATCGCTCCTGTTGGGAAATGTTTATTGCTCCAACGAAGGCACTGCCATGCAAAAACTGGATACCGGCACCTTGTTTATCAAATCAAAAAAACTCGAAGAAACTGCCGATCACGAGTCCCGCCTGTCCATCCGGCTCATGCTCAATGGCCAGCAATATTACAAGGTCGGCAGTAGCGAGCACCTTGTCGCCCCCGACAACTACCTGGTGGTAAACCAAGGCCAACGCTACCGCACTTCCTTCACGGCCGATTATGAGCAGGAAATGATTCTGGTGGCCTTTCAGCCGGGCTTTGCAGAGGGGCTTTTGCACTCGCTCATTGTACCTGAAGACAAATTATTGGACGATCCATTTTCCACCGGCCAGCAGCCCATTTATTTTTTTGAAAAAACATATCCAAAAGATCCGATAATAGGGCAATTATTTTATCAATTAAGAAAATTAATTGACGAGCCTATCTCTGTAAAAAATGAGATAAATTTAGATGAAATATATTCGGATTTATTGTTGCAATTATTAAACACACACCGTCATATCAGGCAGGAAATCAATCAATTGCGCAGCATAAAAAGGGCTACCCGTACAGAATTATATCGGCGTTTAAATATTGCCAAAGATTATATAGAGGCCCATATTTCCCAGAATATAAGTATCGAATATGCAGCCAATATAGCCTGCCTTTCCCCCCATCATTTCAAACGAACATTTAAAGACCTGTTTGGCATTTCTCCCCATCAATTCCACGTAAAAAAACGGCTCGAAAGGGCTTGCCATTTGTTGCAAAATTCTTCCTCCGTGGGTGAAGCGTGCCGACAAGTAGGTTTTGAGGACACCAGTTCTTTTATCAGGCTGTTCCGGCGGCATTTCGGGCACACGCCCGGGGTTTTTGCCAGCCGGGGAAATTAGCCTTTTTCGCATATCCGCCCTTTCCTTTGGTACGTAGTTTTACCAGCAAAAAAAAATGTACAATTATCTTCTAACACTCCGTACTGTACGGTTTTGCACAAAACCTTTTAGTTCCAAGTATCCCATATCGGCGCTCTTGATGTTAGGGGCATTCAGCTTATTTTCCCAACAAAAATCCGAAGCCGAACTGCCCCGCAGGGCCTTCCTCGGCATCCGCATGGAACCCATTACCGACGACGTGCAGCGGGTGATGAACCTACCTGCTGCAAAAGGAGTGCTCATCCAGGACGTCATACCCGGCTCCACTGCTGAAGCGGCTGGCTTTCAGCGGGGCGACGTGCTGCTCGAACTGGATGGCCGGGAGGTCAATTCGCCCGACGAGGCCGTGCGAATGGTGGGCGCCTACCGGGCCGGGCAAAACCTGGGCTACAAATACATCCGGGCAGGCAAAACCATTGAAACTAAGACTAACATACAGGGTTTGCCCAAAGAAATTTACCCTGATTTGGAAGTCAGTTATGGGGCCGTGAAGGCGGGTGACGCCACGCTCCGAACCATCGTCGCCAAGTCCAAAAACAGCACTGGGAAACTGCCTGCCCTGCTGTTCATCCAGGGCATTGGCTGCTACTCAGTGGACACGCCTTTTGACACCTTGCGCTCGGAGTTGCAAGTGCTAAACGCCGCTGCCCGCCAGGGGTTTGTGGTGATGCGGGTAGAAAAATCGGGCATCGGCGACAGCCAGGGCGAAGCCTGCGAAGAGTTGGATTTTTTCACCGAACTGCAAGGCTACCAACAAGCATTTGCAGCCCTGCAGAAACGGCCCGATGTGGACGCCGACAATTGTTTCATTTTTGGCCACAGCATGGGCGGTGTGATGGCCCCGCTCGTGGCCAAGGAACTGCCCGTGAAAGGCATCGCCGTGTATGGCACCATTGGCACCAATTTCATGGAATATTTCACACTGACCCGCCGCACCATCGCCGAAGCCTATGGCATGACCCCAGCCGAAACGGACGACTACATCAAGGTGCAATGCGAGTGCGCTTCGCTCCTGATCGAAGCCCAATACAGTAGGGAAGAGGCGGTGAAACGCAACCCTGTTTGCGGGGAAGTGTACGACATATTGTTGCTGCGCAGCGAAGCCTTTTGGCGGCAGCTCTACGGCGAGGTGAACATCAGCTACAATTGGCAGGAATACAATGGGAAATTGTTGTCCATGTGGGGCGCTACAGATTACATCGCCTCCCGTTTTGAGCATGATTGGATAGCGAAGGCAGTGAACCAAAAGCACCCCGGCAATGGCACTTTTGTGGAAATCCCCAACAGCAACCACGGCATGTATGCTGCCTCCACTTTCCAAGAGGCGGCAGACAACCCTGGCCCTTTTAACCCGAATGTGATTTCCGTTTTGAACACATGGCTCAACGATCGTTTGGCAGAAAAATGGGAAAACAAGGCATGGGGCAAGAGCAGCGATGTCACGGAAGTGCTTTGGATGGAAGGCGTCGAAAATGCCTACCCTCGTGCGTCGGCGGATGGCAGCCAAATTCTTTTTCAAAGCAACCGTAGCGGAAAATGGCAGCTTTACCTCATAAATGCCGATGGCAGCAACCTGCGCCAAATCACCACAGGTAACCACAATAACAACTTCCCAGACTGGAGTGCCGACAACCAAAAAGTGGCCTTTGTGTCCGACCGGGACGGCAACGAGGAGATCTATGTGATGAACCTGGACGGCACTGGCCTGGCCCGGCTAACACAGCACGATGGCCGTGACATTCACCCTTATTTTGCGCCGGATGGGAAAAGCCTTTTGTTCAATTCTTCCCGTGACAATGCCAACAGTTTTGATATTTATCAAATTGACATTTCAGAAAAAAACCTGCGCCGCCTCAGCCAAACTGCCGAGGTGGAAACCTGCGCCCGTTTTTCACCCGACGGCAAAAAAATCCTTTACCTGAAGGGGTTTCCCGATGGCAGCGACGACATTTTTGTGATGGATGCAGACGGCAGCCACCCCACTAACCTCACCAATACGCCCCAAATTGAGGGCTGGCCCGCATGGTCGCCCGACGGCAGCAAAGTGGTCTTTTCTTCCCGCCGCAACGGGAACTATTGCCTGTACGAAATGAATGCCGACGGCGGCAATGTGCAGCAAATCAGCTTCGCAGAGCCGCCCCGTTACGACGCCAGGGCTGGCTACATGGCCGAAAACAACCGCATTCTTTTTAACCGGCAAACAGGCGGCACGATTGGGATTTTTGTTTTGGAAAAAGAAAAGAGGCCATGAGCGTAAAAAAACTTTAAACTTTATAAACAGCAACCTGCCATGAAGCATTCATTTATCCTCCTTTGTTTTGCCATTGTTTTCGTGTACCCGCTGAAGCATTGGGCACAAGGGAATCAGCCCGAACCCATCCAAGTAGGTATTTTGCTGTACGAGGGCGTGGAAATCATTGATTTTACAGGGCCCTTCGAAGTGTTGATGGCTGCAAGAATGAAAGTTTTTACCATGTCGCCGGATGGGAACCTGCTAAGCACCAACATGGGCCTTCAAGTCAAACCTGATTATGGCCTATCCACCTGTCCACCCTTTGATGTACTGCTCGTGCCTGGCGGCGATATTGGAGAAATCGGCAAATCCGGCATACTTGGCGATACCGCTGCCATGAACTGGGTAAAAACCAAGGCAGGCGAGGCCAAATACGTCATGTCCGTATGCAACGGCGCTTTTATTCTTGCCCATAATGGCCTGCTCGATGGTCTGGAGGTGACCACCTATTGGAGAGCTATTCCTGACCTCGACTCATTATTGCCCAATGCTGCCGTCGTGAGCGACAAGCGATTCACCGACAATGGCAAAATAATCACTACGGCGGGGCTTACATCGGGCATGGACGGAGCATTTCACCTCGTGGAAAAACTGCTCGGCAAAGGCCAGGCCCAAACGACCGCCCTCAATCTCGAATACAACTGGCAACCGGACGCAAATTTCGCACGGGCAGCCTTGGCCGATCGGCACATGCACTTCTGGCTCTCCGACGAAGGCCAAGCCGAAACCCTCAGCCGGGAAGGAACCCGTGACGAATGGGAATCCCGCTGGCATGTTTGGGAACTTTCAGCGCAAAGCTTGTTCGATAGCGTTAACCAATCCATTGCCGAACAAAAAGTGTGGACTAAACCGCATGTGCGATGGCAAAAATCCAAAAAGCAGCCTGAGCTGCCTTACCATAGCCATTGGGAGTTTCAGGATGAAAATGGTGCCTGGTGGGACGGCATCGTCAGCATCACAGAAACGCTTGGCAAAAAGGACGATAGCACATTGTCAATTCGTGTATCAAAAAGAAAATCCTGACAATCAATTCTTTATACTATGACTAACCTGCTCTTCTTTTTGTTTTTACTTCGGGGCTGCCCCGCTCCGGCGGCTGATGCTGCCACTTTCGCCCAGTTGATGGAAGACTTCGACCAAGGCTATGCAACCCTCGAAATCCCTGATCTCGACTACGACTATCGGGCCGCAATGGACGCCATTCCTCCACTCGTCCACATCAACAGGCAGTTGGCTTTTTTTAAAAAAATGCAAAGTGAACTGGCCGCATTTAACCGTGAAAAACTCATCACCAATGAGCGCCTGCAATACGACCACCTGGAGTTTGAAATCAAGCTCAACCAGGAACGCCTGGCGCTCGAAAAGGCGTGGCGGGAAACCCCGCCCACTGCCGTGCCAGCCGATGGTATGGGCAAACTGCCCAAAGGCTGGTACCAATACCGCATCCACACGTTTACCAGCGTCTATATTTCGCCAGAGGAGTTATTTGATTTTGGCAAAAAAGAAGTGGCCAGGGTAAAGGGGGAAATCAGCCGCATTCAGGCAGCATTGGGTTATGCCAACGATAGTGCAGATTTTTACAAAAAACTGCAATCCGACGAGTTTGTCCTGACGGACAAGTCCGAGGTATTGCGCCGTTACGAGGAAATCAAATCGGTAGCATACGCCCATCTCGGCAAGCTCTTTTTGGATACCGATGTGCCGGACATTGCCTTCATGGAGTGGGAGGGTGCCGACCGCTTCACGCCGCCCGGCAGGTATAATTCCGTGGACAACAACCCTTACGGCACCGCCGTCTTCCACTTCAATTTTTATGGAAACCGCCACAACAGCCGGGTCATGGACTGGATGTTCATGCACGAAGCTGTGCCGGGCCACCATTACCAATGGAGCATGAGGGAAAAGTTGCCAGTACAGCCTGCTTTTAAGCGCCATTTTTACTATCCGGGCAATTTTGAAGGTTGGGCGGCTTACGTGGAATACCTGGGAAAAGACATGGGCCTCTACCGTGATCCTTACACCGAATTAGGCAAGTGGGAATGGGATTTGGTTCGCTCCACCCGCATCCTTATTGATGTGGGCATCCATCATTTTGGCTGGTCGAAAGAAGAGGCTATTGCTTGCTGGAAAGAGCACATCCCTGGCCAAGACGACATCGCCGAACGGGAAGTGGTGCGCTGTACCAATTGGCCCGCCCAGGCGCTCAGCTACAAGGTCGGGGCTTGGAAAATCCAGCAGATGGCCGACGATTTAAAAAAGAAAAATCCTGAAAATTTCTCCTTGCCTGCATTTCACAGCGCATTTTTAAGGACGGGGCAAACGCCAATGGAGGCCGTGGTAAAGAACATCGAAGGCTTTATGGAGGGGTAAAACACTCATGCCCCCACCGTCACCTCATCCTTGATCATCTCATAATTCAAAGGCATGTGCTGCAAATCGGCGAAGCGGCGGATGCTGAAATTTGGCTCGAAGGTAAACTTGATGCCATTGCGGACGACCCAGCCCGTTTGCGGATTATGGATTTCGTTCAGCAGCAGGCCGATGCCATTGGCGGATTTCACCACATCACGGATGGAGTACATTGTGTCCTGCACTGGGCGGTTCGGGATTTCGGCGATCTGTTCTGCCGTGAAATGGTCGTCAATGCAAATAATGTCCATTGTTTTTGATTTTTAAGAATGCCGGGGCAAAGATAAAAAGCGCATCCATTCCTGGGTTTTTGCTTTGGTGGGGAAAAAGCGCTCTGTTGTTGCATTTCAACAATTTTAGCTGCAAAACAGTTGGTGGAAAAGTGTGCGCATTTTTACAAATCTTGCGCTCTGCGCTGACGGGAATTGGGCTGCCATTCCTGCTTTTCTTTCTATCTTCACCGCTCTTTTATTTTACCTAAATCAAATTCTTATTATGAATTTCAAACCCGGTTTTTATAAGATTATACTGTTTGTTTTTATTCAAATCATCACGGTCTCATTGTCTGCCCAAGGCGTGTTGTGGGACAAAGATGGCAAGAGTTATTACACCAAAGAAGAAGGAGGCATCGTGCGATACGCCATGCCCAAATTGGACAAAACCATTTTGCTTAATGAGGCGGATCTGAAGCCCGAAGGGAGGGATAAGGCGCTGCCCATTGACAATTTCACCTTTAGCGAAGATGGCAAGAAACTGCTCATTTATACCAACAGCAAAAAGGTGTGGCGGCTCAAGACGAGGGGCGATTATTGGGTGCTGGATTTGCAAAACAAAAAACTGCAACAACTGGGCAAAGGCCGTCCGGAGTCCTCGCTGATGTTTGCCAAAATATCGCCCGATGGCATGAAGGCCGCTTATGTGAGCGAGCGCAACGTATATGTGGAAGACCTGGCCAGCGGCAGCATCAAAAAACTGACGGACGACAAGGGCACCAAAAAACTCATCAACGGCACTTTCGACTGGGTCTATGAAGAGGAGTTTTTCTGCCGGGACGGCTTCCGCTGGGCACCCGACAGCAAAAGCATCTCCTATTGGCAGATTGACGCCAACCAGATCCGTGATTTTTATATGATTGACAACACGGATTCCATTTACAGCCAAATCATACCTGTGGAATACCCCAAAGTGGGCGACCCGCCCTCGCCCGCCCGCATCGGCGTGGTGGACATTGCCAGCGCCAATACCACCTGGATGAACGTGCCGGGCGACCCGCAGCAGCATTATATCATCCGCATGGAATGGACGCCGGACGGCAAAGAAATCATCCTCCAGCAGCTCAACCGCAAACAGAACGAAAGCAAGCTGATGCTCTGCAACCCGAAAAGCGGCGAGGCCAAAACCATTTATCAGGAAAGTGACGAAGCATGGGTTTCAACCATCAGCGAGTGGAGCCACAGTGTGACCGGCTGGGACTGGGTGGACAGCGGCAATAGTTTCGTCTGGGTGAGCGAAAAAGATGGCTGGCGGCACCTCTACCTGGTGTCCAGGGACGGCAAAAAGGAAACGCTGCTCACCAAAGGCGACTACGACGTGATCGGTATGGAGTGCATTGACGAAAAAGGCGGCAATGTTTACATCACGGCATCGCCTGAAAGCGCCATTCAGCAGTACCTCTTCCAGGTGCCGCTCAACGGCAAGGGCAAATTGGAGCGCCTTTCGCCAAAAAACATGGAAGGCACCCACGACTACAATATCTCTCCCAATGGCCGCTATGCCCGCCACCGTTTTTCCAATCATTACACCCAGCCACTTACCTCCTGGATCAGCCTGCCCGACCACCAACCGCTGCCGGGCCAGAAGGACTTGGCCGAGGAAATTGACCCAAGCGCCATGGAAAAATCAAACGTCGATTTTTTCCAGGTGACTACCGAGGACGGCGTGACGATGGACGGCTGGATGATGAAGCCCAACAATTTTGACCCTAATAAAAAATACCCCGTCGTGTTCTATGTCTATGGCGAACCTGCGGGCACTACCGTGAGCGACAGCTACGGCAGCGCCAACGGATTCTTGTACGGCGGTGACATGGCCGAAGACGGCTACATCCACATCAGCCTCGACAACCGTGGCACCCCTGCGCCGAAGGGCAGGGAATGGCGCAAGTCCATCTATCGCAAAATCGGCCAGATCAACATCCGTGACCAGGCGATGGGCGCCAAAAAAATCATGGAATGGCCTTACATTGACACGAGCCGTGTGGCCGTGTGGGGATGGAGCGGCGGCGGTTCTTCTACCCTCAATCTTTTGTTCCAATATCCTGAAATTTACAAAACGGGCATCTCCGTGGCCCCCGTCACCAACTCGCTGTACTACGATAACATCTACACCGAGCGCTACATGGGCCTCCCACAGGAAAATATGGCGGATTACATCGCAGGTGCTGCCGTCACCCACGCCAAAAACCTGGAGGGCGACCTGCTGCTCATCCACGGCACGGGCGACGACAATGTGCATTTTCAAAATGCCGAAATGCTGGTGAACGAATTGGTGAAAAACAACAAACTGTTCCAATACATGGCCTATCCAGGGCGCTCGCATGGGCTGTCGGAGGGCGATGGTACTTTCCAGCATCTGGTCAAAATGTGTACGAAGTTTTTGACTGACCATTGCCCGCCGGGTGGCAGGGAAGAAGGGAAGGTTGGCAAGCCTTAAGGTTTTTTATTTTTTGAAAAAAACCAACAAAAAAGGCGATCCTGAATGGGATCGCCTTTTTTGTTTTATCAAAATAACCGCTTAAAATCCTGCATTAATGGCGATGCCTTCCAGCCAACGGGTGATGGCCTGGGCGTCTTCGCTCTGGTTTTCCTGATCATAAGCGCCAGTGGTTTTTAGTGTGACCACTTTCACCTCTTCTACAATGGTGGTGCTGTATTGGCCGCTGCTTTGCGAGCTGCCACAGCCGCCTTGGTTGTGGTTCTCCTGGCTCACCGTTTTTCTTTCCAACAAAAAAGCCCTGAAAGTGCCACGGCCAGCCCTGCCACTGTTGTCCACCCGCTCGGAAAGGCGGCCTTGTGAAGCTGCCCGGATGCGCCTGACCATTTGTTCCAAATCACGGGCGCTGAGGCGGTGGCGGGTTTCTTTGGCGAGGTTGTAGAGCCTCCTCAACTGTTCCGGTGTCCAGGTGCCTGCATCACGAAAGGGGGCGGCTGCTTCGGCGCTTTGCAGTTTGTAGCTTTTTACAGTGCCTTCATTGTCAACAAACCAGCCATAGTAAATGCCGGCAGCCTCGTTTTGATAGTCGTATTGAAAGAAAACGGACTGGTTCAGGCTTTTGAGATAATCCTCCGGGCTGAGCTGTGATGGAATTTCGGCTGAAATGGACTCTTTTTGGCAAGCGGTAAAAGATACCAGCATACCAGCCAGAAAAAGAAAGGGTAAAACATGATTTTTCATAACTGGGAGTTTAAAAAAGTGAAACAGGATGATGACTGTTTAGGCAAAAATGGAAGAATGCCAAAGTTAGCGTTCTTTTTGCTTGGCTGAAAGTTTATTTTGTGAAATTTCATTTTGCCAATACATAAATTTAAGATATACGTCGTTGGTATTTAAGCACTGTAAAGAACAAAACGTTACCCAATTCCCGATTTTTCCATGCGGCCTGTTTTTTGAATAGAATGGATGAATGCTTTTATAAATAAAAGCAATGTTATCTAGCCAATGACCCAAAATAGCGTTTTCAATAAGATGAACATATCCAAGCTAATTTTCCCGCTTTTGTTTTTTTCGAATTTCTTGTTTTCACAGGATTTTTCCGGAACGTGGATGGGTGAAGTTTCGCAGGACGGCAAGCCCGATATTTACCAATACCAAATTGATTTGACCCAAACCGACAACAAAGTGAACGGCACGGCCATTTCCACCAGCAAATCAGGCACGGTGGCCAAATTTGAAATCGGCGGCATTTGGGACGGGGAAACCTTGGCCATCCAGGAAGTGCAGCAATTGGAGCCGGTCGGTGCCAATTGGTGCCTGAAACATATCCGGCTTTCTTTTTCTGAAAAAGGCGAATGCAAAACCCTCCAGGGCCGTTGGGAGGCAGAAGGTTGCAAGCCCGGCGGCATCATGATAAGCCGGTGGCCCGCCCTCTGTAGCAAGAAGGAAGCCGCCAATGTGGAAAACGCCCCATCGCCCATCGTCCAAGCCCCTGCTTTCCTCACTGGCAAATGGACGGGCAACCTCTCGCAAAGCGACCGGGAGCATGGCTTTTATTTTGAAATGAAATTTGATGAAAACGGCACCGGCACGTCCAGCATCACATCCGATGGCGAGGGCGGCAATGCCATCCACCATTTCAATTGGACCTACGACGAAGCTGCTGGCAGGTTGGATTTTGTAGAAACCGACATCCTCGAAGAATCCGTGCCTTCCTGGCGCTGGTGCATGAAATCGGGCAGCCTTTTTTTCAAAAAAGAAGAAAACCGGCTCTCGCTGCGGGGTGATTGGTCAGGGTACATCGAGGGTTTTACGCCGGAAACCGGAGCCTGCGCCCCAGGAACCTTGTATGTGGAAAAGCCTATTTTCAAAAAGGAAGAAATCACCGTAGAAGCCGCACTACCTGGCTCCGAAGCACCCGCCGTGACGCCCGTGGCCGTTAAGGATTATGAAAAAAAGCAAAAAAGGGAAGTGGAGGTGGAGCGGGTATTGGAAGTAAAAAACAAAACCATCCGCATCCGGGTATGGGACAACGGCACGGTGGACGGCGACGTTTGCACCCTTTTCCTGAACGGCGAAATAATCCTGAAAAACTACCGGGTGGTCCGCACCAAACACGAAACCATCGTCAAACTGGAAAAACCCGTCAACTATATCATCCTTCACGCCATCAACCTGGGCAGCATCTCGCCCAACACCATCGCCGTCTCCGTGGACGACGGGACGGGGGAGCAGGTGGTCATCGTCAGCTCAAATCTGGGGACGAGCGGGGCGGTGATGATTAGGGAGTTTACGGTGGGGGAGTGATTTAGAATTGGTCATTGGGGTCATTGGTCATTGGGGGTCATTTTATTGAAAATCAGCGACTTGCAAAAAAAATGGATTATTCATTTCAAATGCGAGCATCTATAAAAAAGGATGGCTGGATATCCCTGTGGCCATCAGGCCCGAAGAACACCCAGCCATCGCAGCTATCTATTCAACCCTTTAATTAGGGCTATACTTTAACATCCTTGTCGATCTAAAACGCACTAATTTTCGACAAGTTTTGCCTGTGAACTAATCGCTTATGCCTTCATCGCCCCTTCATTCGCCGCATTGTAACGCCTCGTCACTTCCGCCCAATTGATCACGTTGAAAAAGGCCGAAATATAGTCGGGCCGCCTGTTTTGGTAGTTCAGGTAGTAGGCGTGTTCCCACACATCCAGGCCGAGGATGGGGAAGCCTTTTTTGTCGGCCACGTCCATGAGCGGGTTGTCCTGGTTGGGTGAAGACGTGATGAATAGCCTGTCGTTGGCATCGGTGCAGAGCCAGGCCCAGCCGGAGCCAAAACGGGTAGCGGCGGCATTGGAAAACTCCTTTTTGAAATTTTCAAACGAGCCAAAGTCACGGTCAATCGCCTTGGCGATGTTCGTTTGGGCGGAAGGTTCTCCGCCGCCGTCGGGCGACATGATTTCCCAAAAAAGATTGTGATTGTAGTAGCCGCCGCCGTTGTTGCGCACAGCCGGGCTGTGCTGCGACACATTGGCGAGGATGCCCTCGATGCTCATCCCCTCCAGCGGAGTGCCGGCGATGGCGTTGTTGAGGTTGGTGGTGTAGGCAGCATGGTGCTTGCCGTGGTGGATTTCCATGGTACGGGCATCAATGTGCGGTTCCAGCGCATCGAATTCGTAGGGTAGTGCAGGAAGTTGAAATGCCATAATGTTTTGAAATTTTTGCTTCGGCGGTCGGCCAATCGAAAATTGGCAGCAGAACTTAAGATGACTGACGAACTGCCGATGGATGAACTGCCATTTGGTCCAAGGGGGACAGGCCGCCAAGATAGGCAGGCGAGATTTTATTTGGGAAACACGGGGTAGGGAATTTTGTTTGGTGGAGCGATTTGATGTAACGTGATTCTTTTGAAATAGAATAAAATTAAAATTACGACCGAAGATTTATGGTCAATTAAATTGATAATACAATTCTATGAGCACTAAATGCAAATACTTTACTTCTATCTAATTTGTATTGTTATTTATTTTTTAAAATAAAAATGCTTGGATTGCCACTACCGAAAAATTACATTGCGCCATATTAAATAAGCGCCATTTCCGATGGCTCTCTATATTTGTTAAATCTTACCGATTTTTTCACCCTTTAAATATGAAAACATTATGGTTACAGTTCCCAACTTCCGATTTCCTAAAAGGATTTTACACAACTTCACTTCACATTTTACCCCCCCCCCATTATTTAGATTAATTGCCGTTTTTCTCTTGCTTACTTTAAAACTCAGCACAGTTTCAGCCCAGTCAGTACCGTGCTCGGACATATCGTTTGAGGCCTGCGGCAACATGGATGTTATCGATGATGATTGTTACAGGGTCGCCATCCCATTTGTATTCGTTTACACTGGTTCAGGCTCATTCACGCAATTCGATGCAGATGCGGTTGAAATCACATTTTCGATAGATGGAAATGCTATATTCGACTATGCCCTGACGCAATCATATATGTCTGGTATTAGCGTCAATGCAACGAACAATACTTCGTTCGCACTGAACGGGCCTTGCGTTTTTGGTGGGTATAATATCGAATTTTCAACCTGCAACGATCCGTCTGCTTTAGTTTATGTGATTGCTGAACCGGGGGCCCAATTTGAAGTAACTGCCAATGTGGAGCTTTACTATCGGTCATCTCCTTTTGTCAACTGTGAGGACGGAAGCGATGATTGCGATGAAGGCCAGGTTGATGGTGCCTACACATTAATCACAAAAAATGTCCCCTCCGCCTGTTCTTCCGATCTTTCCATTGATATTTTGGGGTTTCCATCCGGCCCTGTTTCGCCCCACGAAGAGGTGGAACTTGAACTGAAAATAACCAATAACGGAACCTCTACCATCACCTTGTCTGAAGTGGACTTCCGCATCCGGGCTACGGATGTGCACGGAACACTTGAAGATATTGGCATTTCGCCAGGAAATGCGACAAGCGGGAATAGTCTGCCCCCTATTTATTCGGAAGACGGCGACGAGTACTATTTCTATTTTGGCGAATTTGATGATGATGTCCTAGACCCGTCGGAAAGCGTTATCCTGCTGACTTTTTCGATTCTGCCGCCCAACGGCCTTGGAAACCTGTATGGAGAAGCCGAAGTACAGCTTATTTCGGCGAATGTTAGCGTAGAAGGGGGTCCCTGCTGCTCATTGGAGCCTCCATCAAAGGAAACCATCGTGTTCCCAGGCGACCTTCCCTGTGAAGGCGACTTGGAGGATGTTGAAATCGTATTGAGGCAGTACAGCGGCCCGTCCCTTGAATATTGCGAAATAGGATTTAACATCGTACTCAACAGTCCCGACGAATGGGAGGCGGAAAAACTGCTGATGGAATTTGCACTGGCCATTGACGGCAATTTGATCATCAGCAGCGTGACACCGACCGGCAGTTTTGCCGGCTGTGGCGGCTGCTTGTCGGTTGTGGGCAATACCATCACCTATGACTTTGACGATGCCATGAACCCGCTACATATCAGCGACGACGGCAGCGATGGTTTTAGGATAGTCCTCGACGGGCTGTACGGCTCATTGGAAGACATCGAAGTGCTACTGGCTTCCATTAAGGTGCAGGGCATAAGCGGATCCTGCATACCCAGCATTGTATATCATCCCAGTCTGACCCTCCCCATCGAAAGCGGCTGCGATTTTTGTAGCGATATTTATATAAGGACGGGCGACTACAGCGATCCCATGTCCCTGGACGATTGCGAGGGCGGGTTCGGCATCAACCTCCGATCCCCAACCAGCTATGACTTCGAGGAGATATTCGTGGATTTTCAGATTGACAACCCAAACGATCTGACCATCGAGGTTTCTTCGCTATTGTGTGCCAGCAGTAATCTTTGCGATCCTGCGGGCACTGGATGGGCGTCCATTGACGACTGCCTTGCCTACAATTCCACCACTGATACCTACCGTTATCAGTACTGCCCCTTTGGAGGGCCGGTTACAAATACCGCCAACGTCCCATTTCCCCTGATAGACGTAAAGGTATCGGGCATGGGCTGCATACCGGGCATTACTTTTCTCGAAACCACCAAGTTGCTGGAGGATGGGGAAACTGCCTACTGCTATCCATTGGACAACCCAGCAGGTACGTTCCCTATCTGCAACGACTGCCCGGACGACGAGTACACCATCATGGGCACCATCCGGACGGAGAACAACCATGGTGTTCATATTGACGACGACCCTGACGATCAAGGCATCTATATTATCAGCGATGACTGCCCCGCACTAATTGATGACATATTCGATAGCTATGATTGCAAGGAGGTCATCAGTTCGGGCAATTGCGACGGCACCTATAACCATACTTTTACCTGTACCAGCGACGATGAGTTCGCTATCGTCCCTTACAAGGATGTGGGCTATCTGAACGGCGTAACGACCTATGACCTCGTATTGATTTCCAGGCATGTATTAGGCACACAACTTTTAAATTCGCCTTATAAGATAATTGCTGCTGATGCCAATGGTTCCAATACAGTGACTACATTTGATGTTGTAGTTATAAGAAAAGTTATCTTATTCATTGATAATAATTTTGGTCCCAGTAATACTTCTTGGCGTTTCATTGATGCCAGCTTTACTTTCCCCAACCCTTCCAACCCTTTTCAAACTGCCTTCCCCGAATGCATTCAGGTTGACCTGTCCACCAACAACTCCACCGTCAACCAAGACTTCATCGCTGTGAAGATCGGCGACTTGAACAATTCCGCCGACCCCTGCCTCGGCTTTGCCGGAGGCGGCGTGGAAGAAAGGGCGCAGCCCGTATCCCTGGCCTTGGCCTCTGCAAGGGACATTGAAAAGGGCGAAACCGCCATATTTGATTTTACCGTCCAGTCGCCCGAAGCGCTGGTATCGTGGGAGGCGGGCCTCCGCTTCGACCCGCGCTACCTGCAGTTCGAAGAAGCGCTGCCCGCCGAACTGGATGGAGTCAACGCAGGCAATTTCGGCACCACGCAGGCGGACGAGGGCAAGCTGCGGGCACTCTGGGTGTCGCCGGACACAAGGCCGGTGCCGTTTGCGGGGGGCGTGGCCTCCTTCCGCCTCAAGTTCAAGGCCCTGCAGCCCATCGGGGACATAAGGGAACTGATTTCCCTTGACGACGGCATCTTGCAGGGCCGTGCCTACCAGGACGGGGGGCTTTCACACCCCTTGCAACTGGCCTTCACGGAAAAAGCTGCCACGCCCACCGTACTTGACCTGCCTGCGCCGGGCCTCTCCGTCACCGCCCTGCCCAACCCCTTCGGCCATGAGCTGAAACTGGTCATAAACGCACCGGCCGACGACTGGCTGGAGGTGGCCGTGTTCGCCGCCGACGGCCGAAAGGTGGCCGCTTGGATGGGCGAGATACTGGCACCGCAGCGGGAGCTTGTCTTCCAGGGCACCGAAAGCTGGGGCACGGGCACCTTCACCTACCGGGTCCGCACCAGCCAGTACAACGCCTCAGGCAAAATAAGCAGGCAATAAACAATTTAAACAGCCTCCCCCTGCCCCCCTCTGAAGGCGGTGCGCCCCGTCACCCCCTCCTCCGGAGGGGGCCGGGGGGAGGCCCAAACCACGCCCATGAAATTTAAACATATCCTTTCCATCCTCTTCTCCCTTTCCTTCCTCCATCATGCCCATGCCACCGTCATATACGTCAACGCCAACGTGCAGGGCGGCAACCTGGACGGCAGCTCCTGGGAAAACGCCTTCCCCTGGCTGCCCCCGGCCCTGGCCGCCGCCAACCATGGCGACAGCATCTGGGTGGCGCAGGTCACCTACCTGACCAACCCCTTCGGCAGCTCCCGCTTCGTGTCCTTTGTCCTGAAGGACGGCGTCAGGGTCTTCGGCGGCTTCGACGGCACCGAGAGCTCGCTAGCGGGGCGGGACTGGCAGGCCAACACCACCATCCTGAGCGGGGACATCGGCGTGCAGGGCGACAGCACGGACAACTCCTACAACGTGGTGTACTGCGCCGCAGCGGACACCACCACCCTGCTGGACGGCTTCACCGTCACCGGGGGCAACGCCGACCTGGACAGCGCCCCCACCGACCAGCGAGGCAAGAACGGCGGTGGCCTGTACCTGGCCAGCGCCCCGCCAAACGGCCCGGCAAGGCCCCGCATCGCCAACTGCCGCTTCCTGGGCAACCACGCCCTGGTGAAGGGCGGCGGCCTGTTTATGCGCTCGGTGCTGGGCCACGAGGCCACGCCTATCATCGCCAATTGCGTGTTCGAGGGGAACAGCGCCATGAACGGGGGTGGGGTTTACAAAAAAGGGGGCAGCACCTCGCACGAAATGCTCGTGGAGAATTGCCGCTTCCTGGGCAACTACGCCGAAAGGGGGGGCGGCTTTTGCTTCGAAAACGACGAAGGAGAAAAGGACGTATTCCTTTTGGGTTGCGGGTTCGTCGGCAATCATGGCCCCATATTAGGAGGGGCTGTTTATTATGAAGAAACCAACTTAGAGGCCAAACTACAGATTCACGATTGCATTTTCCATCAAAACTTGACAGGTGTAACTGGGGAGGGCAGCGCTGTCGCATTTTTTAATTTTTTATTTTCACTTGGGCATGAAACCGGGCTGGTAATTGATGGCTGTAGGTTCATTGAAAACCATGGTGTACCTAACGGTACCATTTTCACATACGGCAGAGGGATAGAAATTAGGAATTCCGAATTTATTTCGAATTCTGCGATATTACCACAAGGAAATCCGACTATAGGTGTAGGCACCTGCTTCTCAGTTAATGATGGCTCCTTAAATGTTCAAAACTGTATTTTTTATAATTCAATAGGAGACCAACCGAGTGGAGCATTTATCGAAGACACATTTGACGACAGCATAAAAGCGACTATTACTAATTCTATTTTTTTATCCAATAAAGCCTCCGATCATATGATTGAATTCTATGGGACTAATGCTATGTTAAATTTAAACAATTGCATATTTTGGGACAACTTATATGGAACAGAAGAAAAATTGATTGGGGTGAACAACGGTGATCTCACCATCTCCCACTGCCTCGTTGACGTTCCCGACTGCGCAGCCATTGCCGAAGACCCCGTAACCTGCGGCCCCGGCATGATCTACCTCCAAGACCCCCTCTTCCTCGACACCGCCGCCCACGATTTCCGCCTCCAACCCTGCTCCCCCGCCCGCAACGCCGGCAACAACGACATCGTCAACCAATTCGGCATCGCCACCGATCTCGACGGCAATCCTCGCATACTCGAAGGCACCGTGGATATGGGCGCCTACGAAACAGCAGAATATGCCGTCAGCCTCAACAGTGTCAGCGAACCCGCTTGTGCGGGCGAAAGCAGCGGCAGCATGGTCATTGATGTGCTGTCCGGCTGCGAACCCTTTACGGTGGATTTGGGCGGTGCAAGCACCGTGTCGGCGTCCACTCCGGTCGTGCTGCAAAATTTCCCCGCCGGGACCTACAACATCAACATCATTGACGCACAGGGGCGGGAATCAAGCATAAAGGTAAACATCGGGCAGCCCCCGGCGCTCAGTGCCGATGCGGTGGTCACTGATGTTTCCTGCGCCGATGGCACGGCAGGCTCGGCACTGGCAGCGGCCAGCGGCGGCACTCCCTTGGCCGGTGGCAGTTATGTTTTTATCTGGAGCAGCGGCGCAAGCGGCCCCGTGCTCGGCAACCTGCTGCCCGGTAGCTATACGCTGCTGGTGAAGGACTCGCTGGGCTGCATGGCGGTTGATTCCTTTGTTGTCGGAGTGGTCGGCGGTCTGGAACTCATGGGCGGCAGCACTGGCGTCACCTGCTACGGGGATGCGGACGGCAGCGCCACCGCTTCCCCGCAAAACGGCACCGCACCCTTTGACTGGCTCTGGGACAATGGCCAAAGCCTCGACAGTATCGCTGCGCTCGGCGGCGGCACCTATTCCGTGACGGTGACGGACGCCCTGGGCTGCAGCGGCGAGTTGGAATTGCTGGTCGCAGAGCCTGATTCCCTGCTGCTCGAACTGCTGGCCCCAGCTTTGGTTTGTTTTGGCGAAATGGGGGCAACGGCGGCGGCTGTCCCGACGGGCGGCACGGCCCCTTACTCCTTCCTCTGGGCCAATGGCGGGATGGATTCCCTCCTCACCGGTATCGGTGCCGGACTGTACCAGGTCAGCGTCACCGATGCCAATGGCTGCGCCGTGGAAGGGGAGGCCGAAATTGCGGAAACCCCGCCTTTTGCCCTCCTTTTTGACAGCCTAAACGCCACTGGGCCGCAAGTGGCCAACGGTGCCATCCTGGTCAACGAGATCACGGGAGGAGAGCCGCCCTACGACTTCCTTTGGAGCAACGGCAGCACCGGGCAATCGCTGGAAAACGTGCCGCCTGGCGACTACTCCCTGACGGTGACGGATGCCCTCGGCTGCATCTACGAGTTTATATTCACCGTGGACTTTGAAGTGGCCACCCGCCAGGTGCTTGAAAATGGCTTGGCCGTGGAGCTGTTCCCCAACCCAACCGCTGCCAGAGGGCAAGTGGTGCTGCGTTTTACCCATGACAAACAGGAAACCATCACGGCCCGCCTGGTCAACGGCATCGGCCAAACCTGCCACCAGGAACGGTTGATTGTACTGCCGGGTGAAAGTACCCAAACCTTCCAAGCGCCCGCTGCGCCGGGTGTTTACTGGCTGTTTTTGGAAAATATAGATGGCAAAAGGGTGGGGATGAAGCTGGTGGTGATTTGAATTTTCCCTATTGCCACGGATTCTCCCATTTTTTTCGAATTGCTATGGGAATTGCTTCAATAAAGTAATTTCACCAGATAAAATATGCTTGTTCCCCAAAAGCAGGTTTTTATATTTTAGCAAATAAACATAAACGCCTTCTTGTGCAGGTTTCCCGTTTTTATTGCCATCCCAAGCAAAAGGAATAGTATTGGTTTCAAATACTATTCCTCCCCAACGATTAAATATTAGCAATTCTTCCAGTGCTGTATCTTGGCCATATATTTCAAATAAATCGTTGATTAAGTCATTATTTGGACTAAAAGCATTAGGAATATAAAGCGCTATTTGACAATCCTTGAAAAATATATTGATTTCATCTTCCAGTTGGCAATTTTCTATTGTGGCAGTCACACTATATGAGCCTCTATCGTTAATTTCCCGGCTGGGGCCTTCAAATCCGTCTTTCCAATGATACTGGCTTGCGCCTTGCACAAAAGCATTCAATGTAAGGGAAAACTGCTCGCACAATGATGGGGGAAGGAGGCACCGCCTGGCCAAAACAAAAATCTACCAACGTTACATTTGTCGGCAAGCTGAAACCTTCGACAAATGTGTCAGGCACCCAGTCAAATGATGTCCATGCCTGGCCAATGGATTCCATCACGAATTCACCAATATTGAAACAACGCCGATCCATTGGGCAATCCTGCACATCGCCAATGGAATCGGTCAGTGTTATGCTTGTAGCCCAAAGGGAGTTTTGCAAATAATTGGTAGCGGCGGCTATTCCTCCCGTTCCATTTGCTCTATTGTACCCAATGCCGAATTGAGAACTGGATATATCCCTTGTCCACAAAAATTCTCCATTACCGTCCATTTTAATAATGGAATTATTTTCCTCGTCAATATTTGTATAAAAAACAACGCCTTCATCAGCGGCCACCCTGGCTTCATAACCATAAACATAGGCTGTTAAAGGAAATGACTTTGCCCAAACGAATTCGCCTAAATTATTGATCCTTAATACAATTTGTGTATTCTCTGATACAATTTTCCCAGTCAATAATAGGTCGCCATTTGAAAAATCATCAACCGACCAAAAAAAGGCATCTTGAAAGGCTTTTGTCCAAACAGGAAAGCCCAAGGGGCTGATTTTCATGACGACCCCAGCATCTTTATTTGGAAATGGAGCGTTGGAGCCGCCGGCCAAAATATAATTCCCATCTTGAGCCACTCCAACTGTCACAGAAAAATCGTCGCCGCCACCGTCATAGGCTTTCAACCACAACAGCTCCCCGTCAGAACTTACTTTAGAGCATTTAAAATCACCAAAAAACTCACTTTGGCTCACCAAAAATCCCCCATCGGGTGTTTGGGCAATTTTATTGGGGGAATAGCTCACCGTAAAACCCAAGCGTACATCCCAGACTTTTTGGCCCTGCCCGTTGAATTTTACCAATA
The DNA here is from genome assembly GCA_041741095.1 of Saprospiraceae bacterium. GTDB lineage: Bacteria > Bacteroidota > Bacteroidia > Chitinophagales > Saprospiraceae > UBA6168. Next base: position 30,764 of record JBGSKQ010000138.1, read on the forward strand.
CTTTCGACAATTCTGGCAAGTTGGCATCCACTTTTACATAGTACAAGGCAACAGCCCCACCGTCGTTGGTCAATACAATATCCTGGATTTTTGACCATTGAAAGCCTTCGTAGCGGCTGGCCCAAACCAAAATTCCATTTTCATCCAGTTTGATAAGGCTGGAAACATCTTGGCTTGCGTTAAAATCGCCGATACCGAAACCCAAACCGCTTTTGTAGTCGAAAGCCTGTAGCTCAAAGCCGTTGTGTTGCAATTTTTTGTGAAACGAGTTTTGGGCAGAAAGGGCAAGGCATAGCAAAGACATGCCAAGAGAAAGCAAATTTTTCATAGCTATATATTTTTTGATGAGAGAATAAAAACGGCAATAAAACCCTTGATTAAGTCATTGTCAAGTTCAATCTTCAAGTTTGTCAGCCGCAAACACAAAACCAACCAAATTAACCCACTACCAAACCAGGGATAGGGGTTTATTAGCCCAGAATTCATTGTAAGTTTGGAACACAATCAAAGCACCATGAAAAAACTGACCTGGCTCCACCTGCTTGCCGCCTTCGTTTTGGCGAAAATCCTGCTTCACCTTTATGTCAACAGCCAGTGGTCGTTCCACCGGGACGAGTTGCTCTACCTGGCACTCGGCAGGCACCTGGATTGGGGCTATGCCTCCGTGCCGCCCAATATTGGCTTTTGGGGCTGGCTCGGCGGCCAGGTGATGGGCGGCGGGGTAGGTGCGGTTCGGCTCATCGCCACGCTTTTCGGTACAGGTACTGTGGTGCTGACGGCGCTCATGGCGAAAGAAATGCTCCCGGTGGACGAGCAAGGAAATAAGGGGAAATTTGCAGTCGTGCTCATTGGTTTGTCGGGTTTGCTGTGCGGGGCCTTTTTGCGCCCTTGTATGTTGTTCATGCCGGTGGTATTTGATATTTTTTACTGGGCCTTGCTGTCCTGGCTTTTTTTAAAATATATCAACACGCAAAAAAGCGCATGGCTGCTGTGGTTTGGCGCAGTGGCGGGCCTGGGTTTGCTCAACAAATATTCCGTGCTCATCTTTCTTTTTGGCATGTTGCCGGGCCTGCTGTTCACGGTACAACGGCGCATTTTCGCCCTAAAAAAATTCTACCTCGCCACAGGGCTTGCCCTGCTCGTTTTTTTGCCCAACATCCTTTGGCAAGCAGCGCATCAGTTCCCTGTGTTCCGGCACATGGGCGATTTGGCGGCCACGCAGTTTGTACACGTTTCGCTGGGCAGTTTTTTCATGGATCAAGTGCTGTTTTTTCTTCCGGCGCTGCTGGTCTGGCTGCCCGGCCTGGCTTTTTTGTTGTTTGGTAAACAGGCTTCCCGCTGGCGCATGTTCGGCTGGATGTACCTCTCAGTGCTGGCCGTGCTGCTCTTTTTTAGTGCCAAAAGCTATTACTCGCTGGGCGCTTTCCCGGTGCTGATAGCTGCCGGGGCGGCCTGGTGGGAAAGCTGGACGGCAGGACGGAGGCGCTGGCTGCGCATTTTGTTGCCCATCCAAATGGTGGCTGTCGGGATGATAACTTTTCCGGCTTCTTTGCCCCTTTTTCCGCCCGAACAGGAGGCGGATTTTATAAAAAACATGGCCAGCGTACCGGGGATGCAGGATGTGCTGCGCTGGGAAGACGGCAATTTTTACGCCCTGCCGCAAGACTTTGCCGACATGATCGGTTGGGAAGAATTGGCTGATGCGGTGGGCCAGGCTTGGCAAAATCTTCCCGACAAATCCACCGCCGCCATCTATGCCGAAAACTACGGCCAGGCGGGGGCCATCGAGCATTTTGGCAAAAAATACGATGTGCCGCAGGTGCTCAGTTTTAGCGACAATTACCGCTATTGGCTGCCCGATTCCTTGCCTTCAGGTTTCCATACTTTGCTTTACGTGAACGACGAACTGGGTGACGACATGCTCGGCTTTTTTGAAACAATAGAAAAAGTATGGGAACTGGATATGCCGCTTTCCAGGCAGCATGGCAACCAGCTTTATTTGTGCCAAGGCCCGACCCCGGCCTTTTTTGAGCGCATCAACGCTGCGATTGTTGCTGCGAAAAATGAGCAAGTGATTGCGGAATAGATTTTTGTAAAAATCCACGCCCACCCAACACGGCCCAAATTTAATTCCCACCTTTGCGGCTCATTTTAAATCACTGGTTTACAGTTGGATACCGGACGATTGGATTCGGCATTCGGCAAAACCTCAAATAAATTCTATGGCAAATCTTGCTAAAATCTCAATCGTCCTTGCCTTTTTTGCCTTTTCCTGTGGCAGCAACCCGCCGCAAGACAAATACGAGGCGATGGCCAAAGACCTCTGCACCTGCATGAGGCCGATGATGGAACTCCAAACAGAAATGATGCAAATGCTCAGCGGTGGAGATGAAGCCGCTATGGCTTCCCTCATGGAAAAAGCCCAAAAAGTAAATTCGGAAGGGGAAGCTTGTGTGGCCGAACTGGAAAAAAAACATGGCACCATTGAAGGCGAAGAAGAGGAAGCCAAAGCGATGGAAGCCCTCCGCAAGACCTGCCCGGACATCGTGGCAGCTATGGAGCAATCGGCAAACCCTGGCATGATGGAAGGCGATATGCCGCCTATGGAAGAAGGCATGGATGAAATGCCTATGGATACTTCGGCGGAATAAATTGCCTAAAAAAATATAATAACGGCCATTGCAAAGGGCAGCCCAGCCCCGCAATGGCCGTTTGTGTTTTTAAAATACCGCTATTGCCTTTCTTTGCTGGCTTCCAATATTTTCAGTTCATCCTCTTTGGCCAGTTCGCCCAATGCATCTTCCCACACATAGATTTTTTTGCTGCGGTAATTGAAGGCCAGTTTCCGTTCCTTCAAAAAAGGCATCCCAAGTATGCCATCCAGGCCGACGTTCAAATAATCGTTCAGTTCGCCCATATTGGCGATAACCATTTGGTGGTCTTCTTTTTTCCAATGCCCAAAACACAGGTTCTTGATCCAGGCACGGGGGCAGGATTTGTGCTGGTTTTTAATGCCCCGCACGGTTAAATTTTTTTTCGGATCAAGGTCTATTTTGCCCTTCACCAATTTCTTTTGCAAAACGTTTGCTTCTGCGCCCGTGTCAATGCCCAGCCTTATTTTTTTGCCCTCCAGTTCGGCCATGATATAGGGGAAATGGCCGCTCATTTTCAATTCCAAAGAGTCGGTCAACTGATAGTAGGTATTGCCGCACATCCTTGTCCCTTTTTTGTCAACAGGTGAAAATAGGGCATGTTGTTTTTCAAAATCAAGCATCACCTCCATCTCGTTGAACACTGGGTAACCAATGATGCCGTGGATAGGGATGCCCTTTATCCTTTCCAAATTGGCGAGGTCAATCACCAAGGCCATTTGCTTTTCCAGCGTCAAGCTGTACATGGTCAACTCTTTGACAATCAAATGCTTGGCCCTGCTCAACTCCCCGTGGAAGTCGGCTACGGACTGTTTCAGCCAGGACACTTCCATGCCTTTGAAATATTTTCCGTTCAAAATCAGGCTGGGGCAACCCGTGTCGAGGATAAAATTGCCCGAAATACCGTCCAGCGTAGCCTGGGCGATGATGGTGTTCCCCGCCAATTCAAATGGTACCAAATAAGGTGCTTTTACGGGCTGTGCAAAGACAGCCTGCGTAAGCAGGAATGCAGCAAAAAAAAGGCGTAATGAGTTGTGCTCCATGACGTTCATGTTTAAGTTGTTCGATGGCTAAAGCATTGAAGCACAGCTTTTTAACACTAATTCAATAGAAATGCAGGCCCAGTCGCTGGGCACACAGTCTGTTCAAATTTGTTTGTTGAAATGCGCTTAGGAATAGCTTATGGAAACCCGGCTACCCTGTCCGGGCCAAGTAGTGAAGTAGTATGGAAAAATGACGCAGGGGAATGACATATTTGAAAAACAAGCGTTGCCTTTGGGAGGGAAATGCAGCAAAATATGTCGGTGGTTCTACGTTTTGCAAAATATTTGCCAAAGAAAAGCAACCAATGTTAAGTTTTTAAAGCGGCAAGAATGCTTAGAAGCTGTTTGAATTTTGGCAACTGTTAAAACGCCTTATATTCACCGCCCAACAAATAGGAAATTCATGGATTGGACCGCCCTGCTTATATACACCGGATTGGCATACTTGGCGCTTTGCCTAGTGTTCTATTTCACGCAGGACTTCTATTTTTTCAGGCCCGAAAGGCTACCCAAAAACTTCCAATACCGCTACCCTTTCCCTTTTGAAGAAGTGCATTTTGACATGGAAGATGGCGGCTACATCAATGGCCTGCACTTCAAAGTGCCGAACGCACGGGGCGTGGTCTATTACCTGAAGGGCAACTCAAAAAGCGTAAAAGGCTGGGGAAAATTTGCCAAGGACTTCGTGAGCAAGGGCTATGATTTTTTCATGGTGGACTACCGGGGCATGGGCAAAAGCAGCGGTCGGCGCACCGAGGCGACCCTTTTCAACGACGCCCAGCACATCTACAAATGGCTGGAGGAAAAATACGGCGAAAGCCGCATCGTGCTGTACGGCCGCTCCATGGGCAGCGGCGTGGCGGCCCGCATTGCTTCCTGGAACAAGCCAAAAATGCTCATCCTCGACTCGCCGTATTTTAGTTTTATCCACCAGGTAAAAAGATATGGGTTTATCCTCCCGCTGCGGTGGCTGCTGAAATATCACATCCGCAGCGACCAGTTTATCCGAAAAATAACAAGCCCCGTTTTCATCGTACACGGCAAAAAGGACAGGCTGATCCCATACAAACAAAGCGAAATGCTGCAAAAAGTGGCCCCGCATCATGTAAGGTTATTTCCAGTAGAACAGGCCGGCCACAACAACCTGCCCGATTTTGCCGAGTACCACGAGTGGCTCTACGATGTGCTTAACGACGAAGCGCTTTTCGTAAAATGGGCAGCGGAAATGCGTTCGGCAGCATAGCCCATTTTTTTTCAGATTCAATTTTTTTTAAAAAGGAACTTTTCAAAAATATAAAACTGTTTACCTTTGCCCCGCTTTTAAAGAAAGCAATTTTGGAATGGCCTATGGTGTAATCGGTAACACAGCAGATTTTGGTTCTGTCGTTCAAGGTTCGAGTCCTTGTGGGCCAACAGAAAAACAAGCCCTTGTGATGGTTTTCACAGGGGCTTTTTTATTGCCCTGAATTTGGGCTATTTTTCCAAAAAAAATGCGCTATGAAAAATAAGGTGGCCACAACAGAAGTCCCCGAATTCAAATACCTGGACGCCATGTCCAGCCTCCTCGACAATCGCTTCCGCATACCCGGTACCGACATCCGTTTTGGGCTGGACTTTCTCATCGGCCTCGTGCCCTATGCTGGCGATGTGGTCACTTTCGGGTTTTCCGGCGTGTTGGTGATGGCCATGGCAAGGCACGGGGCCAGCGGCAGCGTCATCTTGAAAATGCTGGGGAACATCCTTTTGGACACCATCGTGGGGGCCATCCCCATCCTCGGCGATATTTTTGACCTGGGCTTTAAGGCCAACCGCCGCAACTATCGCCTGCTGCAAGAACATTATTTGGAACAAAAACACGCCGGCAGTGCATGGCCTGTTGTTATTGCTGTATTTTTGGCCTTGTTACTTATGCTCGCTTTCGTCGTTTTTATAGCATGGAAGCTGCTTCGTTGGGTTTTTTCTTAAAAACCATTAAAACAGGGCAGGTTCAAACTAACGACCGCTCCACTCCGTTTTTGGTAAATAGCCGCTGCCACTTTTGATAAAACCAAATTCCCCCAAAGTGCATCAACAATAAAACTTGTTAGTGTTTTGAGAGTCTTTAATTCACACAGCCATTTGTCATTTACATAGCTGATTGTCAATATTTTAGCCAATGACCAAATGACCAATGACGAAGGACCAATGATTAATGACTCAATACATTAGCACCTTCCTTTCAAACTACACCGATGTCATGAAACTTACATTCTTCCTGACATTGCTATTGTCCAGTCAACTACTTTCTGCGCAAACCCTACAAGATGCAGAAACGGATAATATTATTCCCAACCCAAGTTTCGAGCTGTATTCCGCCCCGCCCATCGGCTGGTTTTACAAAGGCGAGCATTACACCAACGTGATGAAATACTGGTCATCCGCCACGAACGCTTCGCCGGACGTGTTCGGGCCAAAGGTGCGTGTGCCTGCGCATTGGGAAGAAAAAGGTTTTGGCAAGCAAACGCCCCGCACGGGCCTCTCCATGTCGGGCATCACCGTGTATGGTTGTACGGAAGGGAAGCCGCATTGCCGGGAATATATCCAGATTCAGTTGAGCGAACCGCTTGTCATGGGGCAGGATTATTTGGCGGAAATGTGGGTGGCGCATTTGCCCAAGTCCTTGCTGGTCAATAAGATAGGCTTTTATTTTTCAAAAGAAAAAATCGAAGAGATAACGGACGGGGTACTAAATTTTCAGCCACAGGTATTTGCCGAAGAAATCGTCAGCGGCAAAAGCAACCGCTGGAAAAAAGTCACCGGCAGATTCACGGCGGAAACCGAGGCTGAGTACCTCATCATCGGCAATTTTTTTCCCGATAGCCTCACCCTCACCCAGCCCGGCCCGGATGGCAGCTTGCCTTATGCCTATTATTATATCGAGGATGTTTTGGTGAAAAAAATACCGCCGATCTTGCCCATTCCTGTGAGGGAAGACGACCTTTCTAAGATCAAACTGGAGGCCGGGAAGGTGGTGCCGATGCGGGATATTTATTTTGAATATGACAAGTGGGAACTGATGCCCCGCTCCTTTGTGGAGTTGAAGAAACTGCTCCGAATCATGCAAAGCAACCCGCAGCTCGCCATCGAAGTCTGCGGCCATACCGACAGCACAGGCGACGATGAGTACAACCGAAGCCTTTCCGAAAAACGGGCCCGCTCTGTGGTGGACTACCTCAATGCCAATGGTATATCCGACAACCGCACCCGCTACCGGGGCTGCGGCAGTGCACAGCCCATCGCCACCAATACCACGGCGCAGGGCCGGCAATTGAACAGGCGGGTTGAGTTTGTGGTTTTGCAAAATGAGTAAACCGCTCTGCTTACTTTTGCCCCTGTACTTTTTACTTTAAACTTTTCACCTTTTCCTTTAAACCTCATCATGGCTTTTACAGAATCAAACATGTTGGCGCTCGGTACGGAAGCGCCCGACTTTAAATTGCCCGACACTGTTTCAGGCAAAATGATCGGCCTGGCCGACGTGGCGACTGACAAAGCAACGGTCATCATTTTTTCCTGCAACCACTGCCCCTACGTCCTTCACGTCAACCCCGAAATCGTGCGCCTGGCCAATGATTACCTCGAAAAAGGCGTGGGTTTTGTGGCCATCAGCTCCAACGATGTGGAACATTACCCCGCCGACGCTCCTGATAAAATGAAAGTATTGGCCGAAGAAGTGGGATACCCTTTCCCTTATTTATATGATGAAACGCAGGAAGTGGCCAAGGCCTACAGTGCCGCCTGTACTCCCGATTTTTATGTTTTTAATGAAAACAGGAAACTTGTTTATCGGGGCCGCCTGGACGACAGCCGCCCAAACTCTGGTAGGCCGCTCACCGGAAAAGACCTTCGTGCCGCATTGGACGCAGTGCTGGAAGGCCGGGAGGTGGAAGCCAAACAGTACCCCAGTGGCGGCTGCAACATCAAGTGGAAGAAAGATGAGTGGTAGGCGGCTTTTTTTATAAAGCATTGAAAATAAGCCGATTGTTTTTAAAATATTTAAATTTCACAAACACAAAAACTATGAAGCAGGCTGCACTCTCCGCCTTGTCATTGCTATTGTCACTTTCCGTTTTTGGCCAAGGCAGCATCGCCGAAGACATTGGCCTCCTGATACAAGCTGGCAAAATGGCCGAGGCCGAGGAACTCACCAACCGCTACCTGACCGAAGATCTCACCAATGTGGATGCCATCATCATGAAGGGCAACGTTTTGCTCAACAAATACCTGCTGGAACAACAGGCCCTGCAATCCGTCCAAACCCGCTACGACGAATCGGTGTACGACATGGGCAATCTTGAATTGCCGCCCGCTCCCGTTGCCATTCCAAAAGATGTCGCCGAAAAAACGGCCAAACTTTGGAAGGCCGCCGCCACGCTGGATCCCAGCCGCAGCGATCTGCAATTTGGCCTCTGTCAAGTTTATTCACTGGCTTTGATGAAAGACGAACTGCTGGCCCAACTCACCAAGGTGAAGGAAGTGGCAAGCAGCCAGGAAGACCTGCCTGTACACCTCACGGCCTACGCCCGCAACCTAAAGGACAGGGGCGACTTTGCCGGGGCGATGGATACCTACCGGGCCATCGGCCAATTGTTCCCCAGTCATGCAGGCTTGTTGAGCGACATGGCAGGGGAGTATTTTTTTGCGGGGCAAATGGACAGTGCCAGCCATTATATCGCCCTTTCTTTAGGCAATGAAAACGCCGATGAAACCACTTTGGGCAACGCTTTCTTTTTCCGTTCGCTGATGGGCGATTACGATGGCGCATTGGAGGCTTTGCGCCGCCTGCCCGGCGATGGGCATCTGTTGTACGAGGGCCTGTTGAAGTTTTACCGCAACGAAAAAAAATGGGAAAAGCCGCTCGAAAAATTCCTGGAAGGGCAGCCCGATACTACTGAAACGGTTGCTGTGAAATTGTTGCTATCCCCTGATTTTCAATTAAATACGGAGAGCTACCTGGCACTGCTCGAACCCGATTTGGGTGATGGGTTCAAAATACTGATCCACCAAAAATTCAGGGAAATGGGCGGTTTTTTGCCCCATTTCAATACGGCGGAAACATACAGCTTCAACGCTTGTTACGCCAATGCTGCCAAGGTTTTTGCCGAAATGGAAAGCCAGCAAACAACTTTGGACAAGGATGATCTGGAAAATTTCCACTTTTATTATGCCTGGACGCTGCACAAGTTGGGGCAAAGTGAAGCTGCCTTGGCCCAATGGAAACCCCTGTTGGATTCGGACAATTTTTACAAGCAAAGCGCCGCAGCTTGGTTTACAGGTAAATACTATTTCGATATAGGGGAAAAAGCGAAGGCAAGGGAATTTTTTTCCTTGGCAGCCGCCCGGCCTTCCGACACCAAATTTGCGACCATGTGCTGGGATTACATGGGCAGGGAGTGAGGTGGTTTTTTAAAAAACAAACCTGATTTCTTTCAGATCAAAAGATTCTTCTTCGTTTTGGATTAAAATTTTGAGCCTGCCCGATTCCGTTATGCCAACTATGCTGCCTGTGAAAATCTCGCCATCCGCCCGCTGAAATTTCGATGCAATACCAAAGCGGTAAAGTGCCGCCAGATAGCTTTGTTGCAGGGGAACTATTTTGCCGGATTTCAATTGAAGGTAGCGGCTTTCGATAAATTGCAGGAGCAGCCCAATCAAGGCTTCAAGGTCGAAGGTTTCGCCTTTTTCCAATAGAAAAGAAGTGGGGTTGGGCGGGTTGCTGGTAAAAATGGCCTGGTTGACGTTGATGCCGATGCCCGCTACGCAGGAGCTTAGATGTGTGCCTGCCACGCTGTTTTGGATCAAGATGCCAGCGATTTTTTTATCGCCCACGTAGAGGTCGTTTGGCCATTTTATTTTGGTTTTTTCACCAAAAAAAAAGGATCCCAAATCGTGAACGGCCAGCGAAATGGCCTGGTTGAGCTGAAACTGAAGGCGGGCGGGCAGGAAAGTAGGGTAGAGGACGATGCTCAGGGAAATATTTTTTCCTGGCTCGCTTTCCCAGCTACTGCCAATTTGTCCCCTACCAGCAGTTTGTTGGTAGGTCGAAATGACAGTTCCCTCGGCTGGTTTACTTTTTGATAAAAGATTCAGGGCGTGGGCATTGGTGGAACCAACCTGCGGCAGATCAATGAAAACCTGCCCAACGAACAATGTGTCGAACCTGTGCAATGGAAAATTGTTTGTACTTTTATCCTTTCAAAGTTTCGGCGCTTGAACAATCAGGGCCGGACTTTTATTTTTAACAGAAACACATTTGTAAACTATGTTGGCAGCCAGGGCGCTGCGAAAAACGTTCAAGTCTAAACGTTTGCCCCTTGCGGCCAAAACTAAATAAATCTCCATTTTGAGCGTACAAGCCTTAGTAAAAAGAAATCCTTCCCAAGTAGAACAATTCAACGATCTCATTATTGACAGCATCCAGGACATCAAGGGCAAAAACATTGTCAAGCTGGATTTGCGCAAGCTGGATGACGCCCCAACCGACTTCTTCGTCATCTGCGAAGGCGACTCTACCACGCAGGTAAGGGCCATTGCAGGCAATATTTACAAGAGGTCGAAAGAAGAAACGGGGCAAGCACCGCTGCATATTGAGGGCAGGGGCAACGCCCGCTGGATCTGCCTCGATTTTTTCAACGTGGTGGTGCATGTCTTCCACAGGGAGGCCCGTGAGTTTTACGAACTGGAAGAACTCTGGAGCGATGCCCAATTCACCGAATACGAGAACCTTTAGGCCGTTTTTTGGCCCGTTCCATCGAAAACAGGTGGGTAAAATGGGCAAGTGTCAAACGAAGCGTACTTTTGTTTGTTTTTTGTGGCAATTGTGAGGAGGAGCAAATTGGAAAAAGCTTTGGGACTATAAACGTAAACCGTAATTCCCATTCTTTACTTTGTCCTTTTTACTTTTTCTTGAATAGAGTAACAAGTTTAAATGGAAAATAACCAGGATAATAAAAACAAGAATAGCTCGAAATTCAATGCGTATTGGATTTATGGGGTGGTAGCGCTCTTTTTGCTGGGCCTGCAGTTTATCAATCTGCCCAGTTCCAACAGTGAGCCTATCACCTTTGAAAAGTTTTCTAAAATGGCCGAGGGCGGCGATGTGGAAAAATTGGAAATCGTCAACCAAAAATTCGCATACGTCTATTTGAGGGAAAATGCCTTGGCCAAAGAAGAATACAAAGACGCTTCCAAGAGCAGCTTTGGCAAAAACCGTCCGCACTACACTTTCGACATCGGGCCTCCAGAAAACTTCGCCGTCAAGCTCGACAACCTCAACGCCAACCTTACTGCTGATAACCGTTTTCAAAGTACCTACATAGACAAGCCAAACTGGCTGGCCCCCATCATCAGTTGGTTGCTGCCAGTGGCCATCCTGGTAGGTATTTGGCTGTTCATCATGCGGAGGGTAAGCGGTGGTGCAGGCGGGCCTGGGGCGCAGATTTTCAACATCGGGAAGTCAAAGGCCACCTTGTTCGATTCCAATTCAAAAGTGAACATCACTTTTGAAGATGTGGCAGGGCTGGACGAGGCCAAGGAGGAAGTGATGGAAGTCGTGGATTTTTTGAAAAATCCAAAAAAATATACCTCGCTCGGTGGGAAAATCCCCAAGGGCGTACTGCTCATCGGCCCTCCCGGTACGGGAAAAACCCTGCTGGCGAAAGCCGTGGCAGGGGAGGCTGGCGTACCGTTTTTCTCCATTTCGGGTTCCGATTTTGTAGAAATGTTCGTGGGTGTGGGCGCCTCCCGTGTGCGGGATCTTTTCCGCCAAGCCAGGGAAAAAGCGCCCTGCATCGTATTCATTGACGAGATAGACGCCATCGGACGGGCCAGGGGCCGCAACAGTTTCCAGGGCGGCAATGACGAACGGGAAAACACCCTCAACCAGTTGCTGGTGGAAATGGACGGCTTCCCCACCGACAAGGGCGTTATCCTGATGGCCGCTACCAACCGGCCGGATGTACTTGACAGCGCCCTGATGCGCCCGGGCCGCTTCGACCGCCAAATTGGCATTGACCGGCCCGACCTGAAAGGCCGGGAGTGCATTTTTAGGGTCCATTTAAAAAACATCAAAATAGCCCCCAGTGTCAGCCCGCACGAACTGTCGGAAATGACGCCGGGTTTTGCCGGGGCCGAAATCGCCAACGTATGCAACGAGGCTGCCCTCATCGCCGCCCGCCGCAACAAGGAAGAGGTGGATATGGACGATTTCAACTACGCCCTCGACCGTGTGATTGGTGGTTTGGAGAAAAAGAACAAGCTCATTTCACCTGAAGAAAAAGAAATCATCGCCTACCACGAGGCCGGCCATGCCATCTGCGGTTGGTATTTGGAACATGCCTCACCATTGGTGAAAGTGACCATCGTGCCGAGGGGCATTGGTACACTCGGCTATGCGCAGTACCTGCCCAAAGACGAATACATCACCCGCACCGAGGCGCTGCTCGACCGCATGTGCATGACTTTTGGAGGCAGGGCAGCCGAAGAGGTTGTTTTTGGAAAAGTCTCGACAGGGGCACAAAGCGACCTTGATCAAGTGACCAAAATGGCCTATAGCATGGTGGCCGTATTTGGCATGAACAGCAAGGTGGGGCAGGTTTCTTTTTATGGGATGCAAAACGACTCCTTCACAAAACCCTATTCCGACAATACTGCCAGCATGATTGATGAAGAAGTGCGGCGTTTGGTAAGCTCCCAATTTGAGCGGGCCAAGGAATTGCTACGTGCCAAGCGCGATGAGTTGGAGGTATTGGCACAACAACTTTTAGAAAAAGAAGTCGTGCTGAAATCGGACCTGGAGCGCTTGATCGGCAAGCGTGCATTTGGGATCAAAGAAGAACACAAGGCGCATCAAAACGGCACTTTGGCAGAACGGGAAGTTCCCGAAATAGAGCCAGTGCAAGATGTGGAATAACGGATTTTTACTTTAAAACAAAAGGGCTGCCTGCATTCCAGGCGGCCCTTTTTGTTTTGGCATTAACTGTTGTGGAAGGCAATCATTTTTGCATACCTTCGGGCGTCTGTGAAAATCAGATGAATGATTATGGCCAAAGCACCTAACAATTTTTTGCCTACACTCGAACCGGGTGAAATGCACTTTCTCGAAGGGCCAAAAAGCCGGCACCTGGAATTGTGGTTTGCTTTTAAGGTTTTGTTGCAATTTGTCAAAGGCTTCCGCACCCTGCATTTCGTGGGGCCTTGCATCACGGTTTTCGGGTCGGCCAGGTTCAAGGAAGGCCACACTTACTACGAAAAAGCCAGGCAAATGGGAAGGGCCATTGCCGAGATGGGCTTCACTACTATGACTGGCGGCGGCCCAGGCATCATGGAAGCGGCCAACCGGGGCGCTTTCGAAGCGGGCGGGAAATCGGTAGGCTGCAATGTGGTGCTGCCGTTCGAACAAAAGCCCAATCCTTACATGCAGACCTGTGTGACCATCCTCTATTTTTTTGTGCGGAAAGTGTTGCTGTTGAAATATTCCTACGCCTTCGTAGTGCTGCCCGGCGGCTGGGGCACGATGGACGAAATGTTTGAAACGCTGACCTTGGTGCAGACCAAAGTAATCAACAACTTCCCCGTGGTGCTGATGGGCAAAGATTATTACCGCCCGCTCATGGCCATGCTGGATTCGATGCTGGAGCAAAAGACCATTTCCGCCGAAGACCTTAAATTGGTGATGCTGACCGACGATGTGGACGAAGCGGTGGACCACATTCGGAAGTACATCGAAACCAATTACAAAATCAAAAAAAGGCAACGGCCATCCTGGTGGTTATTTGAAAAAATATAATCAACGGCATTTGAAAAGGTCGGGGAACAACTTCCCAACTTTTTCATGGCTCACTAATTAAACTTTTTACCTATGTACAACGGACTCCTACATGCCCATTCCGGCTTCCGCTGGATCGTTTTGGTACTGCTCGTGGTGGCAGTTTTAAAATCTTTGATAAAATGGCGCTCCAACGCCCCCTACACCGAGGGCGACCGCAAGCTCAACCTGTTCACGATGCTCGCCACGCATATACAGTTTACGGTGGGCGTCATCCTTTATTTTATCAGCCCGAAAGTCCAGTTTGTTGGCTCGGTGATGAAAGAAGCGGCCTTACGTTTTTTCACCGTTGAGCACACCTTGATGATGTTGATAGCCATTGCGCTGATCACCGTTGGCCACAGCAAATCGAAAAAAGCAAGTGGGGACGCCCAGAAATCCCGCAGCGTTTTTATTTATTATTTATTAGCCTTGCTAGTGATATTGGTGAGTATTCCCTGGCCGTTTAGGGAGCTACTGGGGGCAGGGTGGTTTTGAGGCTGAAAAGACTGTTAACCTTTCAGTTAAAGAAATATTATCGTTGAATTGCGCCACAACTGCAAAAGTTTTGGCGCATTATTTTTGCACGGCTGGCTGAAAAACAATCCTGTTTATATGAAAAAAATAACCTTGTTTTCCTTGGCGCTCCTCTTGGCCGGAGCAGTATTTGGGCAGTTGAACCCAGTGAAATGGACCTATCAGGCGCAAAAGGCCGGGAACGGCGAGTACGACCTGGTTTTTACCGCCCACATCCAGGATGGATGGTATGTGTATTCCCAATATTTGGAATCGGACGAAGGGCCTATCCGCACCACGTTTACTTTTGATGAAAATGCCAAAGTGGAACTGGTGGGGGAAAATATGGAAGGGGGACACAAGCACGAAGGCTTTGACGATCTGTTCGGTATGAACGTCATCAAGTTCAGTGGCGAGCCGACTTTCACGCAGCGGGTCAAGGTGAAATCAGCCACCAGCCTGTCGGGCCGCCTCGAATTTATGACCTGCGACAATGAGCGCTGCCTGCCCCCAAAGGAAGTGGAGTTTAGCTTTTCGCTGGAATGAGCAGGAAAAATTATGGGCAAATGCGACCATTGCTACACAATATCCACTTGCCGATAACCTTTATCCATCCCATAGGCCGTATTTTTGCAAACTTTTTTCCATTCAATAAAGGTGTTTAGTCAGTTTGAAAATGCCTGTTTCTGAGACACCTGCAACAACCTTTTCATCATGAGAAAGATAGTTTTACTTGCTGCCTTCCTGAGTTTTACAGCCATTTCCTTTGCACAAATCCTGAATCCCGTCAGTTGGTCATTTTCCTCCAAACACGTGAAAGACAATGAGTTTGACCTGATCTTCACGGCAAAAATTGACGAGGGCTGGACGATATATTCCCAATTTCTGAGTGGCGATGACGGGCCGCTGCCCACGGCTTTCACTTTTGAAAACGGCAGCCATTACGCCAAATCCGGCAAGACGGAGGAGTCGCCCGAAAACCGCAAGACCGTCCACGACGAGGTGTTCGACATGGAGGTGACTAAATTTTACAAAAAAGCAACCTTTACGCAGCGGGTGAAGTTGAGCGATTTTTCAAAACCTGTCACTGGCTACCTCGAATTTATGACCTGCGACAACGCCCGCTGCCTGCCGCCGAAAGAGGTTGATTTTTCTTTTTCATTAACACCTGCCGCCAGCGGAACCACCGGTGCGGTGAAGGAACAAACGCCGGCCAAGGGCATTGATAAAACTGCAATTACAGCCCAGGAACAAAAAGCCGCTACCCCTGCCGAAGTACCCGCCGTTGAAGAGCCAGCCATTGCAACTACTACCCAAGCAGCCCCCGCCAATGGCATTTTGGATCCGGTAAAATGGTCTTTGGCCATTGAAAAAATCGATGAGCAGGAATTCAACCTTGCCTTCAAGGCCACAGTGGAAAAAGGCTGGTACATCTATTCCCAAAATATCGAAGAGGGCGGGCCGGAGCCGACCACGTTCACGTTTGACCCAAATTCTAATGTAACGGTACAGGGAAAGGCCGAAGAGCAAAGCACGCACAAGGTGCAGGGCTTCGATGAAATGTTCGAAATGGACGTGACGAAGTACAAAGAGGAGGTCGTTTTTAACCAAAAAATAAAGGTCATGGATGCCACGCAGCCCATCACGGGCAATGTTTACTTTATGACCTGCGACGATGCAAAATGCCTGCCTGGAAAGGAAGTGCTTTTTAAAGTGGTGCCTGCCACATTGGCCGCTGTCATGCCCTTCAGCGAGGGCGGCGAGATGGCCAGTGGCCAAGGTGCTTCCCTCCTGGTGGACAAGTCAACTGCCGTAGAGTGCGGCGAAGTGGTGGAAACAAAAGAAGGACAGGGCATTTGGGGCATCTTCATCCTCGGTTTTCTGGGGGGATTGCTGGCCCTGCTCACGCCCTGCGTTTTCCCCATGATTCCGCTCACGGTAAGCTTTTTTACAAAAGGCAGCGAAAACAAAAAGAAAGGCATGGTGAACGCCTTTATGTATGGCTTTTATATCCTGTTGGTCTATCTGTTGTTGAGCATTCCCTTCCACTTGCTCGACTCGGTCAGCCCTGGAATTTTAAATGAAATTTCCACCAACGTCTGGTTGAACATTGCCTTTTTTGTGATATTCCTGGTCTTTGCCTTTTCGTTTTTCGGCTATTACGAGCTGACCTTGCCCTCCAGTTGGACCAACAAGGCTGCGTCTGCGGAAGGAGTGGGCGGTGCCATTGGCATCTTTTTCATGGCGCTCACGCTGGCACTGGTTTCGTTCTCCTGCACAGGGCCTATCCTTGGTTCGCTGCTGGCTGGTGCCTTGACCTCCGAGGGTGGTGCGTGGCAACTCACGGCGGGCATGGGCGGCTTTGGGCTGGCGCTGGCGCTGCCTTTTGGCTTGTTTGCAGCCTTCCCAAGCTGGTTGAGTTCGCTGCCAAAATCGGGCGGCTGGATGACGACGGTAAAAGTAGTATTGGGCTTCCTCGAACTGGCGCTGGCGCTCAAGTTCCTCTCCAACGCCGACCTGGTGAAGCACTGGGGCTTGCTGAAAATCGAGCCTTTCCTGGCGCTGTGGATATTGGTGTTTCTTGGCTTGGGCTTTTATTTGTTTGGAAAAATCAAATTCCCGCACGATTCTCCCATCAAGAAACTGGCACCCATACGCATAGCCACGGGCGTCGCTTCATTTGCATTTGCCGCCTATTTGGCCACTGGTTTTTTCTATGACGAATCGGCTGGCTCGCTGAAACCGCTGAAGCTCCTGAGTGGATTGGCCCCGCCTTCCGGCTATAGCTGGCTGTACCCAAAAGAATGCCCCAACAACCTCGACTGTTTTAAAGATTTCGACCAGGGCCTGGCATACGCCCAAAAAATGGGCAAACCCATTATGATAGATTTCACGGGCCATGCCTGCGTGAACTGCCGCAAAATGGAAGAGCACGTCTGGCCGGAACCTTCGGTTTATAAATACCTGAAAGACGATTTCGTGCTCATTTCACTCTATGTGGACGAAAAAATAGACCTGCCATCAGAAGAACAAAAAGTATTGCCCGTAAAATCTGGCGGCACTTTCAAGCTCCGCACCACGGGCCATAAATGGCAATACCTCCAAACGGAGACTTTTGAAAACAACTCGCAACCTTACTATGTACTGCTGTCGCCAGA
This sequence comes from Saprospiraceae bacterium, assembly GCA_041741095.1. Lineage (GTDB taxonomy): Bacteria > Bacteroidota > Bacteroidia > Chitinophagales > Saprospiraceae > UBA6168. The sequence goes on from JBGSKQ010000138.1 coordinate 47,976, forward strand.
GGGCAAAATGCTGAACCAACCGGTCGGTTACACGCCCGATTCTGACGAATATGCCAACTTCCTGGAGTGCGGTTTGCAGCGCTTCAATGAATTGAGCGGCAAGAAGGTGCTGGGGGCGAAGTAAGAAGCTGTTTGAATTTTATCAAATAAAAACGGGCCAGAAGCGATTGCCGCTGGCCCGTTTTTATTTGATAAAAGTCCAGCTCATAAACTTTGCTGAAGCTCCGCTAAAACTGGCGAAAGGTTATTTTCGAGAATCTCCACCAAGCCGCCAATGCGATAAAGATCCTGGTTGTTTTTTGACAAAAGTTCAATTTCCTTGTTGGCATTGGTCATTTCATCATTCCCTATGAAAGCAAGGGTGGACTTCATCTTGTGGCTCACCTTGCTCAGTTCAGGCCAATCTTGCGCTTCGTTCAGCTTTTTGATTTTCGCCACTTCTTCGGGCAATTCCTCCATCAGCATTCCGAGCATAGTTTGTACCATGTCTTCGTCGCCATCGGCCATTAGGTGCAGGTAGTCGAGGTTGGTGTACTTAATTGCGGTGTTCATCAGAGGGCCTTTTTTACGTATTTTGAAATTTTTGAAAAAAGATCATCTGGCTCAAAAGGTTTCAGCACAAAGTCGTCCATGCCGTATTCTTTGAATTTTTCGTCCCTGGAAATATGGGCGTGGGCGGTCATGGCAAGGATAGGGATTTGGGCTTTTTTGCCCGTAAATTCCTTCCTGATATGATGGGTAGCCTCATATCCGTCCATCACCGGCATCTGGATGTCCATCAGCACAATATCGAAATCCTGTTTTTCCAAAACTTCAATGGCTTGCCGGCCATCCTCTGCGATGGTCAATTGGATATTGCTCCATTTTCGTTCCAAAGTTTTGCGGGCCACCATTTGGTTCATCTTGTGGTCTTCCACCAAGAGCAGCCTGAACGAGGCACCGGCCTCAAGCATGAATAGTTCTTCCGCAGGCGGTACGTTTGTTTTGGAAGGCATTTCGGCACTTTCAAAAATCAAGTCGAAGAAGAATATGGAGCCTTTTCCCAGGCTGCTGGTGGCACCGATTTTACCGCCCTGCAATTCCACGAGGTTTTTGCAAATGGACAATCCCAGGCCAGTGCCTTCAAAAATCCTATCCTTTTGCCGGATGCGGGTAAAAGTCTCGAAGATAGCCTCGATTTTGTCTTCCGGGATGCCGATGCCCGTGTCCTCTACGATGAATTTCAACTGCACGTTGTTCTGCACGTCAAAGAGCTTTTTCACGTAGATTTTCACAAAGCCCTCGTCCGTGAACTTGATGGCGTTGCCCACCAGGTTGTACAGCACCTGGTTGAGCCGCAGCTTGTCGCCTTTTATGAAGCGGGGAATGCCCGGTTCGATGATGGTTTCGAGATAAATGTCCTTTTCCTGGGCCTTGTACTGCATCACGTTCACCAGGTTGCTCAAAATCTCGTACAGGTCAAAAGTTACATTTTCAAAAAGGATCTTCCCATTTTGGATGGCGCTGATTTCCAGGATGTCATTGACCACGCCCAGTAGTATTTCGGAAGATTGTTTGATGGAATTGACGAGGTTGAGCTGCTCGCCCGACATGTCGGTTTGCAATAAAATATTGCTCATGCCAAAAATGGCGTTCATCGGTGTGCGCATCTCGTGGCTGATGCTGGCCAGGAACTGTTCCTTCATATTGGCGCTTTGGCGGGCCAAGTCCCTTGCCTTGCGCATTTTTTCTGCCTGCCTCAGTTCCGTCACGTCCCGCAAGATGCAGTTGTAGCCAACGAAGTCGTCCGTCACGAGGATATTGGCCGTGATCATGCATTCCCTCGCCTCGCCGCTCTTATGGGCAATGTTTATCTCAAAATCCTTGATGGATTTTTGGTTTTTCAATTTTAACAAGAACTCATTTTTCCTTTCTATTGGATAATAAAGGGCATGTACGTCGTGCAAGTTGAGCAAGGCCTCACGGTCATAGCCAAACAGATCGGTGGTGGCCTGGTTAAAATCAATGAACTTGCCTTCAATCGTGCAGATATACAGGGCATCTTTTGATTGGGTAAAAATCTCCTGATAGCGCTCCCGGCTCTTTATCATTTCCTGCTCGGCCAATTTCCGCTCGGTGATATCCTGTATAATTCCTTGGAAAACCGTCTGGCCATCTTGCCTCGTTTGCACCAGGCATTGGATAAAAACAAATTTAAAATCGCCGTTTTTGATCCTGACTTTAAGGTCTTTTTTAAACTCGCCAGTCAAGGAAGCTGCTTCGTGTACCTGTTGCAGGGTGAAAAGCGGGCAATCATCCTGTTTTTCGCCCAAGCCTAAGAAAGGCGTTTTCTGCGGTGGGCAGCCAAAAATTCGATATACCTCGTCCGATGCATCCAATATGCCCGTGGAAGGCATGTATTCCCAATTACCGATATTGGCAATGCGTTGGGTCTCCTCCAGCCTTTTTAAAACCTTGTTCCTTTCGATGGAAAATCGCAGCGATTTGGCCAGCGAGTCGGAATCAAATGCCCCTTTTATCAAAAAATCCTGGGCGCCAGCTTTGACTGCCCTTACGCCCAATTCCTTATCGGAGAGGCCGGTCAGCACGATGATATTGTTGTGCGGGAAGCGGGCTACCAATTTTTCAAGGGTTTCAAAACCCCGGCTGTCTGGCAGGGTCAGGTCGAGCAATATGGCCTCGAACAGCTCGCCCGATTCGAGTTGGGCCAAAGCCTCGGTGAGCGAAGTTTTGTTGACCACTTCGCAGTGGTGCAGGTCGGAGTCGGCAAGGAAAATCTCGACCAGCCGGGCATCGCCTGGATTGTCTTCTATAAGCAACACCTTGCTACCGGGCATAGCAGTTGATTGGTTTACGATGGAAATGTCCCCTGTTTCGAGCTGAGTGTAAGTGTAGTCCACGAGGTCTAATTTAAGGAAATGTTGACAAAAAATACAAAGGGGTCATTATTGGGCTGAAGTACAGGGAAGGGAAATGATGAATACGACAATGGCGCAACCTCGGCTTAAAATCAGCCTTCTACAGGCAAAAAAACAAAATTGGCACCGAGGTCGCTTAAAACAAAAAGGCAGATCTCGCCTTGGTGATTTTTGTAAACGGTTTTAAAATCATCCACTTTTTCAGGCTGTATGATCTGCTTCGTAACAAACTCTTCCAAGGTGGAAGCATTCACTGACCAGTTCCCTTTTACCGTCTCTTTATCAACGATATTTATGCCAATGTCCACTGAATGTTGATGAACAACGAAGATAGGAAAGTCTGAGACCTCTTGTTCGGTGATGACATTGGCCGCATTGGCCAATGGTTTAAGATAAGCATTCAGTTCATCCTTGATTTGGGTATAGGAAGATTTTTCTTTCATATTGGGATCTGCTGGGTGGTGAAACTTGGGGTAAAAGTAACGATTCTGCGTCTTCAGTCCACAGTCATAAGTCACAGTCCACAGTCCACAGTCCACAGTCCACAGTCCACAGTCCACAGTCCACAGTCCACAGTCTAATGCCCAAAAATCGGCAAAAGTGAACTTATTTCAACATTTTCCATTTTTTTGGGTATCGGACTGAAAACTGAAGACTGATCCCGATAGCTATCGTGGACTGAAGACTAAAATCACATCCGCAGGTCCTCAAAATGGCAGGAGGGGCATTCGCTTTTGGCGAAGGTGAAAGTGGAGGCGTTTACCTGTTTGTTGGGGGTAAATTTGTTGACCGTCAGGGTATAACGGGAACCGTCTTTGCCGAACGATTTGATGTTCACAATGTCAGAAGTTTTTTTGTCGAGCGTCACCCGGATTTTGGAATATTCGGAATCCCGCAGCGTGGGCTTGAATTCTATTTGCTGTACTACTTTTCCATTTTCCGTGAATTCATTGGTGAGGGCATAAATATAATCCTCCCATTCGTAGGCTTTCAGCAAGTCTTTCGGGGAGGAAATGCCGCCAGATTCCGTGTCTTCTTCCACATCATTGATTTGCACTTCATTGTTTTTTTGCAAAAAAAGCCAAACCGCCTTGCCGTCAGATACCATGGTGCGGTCGCCCATTACCAGGCGGTATTTTTCGCCCTGCTGTACCAGTTTGCCTTTTTGGTTTTGGGTGGGCTGGGAAGGTATTTCTATGGCGATGGAAAACTCTGCTTCCAGGGTTTGAAAGGCTTCATATTTCTTGCGCATTTTTTCAAGCGCCTCTTTTGCCTTTGGGTCAGAATCTTCTTTTTTGGTAAAATTTTGTGCACTGAGGGTCAGCGTGGAAAAAGCAAGCAGGGCCAGGAAAAACAATCTATACATGGTTTTTAATTTTTGTGTCCAACTGTAACGTTTCAGACGCAAATGTTATTGATAAATCACAAATTGGGGCGGTTAAAGAAGTTTTAAAAATAAAAAGACCGGAGCCGCCAACGTGGCGCTCCGGCATCATGCGTAACTACTTATCTAAACAAAACTATTCCCTTGTTGTGGTGCAGCCTTTTGAATGAAAATCCATAAAAAACTCAATGGAACAAAGCACACTTAAGTGTTTTAAGAACCAATTTTTCATTCAGGATTTTTGTCATCCACAAAATTGATTTTCAACGTTTTATCCAATGACATAATGGCCAATGACTAATGACGCAAAGCAATTGCTTAGGCTGCATCTAAAAATTGACCGCATATTGCGCTATTGGGTCAATATGCAAGCAGCCATAGCACTTGGGCTGCGCAGGGTCAAACCGCAATGAAAACGTGAGAACTTACTATGAGGAGTTTTTCATACAGCTTGGGCGAAGTATGGAACCCAAACACGTCACAAAGGACACGATTTAAACGCAAAGGTTGCCACCACTTCGACGAAAAGCCTGAAACTTTGGAGCAAATGTGTCCGAAGGATTGCAAAGAATGCCATGTTCTGGCTCATGCCTGTTCTTCCTTGAGCTTGCGCCTCAAAATCTTGCCCACATTGGTCTTGGGCAGTTCTTTTCTAAACTCGACAGCCTTGGGAATCTTGTATCCGGTCAGGTTTTCCCGGCAATGTGCGATCACCTCTTTTTCTGTGAGCGAGTTGTCCTTTTTCACCACAAAAACCTTCACCACCTCGCCCGATTTTTCGTCGGACACGCCGATGGCTGCGCACTCCAGCACTTTGGGGTGGGTGATCAAAACGTCTTCGATTTCATTGGGATAAACGTTGAAACCAGAGACGAGGATCATGTCTTTTTTCCTGTCCACTATTTGAAAATAGCCATCCGGGTGCATCAAGCCAATGTCGCCCGTGCAGAGCCAGCCGTCCTTGATGGTTTCGGCAGTGGCCTCCGGCCGGTTGTAGTAACCCTTCATTACCTGCGGGCCTTTTACTTGTATTTCGCCAGTTTCGCCTTGCGGCAGTGGATTTCCGCTTTCATCCACGATGCGCATTTCCGTAGAGGAAACAGGTAGCCCAATGGAGCCTAATTTTCCCGAACCATCCAAGGGGTTGACGCTGGCCACGGGTGAGCATTCCGTCATGCCGAAACCTTCGACCAGGGGTTTGCCCGTTACTTTTTGCCACCTTTCGGCCACGGCTTTTTGCACGGCCATGCCGCCGCCGAGGGCAAATTTTAGCGAACTAAAATCCTGGCCCGCAAAATCGGAATGGTTCAGCAGGGCATTGAAAAGGGTATTGACGCCCGTCATGCAGGTGATTTTGTAGTAGCTGAATTCCTTCATCACCGAGGGCAGGTCACGGGCATTGACCACCAAAATGGTCAGAGAGCCGAGGCTGAACAGCGCCAGGCAATTGACCGAAAAAGCAAAAATGTGGTACAGGGGCAGCGGCGACAGGCCGATTTCCTCGCCAATTTTAAAAGCAGTAGTGCCCCATGCCCTGATCTGCATCATGTTGGCCACCAGGTTTTGGTTGGTGAGCATGGCGCCTTTGGCCACGCCGGTGGTGCCGCCCGTATATTGCAGGCAGATCACATCTTCTGGCCCAGAACTGAATGGCTTGATGGAGAATTTTTTGCCTTGGCTCAGGGCGTCTTTGAAATGGACCACATTGGGCAGGTCGTATTTTGGCACCATCCGTTTGATGTTTCGTACCACAAAGTTGACGACCCAGCTTTTTGGAAACCCCAGCATCTCGCCGATACTGGTCATGATGATGGTTTTTATTTGCGTATCGCCCAGTATTTGCTGGAGATTGTGGGCAAAATTTTCACAAATAACCACGGCTTTCACGCCCGAATCGGTAAACTGGTGGCGCATTTCACGGGGCGTGTAGAGCGGATTGGTATTGACGATGATCAAACCCGCTCGCAGGGCACCAAAAAGTGCAATGGGGTATTGGAGCAGGTTGGGCATCATCAGGCCGATTTTGTCGCCGGGCTCCAGGCCACGGGACTGCAGGTAGGCCCCAAACTGAGTGGACAGTCTGTCCACCTCTTCAAAGGTCATTTCCTTTCCCATACAAGAAAAAGCAGGTTTTTTCCCGTACTTTTTGCAGGTATCGTCTATTAATGCAATGATGCTTGGATAGGTGTTTTCATCAATATTGGCAGGTACACCTTTAGGATAGTTTTTCAACCAGGGACGCTGATCGGTCATAGTATTACCAGTTTGAGTTTGTCAAATGAATTGGTAGATGGGCTAAAAGTACAACAAAATGAATGATGGGCGAGCATCGGCCTGTTCAAAAAAGCAAGAGAGCATTTTTATAAAACAAAAAGAAAGCTATAGTTGCTCTGTGGGCAAGCTTGGGCAGGTTTTATGGAAACTGTATTTGATGAAATTGCAAAAATTTGAAGGTGGCTATTATTTGTTTTTCAACAAACGCAAAAGGTATTCCCCGTAGCCGCTCTTGATGTACTTCTGGCCGAGGCGTTCCAATTGGGCATCGTCAATAAAGCCCATTTCCCAGGCCACTTCCTCGATACAGCCGATTTTTAGGCCCTGTCGCTCTTCGATGACCTGGATAAACTGGCCCGCTTGCAATAGGGAAGCGTGGGTGCCGGTGTCAAGCCATGCAACACCCCGCCCAAGTACGCCGACTTGCAGCTTGCCCTTTTCCAAATAGATACGGTTCACGTCAGTGATTTCGTATTCGCCACGGGGGCTGGGCTTTAGGTTTTTGGCAATATCAACTACTTGATTATCATAGAAATAGAGGCCGGGCACGGCATAGTTGGATTTTGGCTGCTGCGGTTTTTCCTCAATGGAAAGTGCTTTGAAGTTTTCGTCAAATTCTACCACGCCATAACGGTCTGGGTCGGCCACCTGATAGGCGAAAATGACGCCGCCATCGGGGTTGAAGCTTGACTGCAACAACTCTGGAAGGCCCGCCCCGTAAAAGATGTTGTCGCCCAAAATAAGGGCAGCAGCATCGCCGTCTATGAATTTTTCGCCCAAGACAAAAGCCTGGGCAAGGCCGTTCGGCTCATATTGCGGGATGTAGGAAAAATTGCAACCGATTTCGCTGCCATCTTTCAGCAGTTTTTCAAAATTGGGCAGGTCGTAGGGCGTGGAGATGATGAGGATGTCCTTGATGCCTGCCTGCATGAGGGTGGACAGCGGGTAGTAGATCATCGGTTTGTCGTAAACGGGCATCATTTGCTTGCTCACGACCAGGGTCAAAGGGTAAAGGCGGGTACCGAGGCCGCCTGCGAGTATGATTCCTTTCATTGTTTCAAAGTTTCATTGATTGGTTCCTTCATTGTTTCATGGGCATTGGACAATCGTGAAATGAATGAAACAATGAAGCCAAAAATGTTAGGCCACCTTTTTCCGTACCAAGAGGCGGCGGATTCGGAGGATTAATTCATCAGGTTTGTACGGGCTTATGATAAAATCGTTGCCGCCGAGGCGCAAAGATTCAAACAGCAGTTTGTCGTCAGATAGATCGGCCGTCACGAGGATGGGCAGCGATTCGTCCACTTCTTTTTTTAGGGATTGAATAATGTCAAGTGCCTCATAATCTGGCAATTGCAAATCCACTACGAGTAAATCTGGCCAAACTTTTTTCACCAAATCCAATGAATGCTTGGCCGAATTTCCCACCACCAGCCTCCAGCCCTGTTTGCGGAAACGGTATTCGAGGGAAGTGAGCATGGTGCTTTCGGAGGTGCAGAGGAGGATGGTCATATTGCGTTTTGTGTGTGGGTTAATACGCTGCCAACTTACGGATCTGCTCCCTAAACCGCTCCACAGGCATATAATTCTTCTCCAGCGGCAGCGCAAATGGCACGGGCGTATCCAGCCCCGCTGCCCGCATCACAGGTGCGTCCAGGTGTTCGAATAGGTGTTCGGCAATCCAGGCGGCCACCTCGCCACCGATGCCGCCGACTAAAGTGTCCTCGTGCAAGAGAACGGCCCGGTTTGTTTTTTTCACCGTTTCTTTGATAGCCTCGTAGTCGAGCGGGAGAAGGGTGCGCAGGTCGAGGATGTCGGCGTCAATGCCTTCTTCTTCGCATACTTTCAGCGCCCAATGCACGCCCATGCCATACGTAATCACGCTCAATTGGCTACCCGTGCGGGCCAGCCTTGCCTTGCCGATTTCAACCGTATAATAATCGTCGGGGATGGCTTCTGTGAGGCTGCGGTACAGTGCCTTGTGCTCAAAAAATATCACCGGGTTCGGGTCATCAAAAGCGGCAGTGAGGAGGCCCTTTGCATCGTGTGGGGTGGACGGATAGACCACTTTCAGGCCAGGCGTGTGAACGAACCAAGCCTCATTGCTCTGCGAGTGGAATGGCCCTGCGCCTACGCCACCGCCGGCGGGCATCCGCACCACTACGTCGGCAACGGCACCCCAGCGGTAGTGCAGCTTGGCGAGGTTGTTTATGATCTGGTTGAAACCACAAGTGACGAAATCGGCAAACTGCATTTCCACCATCGCCTTGTAGCCTTTCAGGCTGAGGCCGAGCGCCGTGCCGATAATGGCGCTTTCGCAAATCGGCGTATTGCGCACCCGCCCTCTTCCGAATTCCTCCACGAAGCCTTGGGTTATTTTAAAAACACCACCGTATTCGGCAATGTCCTGCCCCATCAGCACGAGTTTGTCATGCCGCCGCATGGACTGCCGCAGCCCATCCGAGATGGCATCAATGAAACGTTTCTCGGACTGAGGCCCCGAAGCCAGTTCGGAGGTCTCGCTTCGTTCGAAACTGTGGACTGCGGACTGAGAACTGTGGACTGGAACAGGTGCATACACATCTCTCAATTCCTCCGCCGTGTCCGGTTCAATTTCCGGCTCTTTTAAAACGCCCTGCCAAGCCTTGTCTATTTCCGCCTTGATTTCCTTGCGGAAAGCGGCAATCTTTTCTTCTGTTAAAATGCCTTCCTCCAGCAGGTAGCTTTCGTATTGTTTCACAGGGTCTTTGGCACCCCATTCTTCCAACAATTCCTTCGGGACGTATTTTACGCCAGAGGCTTCTTCGTGGCCCCTCATGCGGAAGGTTTTGCACTCCACCAACACGGGGTGAGGGTTCTCACGCATTTCTTCTGCTATTTTGGAAAGGCTGCGATATACTTCGAGGATGTTATTGCCATCGAGGATGACGCTCCTCATGCCGTAGCCTGCGCCCTTGTCGGCAATGTGGGCGCAACGGAACTGTTCATTGGTAGGGGTGGAGAGGCCGTAGCCGTTGTTTTCCACCAAAAAAATAACGGGCAAGTCCCATACGGCGGCCACGTTGAGCGCTTCGTGGAAGTCGCCCTCGCTGGTACCTCCTTCCCCGGAAAAAGCTAATGCAATTCGGCCTTCGCCACCAAGCTTATGTGCCAATGCGGCCCCGTCGGCCAGTGCCAATTGTGGTCCCAAGTGGCTGATCATCCCCACGATGCCATACTCCAGCGTACCAAAATGGAAGGAGCGTTCACGCCCTTTGGAAAAGCCGTTTTTTTTGCCTTGCCATTGTGAAAAAAGCCGCTGCAAGGGCACCTCCCGCACCGTGAAAACGCCAAGGTTCCGGTGAAGGGTGAACACCAATTCGTCGTGGAGAAGGGCACTGGCCGCACCCACGGCGATGGCCTCTTGTCCCATGCCCGAAAACCATTTCGACACTTGTCCCTGGCGCAGCAGGATGAGCATTTTTTCCTCGATCATCCGTGGTTTTAAAATGCGGTGGTACAAGGTCAGAAGCGTTTCATCCGTGAGGTTTTCCCGTTGGAAATTGATTTTATAAGTGGGCGCTGCAAGCATAATTTTTCTTGTTTAAAAAGCGGCGCAAAGATAGGTTAAAATAGCATGGTGAGTTGGCGTAGAAAAATGCTGCATAGAAATTTTTATCAACAAAAACGGGGTGCAGGCTATTGGCCCGCACCCCGTTTATTCGCTGCACGAAAGGCATTTTATTTTAAATAGTTGCCTTCAAAAAACGTACGGTATTCTTCCACATTTTTCGCCTTCAGCAACTCCCGGTAATTGTCCTGGCCGATAGCAAAAACCTCGTATTGAAACTTGGTTTCGTCCAAGAAATCCTTTTTGTTTTTCAAAATGCCGTTGTAGTAGTCCATTGCCTCTGCCTTGTCCTTGTAGCGGCGGATGGCGATAAGCGGCATCTTGTTCTCGTCGGTGCCAAGATAAATGTTGTTCATGCGGAGCTTTTGCAGGCTGTGGAATTTGTTGTTGTAATCTGAAACGCCCACTTTGGCATCATTTAACGAAATATCATTTTTGAAAACGATGATGACATAGTGCAGTTGGTCGTCAGCTACTTTGTAATTGCCCACTTGGCCTGCCTCTGCTGGCAGATCACGCTCCTGGCCGGGGCCGCTGTTCATTTTTTCACCCAGGAGGCGAAGTATTTCCCTGGCCCTGGCGGCTTCGGGTTCCTCAGGGAACTTGGCAATCAATTCTTTCAAGGCGTTGATGTACTCGTCTTTGCCTTGCAGGTTGCCGATGCACATGGCGTTCAACAGGGCGAAACGTGCCTGTAGGGCGTTTCCACCACCGAACATGTCGCCGACCCTTGAAATGCGCTCATAAGCTGTTTGATACTGCCGATTTTCAAAAACGGCATAAGTCTCGTTGTAATAGGTGGTCAGCTTGTTTTCCTGGGCGGCCATTTTTTGCATATAATCAGGGTCGCTCAACATACGGGCGTAGTTTGTATTGGGGAATCCGTTCACGATTTTATCATAATAAACCTGTGCATTGGCCAAATCGCCCAAGTCTTTGTACGCCAAGTACAAGTAATAGTATGCATCCAGTTCATACTGCGTTTCCGGGTAGCGCTGTAGCAATTCTTGCAGGGATTCAACGGCTTTTTCGTTGTTGTCGAGCCTGTCCCGATAAAGCGTTCCCAAGGCAAACAGCGCAGCTTCCACCTGGCGGTTGGAGGCGGCTACCTCATCGGGCGATTCCGGTACGCCTTTCAGGATGTTGTCTATATCATCCTCTGTCAGGTTGTCCTTTGATTTTGCTTCGATGGTAACGGCTTCTTCGCCTTCTTCAATGCTCTCCTGGCTGGCGCGCCGCCAATTGTCGGCCAAGGCCCGTGAGCCCCATTCCCGCTGGAATTCCCGGATGTTCTTTTTCACTTCCCGGTCGTCGTACGCCCAAAACTTTGACTGGCCTGCACCCGCAATGGAACCTGGAGGGGCCTTCACGCCACCTGGCACCGATGGGGCTTGCCCGCCGGGTGCTGGGCCTGCATTTTTCCTAATCTCTTCCAGGCGTTTGGCATCCTGTTCCTGTTTTATTTTAAAGGCCAGTTCACGGCGCTCCTCGTTGGTCATGCGGCTGATGCGCAAAAGGCTGTCCTGCAAGGCCACGATCTGGATGTTTTTGGCAATGTCCTGCAAGTTGGCCGCCAACAAGCTCACCCTGTTGTAGCGCTCGTCTTCTTTTTCCATAGAAGACAAAGCCATATCGAAATATTCCTTTGCTTTTACAAAATTCCCGTCTTCAAAATAAAGGTCAGCCAGCATAATGGCGGATTCAGCTTTCTGCGATCTGTTTTTCCCGCTTTTTTCCAGCGAAAGTTCCAAGTTCTCTACTGCACCCTTGCGGTCGTTCTTTTGCATGGAAAGTTCGGCCAAGGCAAAGTAAATTTGATCGAGGTATTCTTTGTTTTTTTCCTCTTTCAACATGCGCCGCAGTTCTTTTTCCGACGACTCGGCAGAGTTGACGCCGGCCAGTGCCAGGTTGAGTTTGGCGTTGAATTCCATATCAAAGGGAGGCTGCTTTTTCAGCACTTCTTCAAAGGCGGCGTAGGCTTCGGGCCCATGTTTCGCTTGCTGCTGGAGTTGCCCCAGAATATAGTTCAGGCGGGCGTCCATCTTGCGGTCTTTGTTCAGTGCAATGGCTCTTTCCAAAGGCTGGACGGCCTGGTCGTATTTTTTTTGTTTTAAATAAAAACGTGCCTTGGCCAAGGCTGCTTCACGGCGCACGTCATTATATGTGCTGGGGCTGCTTTCCAATTGATCCAACAGCCGCTCGGCATTTGGATAATTTTCTCGTTCGATATAGGTTTTGGCCAACCAAAGCACACCTTCCTGGTAGGCAGGCCTGTGTTTCAGGAAAAATTTTTCGGGATCTGATTCGGTGACCTTTGTTTCCAAATTGCCCAAGGTGATGGAACCTGGGGCGGGCGGGGCATTGGGATCAACGGCTTCTTCTTCAGGTGTTTCTTCTTTTTCGGTTATCTTTTCAGTTTCGTTCTTTTTGTCTGATTTCTTGTCCTTGGTGCTGGGCTTTTTGCCCTTGGCTTTATCTTTCTTGGCTTTTTTGGCGGCTTTGTTTTTGGCCTTGCGCTCTTTTTCTTTTTCCTTGCGCTTTTGTTTGGCCAATTTTTCCCGTTGCTTTTTGGTCATTTTTATTTTGTTGCCGTCTTCGTCAACGGTCTTGCCTTGTCTTATGGCCTTCTTCCTGTTTTTGCCCTTTTTCATTTTGGCCTCACGCTCTGCCACGACGACGGGATCATATTCGCCCGTCAGGAATTCAAAGGCTTCTTCGGCGGCCTCGAAATCCTGTTTCATAAACTGCGCCTGCCCGAAGAGCAGGTAGCAGTCGTCCGTCCAACGGCTCACCCGGTGCAGGTTCACCACGAGTGAAACTTTTTCAATGGCCTTGTCCAGTTTTTCGGCTTCGGCCTTGGGGTTGTCGGCGGCCATGTACTTGTGGATGGGCAATATTTTGCTGTAGTCGTCCTGGTGCTGCTGCTCCAGTGCCAGCTTGCTTTCTTCCAATAAAACCGTCGCATTGTAGTACCCATTGTAGCGGGCGGTCATGTTGTGGTAGCCTTTGCCGATGGGGCCTACGTCTTCCTTTTTCTTCTGCGTGACGCAGCCGGATAAAATCAGGAAAACAGCTATTGTGAGCAGGGAAGCGGTAAACTTTTTTAAACCTGTGTACATTGTCGGATATAATAATTGATGATTGGGGCTGGCGATTGGTTGAAACAAAACATGCTTTCGACCTATTTCATAAAAAACTGCTGTCGCCGAGCCACATTTAGCATTAACAAAAAGAATTGCGAATTTTACGGTACTTTTAAAATGGGGTTGCTTCATTTAAAAAGCCGTCTTCAAAAACTAAAAGAACCGCAAATTTATTTTATTCGCTACAATAGATAACACAATGGCAGACGAAAACAAAGAACGGCGCAGCCGCTGGGAACGGTGGAAAGACCATTATCGGTTGGTAATTTTAAACGACGAGACCTTCGAAGAGGTTGGCTCGTACAAATTGTCGCTGCTGAATGTCTATGTGATGCTCAGCATGTTGGTGGTACTGGTATCCTTTGTGGTGGTGCTCGCCATTGCCTTCACGCCCGTCAAAAGGCTGATTCCTGGCTACGGCAGCGGCGGCGACAATTCGGAAATGGTGCAACTTTACCATGACCTTGATTCCCTGGAGCAGCTCACTGCCGCCCAAGAGCGCTACAACGAAGGCATCCGCCGTATGCTGGTGGGCGAGGTGGAATATGCCCCCGATGCCCCGCCCAAAAACCGCACAAAAGAAGATTTTGTCATTCCGGAGGCTAAAAAATCCGAAGCAGAAGAGCAATTGCGGAACGAAGTGCAAATGGACATCGTGCGGGAAGCTACGGGCCAGTCGCAGCCCAATGCCCCCGTGAACGTGTCGCCCCGTGAGGTGCCATTGGAACAAATGTACTTTACACCACCGTTGGGAGGCTCCATCAGCGCCACTTTTGACCCTGAAAAAAACCATTTCGGCGTGGACGTGATAGCCCCCAAAAACACACCCGTAAAAGCTACAATGGACGGTTGGGTCATTTCATCCGATTGGACCCTGGAAACGGGCAACACCATCGCCATTCAGCACACGAACAACATCGTTTCTTTTTATAAACACAATTCTTCTTTGTTGAAAAAAGCCGGCTCTTACGTTCGGGCGAGCGAGGCCATTGCCATCATCGGAAATACAGGCGAACTGACGGACGGCCCGCATCTCCATTTTGAACTTTGGCACCGTGGCAAACCGGTGAACCCGACTGATTTTGTGAATTTTAAATGAAGTATGGAACGATGAACGATGAATGATGAACGGGGTACAACTCAAACCCATCAAACAATTCAACCGATCCGCATTATTTCACTTCGCAACTGAGCAGTTGCTCCGTTTTCCCTTCGTTGGTCACGACAAAACCTTCCAATAAATCGCCAATTTTTACTGGCCCAACCCCGGCGGGCGTTCCCGTGAAAATGAGGTCGCCTTGCAGCAATTTGAAATACTGGGACACATAGACGATGAGCTGTTCAAAAGTAAAAATCATATCCCGTGTGTGGCCGTGCTGCACGGTTTCGCCATTTTTTTTCAATAAAAACTCAATGTCGCCATCCTTGCTTGCTTTTTCGATGGGCAAAAATTTTCCTACTACGGCGGAGTTGTCGAAGGCTTTGGCGATTTCCCAAGGGTGGCCTTTTTTCTTTAGCTCGTCCTGAATGTCACGGGCCGTAAAGTCAATGCCCAGGGCGATTTCTTCATAATAGCTGCTGGCAAATTCCGGCTGCACGGCCTTGCCGTTTTTGCAGATTTTCAGCACCACTTCCAGTTCGTGTTGCAGGTCTTGGGTAAAATCGGGATAGTAAAACGGCTTGTCGTTCACCAACAGCGCCGAGGGCGGTTTCATGAACACTACGGGCTTGGAGGGCACAGGGTTGTTCAGTTCCTTGGCATGTTCGGAGTAGTTGCGGCCTATGCAAATGATTTTCATACTTTGTTTTCGGCAAAGATAGCAAGCCGTGAGAACCGGCAAACTTTGTTGCTATTTTGCAAATACAAGCCGTTTTACGAACTTTGGTCAAGAAAAATAAAGAAATGACCTACCAAATCACGGTTTCCGCATCAAAGCAAAGTGAGTTTCTTCAAATCATCGAATCACTGCTAAGACTGGGCGTGGTGAAAAAGTACATCAGGGCAGAAAGCCTTGTAGTGCCAGGGGAACCTGTAGCAATAGATGCCTTGCTGCAAACCCTTGCGGAATCGGAGAAACAAGTTGAGGGAGGATTGTCTTTTTCACCTGCTGAGGCAAAGCTTTTTATTAAGTCATGGCAGGAAAGAACGGGTATTCTACGTACCAAACGAGGGCCAGAAGTATTTGAAAGTTTAATTGATTAAACAGCCGTAATGAATGGTTTATTTAAAATGACGCTATCAGTGTTATGGTGCTGTCTAATAGTTGGCTGTCATTATGATAATGTGGAAAATGATGCCTATGACAAACAATTAATGGATATCGAGTTCGGTGAAATCCACCGTATGGGTAGTAGTCTGTTTATTGCATTCAAGGAATATAACAACTTAAGCGAAGGGCAAATTATCTCTTTTGTGAATTGTTTAGTTCAGCTTGAATTCAAAAATCATAACCGAGAACTTAGCTCAGTGGAAGTGTATGACAAG
Source organism: Saprospiraceae bacterium (assembly GCA_041741095.1). GTDB lineage: Bacteria > Bacteroidota > Bacteroidia > Chitinophagales > Saprospiraceae > UBA6168. Next base: position 63,790 of record JBGSKQ010000138.1, read on the forward strand.
TGGTTTCATTTGGATGGAGGAGGAGGATTTAACATATTCTCTAAAAGTAGGGGAAGACTTCAATACCGCTTACATTTCAATGGTTTACTTAATTCATCTGAAAATTATGATATGCATTTGGTCACAGTAAAAAAGGCGGATGGCACAACGATAGCCGATTTTGAAAAATATATTCGAGAGGATGCATGCGTTGAATGAAATCAGGTAAATTGATGGTCTGGCCGTAATAATATCATAACCTCACATTCAAAAGCCCCGTCAATTCCTTCACCTCCCGTATCGTTTCCTGGGCACGTTTGCGGATTATTTCAGACGATGCCTTAACCTTTTCCTTGACCGCTTTTTTGTCGGCGTTCAGTTCAGCTTTCCTTTGGCGAAAAGCATTGCTTTGCATTATAAGTGCTTCGGCAACGGCTTCTTTCAACTCAATATATTTCAAAGTGCCGCCCTTGTAAGCCTCCATTAAGCTTTGGTAAGCCGCCAATTCATCACTGGCTTTCAGCAGTTCAAAGAGGTTGGCAATTCCAGCGCTCATTTCACCAGCGGGCGTGTCGCCCGTATCGGTTACTGCCGATTTGACTTGTTTGCGGATAACAGCCTCCTCGGCAAAGACGTTGATGTAGTGCTTTTCCCCGGCACTCTTGCTCATTTTGCGGCTGGGATCGGCGGTGGAGCGGATATTCGGGGTTTCGGTATAAAGTGATTCTGGCAGCACAAAATACTCCTTGCCCATTTGGTTGTTGAAACGATGGGCAATGTTGCGGCTCAGTTCCAAATGCTGTTCCTGGTCTTTGCCCACAGGCACATAATCTGCCCGGTAAATCAAAATATCGGCTGCCTGCAAGACCGGATAATCAAACAAGCCAACAGAAATAAATCCTTCTGCTTTTTCTTCGCTTTGGGCGCTTTTATCCTTAAACTGCGTCATCCTGCTCACCTGTCCATAGGAAGCAAAACAGTTGAAAACCCAGCACAACTCAACATGCTCAGGCACCAGGGATTGTACAAAAAGCGTCTCCGGTTTTATACCTACCGCCAACAAATTGGTGATGAGATCCCAGATGTTTTCCCTCAATTTTTTAGGAGAATAGGGCATGGTGATAGCATGGTAGTCCGCTATTCCATAGAAGCATTCGTATTTTTCCTGCAAGCCCACCCAGTTTTTGACGGCCCCAAAGTAGTTGCCATAGTGCATGTCGCCGGTGGGTTGGATCAAGGATAGGACTCTTTTCATAAACAATCAGAGGATGAGAAGATGAGAGAATGAATGCAAAATCGGTGAAAATGATTCACTCATTTTATCATTATTTCACCGCAGCGATAACGGAAATTTCAATGTTGACAAATTTGGGCAGATTGGCCACTTCCACCAGTTCCCGTGCGGGAGCGCTTTCTGCTTTGAAAAACTCAGCGTAAACGGCATTGATTTGTGCGTACTGGTGCATGTCTTTTACAAAAACGCTGACCTTCAGAACATCATCGTAAGAACTGCCCGCAGCTTCCAAAATTCCTCCAACGTTTTTGAGCACCTGCCGGGTTTCATCTTCAATACTGCCCTGCACGAGGTCGCCCGTGGCCGGGTCAATGGCGATTTGGCCAGAGGCGTACAAAAGCCCATTGTAAACGACGCCTTGGTTGTAAGGCCCGATGGCGCCCGGCGCATTTTTAGTGGCGATGATTTTTTTCATGGTGATAAAAGTTTGCTTTTGACAAATGGCCAATGACCCCCAATGACAAATGACCATAATGACCAACCAGGCATAAAACTCAAAAAGCCCCGCATCCAGATGATCGAATGGGAGCTTTTAGGTTGCCCGCAATTTTGGCACAGATGCAGCAATGAATCAGGTGAAAACCTAAAACTTACAACTACTCTTCATCCTTCGTCTTCACGAGGATTTTGCCTTTGTAGCGCATATTGCCCTCATCGTCGTAGTAGGCATGGTGGTAGATGTGGGATTCGCCCGTTGTGGCACATTTAGCAACAGTAGGCAGTGCTATATGGTGGTGCGCACGGCGGGTGCGGGTCCTTTGCTTCGAATGTTTATTTCTAGGATTTGGCATCGTATGATGGTTTGATGGCTTAATGGTTGGATGATTGGATGGTTTTTAGAAAACCATGAACCATAAAACCAAGAAACCATGAAAAATCAATTTTCAAAATCTAAACCCTTTAAAGCATCCTTGAACGGGTTGGAATTATCGCCTTCTGGGGCTATGTCTTCCTCTTTCGTCAAGAATTTTAACATTTCAGGGTCGCAACGTTCTCCGGCGTCATCGTGGGTAGTCACCATCGGCACTGCGAGATTGATAAACTCGTAGATGTACTTGGCGACGTTCAGCTTCTGTATCCCTTTCTTCACATAAATGACTTCGGCTTCCTCCCACTCTTTTTCATCGAATTTGACCAGCAGGTTTTGGGTATCTTCTATCGGAAGATCGAAAGTTTCCAGGCACCGGTCGCATATCACCCGCACCGTCCCGTTCAGTTCAAAAGTCATTGAATACAGGTCGGGGCGCTTGTCGAACAGCAGGTGGACGGCCACTTCGCCTTCTGTGATGGGCGATTCCTGAAAACGTTGGAAAAACGCCGCATCTATTTGAAAGTCAAACTCGTGGAGACCGTTGTACAATCCCGACACGGGGATTGAAAAGTGGTCTAAAGCATCCATTTTAAAGAACTTTTTTAAAAAGGCGGGCAAAGATAGGCTTTATTTTGGATTTTGGTTTTCAGAAGTTTGATTTTTTAGAAACAAACAAAGGCTCAACACAAGGCTGCTTGTCTGTTTTGCACAATCAATTGAATTACATACATTTGGCCGTCAACGGAAGATGGCGAATGGTTTGAAAAAACGCCACCGCCCATCGGCCAACAGTTTGGGGTAAAACAACGACTATGAGGTTTTTCATCACTGGCTTCCTGTTTTTCACAGCATTTGCATTGCCCGCCCGCTGGTATTTTGTCTGTAAAATACGACAGCATTGCGGCGGCGTAGAAATCGTCGCCAAACCCGCCCGTGCCACTACCCTTAGCCTCAAGGACGGCGACAAGACCATCCTCCAGGGCTACGAACAGTTCGGTTTTGCACCCAATTCCTTTGAACCGGACATGACGCCCAACAATCAGGAATTCTTGGGAAAAGTGGCTGAATACCTACAGCAAAATCCAGATAAAAATATCACGCTGACGGGCCGCTACCTCAGCAGCGAAAAGGCCGCCAAAACTGGCATCTTCGAAAACCTCGGCATTGCCCGTGCTGCCGCCATTGAACGCCTTTTGGAAAAATTGGGCATTGACGAAAAGCGCATTTCCATTGATCACGAAATGGTGAATGGGCAGGCATTGGACGAACCTATTTCGTTTTCCCTCTATTCGCCCAAGCCCGATGCCTACGAAAAACTGGAATACAAGTTTACCGACAATACCTTTTCCGACGCTAATTTCGACTTTGGCTCCGCCAAATTCCGGCCCGGCGAGCAGTGCATCCTGTATGCCGATTCCGTCAAAACTTTTTTGGACGTACACCCAGAAATGGTGTTGGCCATCATTGGCCATACGGACAGTATCGGTTCCGACAGAGTGAACCAGGATTTGGGCCTGCGCCGTGCCATCAATGCCGCCGAATATTTCAGGGAACTGGGCGTGAAGTCGAAAATTGACGTGTCGTCCAGCGGGGAAACGCAGCCTGTGGCACCCAACTCCTTGCCCAACGGAAAGGACAACCCCGATGGCCGCCAGAAAAACCGCCGGGTGAATTTTAAGATTTCTGAAAAAAAAGTTGAATAAATGTGATGGGGTGAATGGAAATTGGTGATGGTACTAATGGCCAAATTCCATGCTCCCGCTCAGCAACTGACCACAACATGGAAAACTTTTTCGCAGCATTCAGCCATGAAGACAGCATTGCCTTTTTGTTGTCTGTTTTTATCGCTTTCCTGATTGGTTTCATCGCCGCCTGGATAGGCTGGGGAAGCCGTGCAAAACGTTTTAAAAAAGAAGCAGAAAAATGGAAAAAAAGCTATGACGATCTCATGGCCGAACATGCAGCCCTGCGGGAACAACTGGATCTGAAAGAGGCCGATCTCGTGCGGGCCAAACGGGAGGCCGAAGAGGCGGTCGCCTATTCCCGAACTTTTGAAAAAGACAGGTCAAAGTGGCAGGGAGACCTGGACACTGCTTTGGAAGAGAACGTTAAAATGCACGCCACCATTGGTTCCTACCAAGCTACGATTGATGATTTGAACAATCAGATCTTGGGCCTGAAAGCCCGCAATACACAGCTTAGCCATGAAGCCAGCCAGTTGCCATTGATGCAAGGAATGGGCGATGATACAGCCAAACGCTTGAACGAACTCGAAGCACGGCTCGGCAAGCTGGCTTCTGAAAATGCGACCCTGCAAAAGGAGGAAGAAAATGCTGAAAAGCGCTTGGCCCTACTGGAAACGAAGTTTGACCAAATGACTGCCGAAAACGAGCGCTTGAAAGATGAACTGAAGGATCTGAAAGACAATGAAAACGGTAACGGCCTCGAATTGGCCGCTGCACCAGTTATCCTAAAACCTTCTGGCGACAAAGCCGTCGTGACGCCCGTCGTGGCAGGCTCGGCGCAGGATGCTTTTGCCGCCGTGGTCGGCACCAAAATACCGACCGCCACTGCTGCCGAAAAGGACGATTTGACCATGATAAAAGGCATCGGCAGTTTTATTGAAAAAAAACTGAACGCAGTGGGTATTTTCACTTTTGAACAAATCAGCAAACTGGATGCTTCCGATATTGAAATGCTGACGACCGCAATTGAGTTTTTCCCGGGCCGCATCGAACGGGACGATTGGGTGGGGCAGGCTGCCCGTCTGCATGACATCAAATTGCACAGCCCGGAAGCGATTCAATCATCCGCTGTTTTCCCCAAAAGCCCCACCGATTTGAAAGTGGTGGAAGGCATCGGGCCAAAAATTGAAAAACTGCTAAAGGAGGCAGGCATCAACAGCTTACAGGAATTGGGCGAAACAACAGAGGCCCGTCTGCGTGAAATCCTTGCCAAGGCTGGCGAGCGCTACCGAATCCATGATCCCTCCAGTTGGCCTGCCCAGGCAGCCCTGGCCGCCAACGGGGAGTGGGAAAAATTGAAAGAATACCAGGACTTTTTAGTGGGCGGAAGGGATTTCGTCAAATAAGTTTGAAGTGAAGAAAAGAATCTTTTTGCACCAATAAAAAGGCACAACAGATGATAGAATCCGTTGTGCCTTTTGTTTTTATAAAAATTGAAAGATCGCTTAGTGCTATTGAAAAAATAATTTAGGTCACATTTTTACAAAAACCTTTTATTCAATGTTTTGCAAGTTCCTGTCTGCCGACAGGCAGGCATCGTTCATTCCCGAAGTAAATTCGGGACAAGCTATTTATAGTTCATCATTCACTTATCTGGCAATCACCAATTTTTCACTATAAACACCGCTGGCGGTGCGCAGTTGGAGCAAATACAGGCCAGGTGTCAAGCCCTCGGTTGACAATTGGAAGTTTTGTTGCCCAGGAAGTACTTGTAAAGTTTGTTTTTGAACGGCCTGTCCCGCTGTGGTCATCAGTTGAAAATCAACGGACTGGGTTTCTTTAGATTCAAAACGCAGCACGAGCTGGCTCCCCACCATGACTGGATTTGGCGTGAGGGAAATAGCGGCAAGCTGTTCGGCCTCGTGGGTGGCGTTCAGCACGTCGCCAGTTTCAAAAGAATAAATTTCGGATACAGACAGGCAGGTGTGGTAGTTGTTGAGCGCACTCACACGCCAGTAGTATTTTTTGTTGGGAAACAAATCGTAGCTGGTCATTGAAGTCCCGTCGGTGACGTACCTAAATTGTGCAATGGCAAAGTTCTCCAGTGGCGTCACTTCCAGGGTGTATTGGGTAGCATTCGCTACTGGTTCCCAGGCAAAATCAACGGCATTGTAAAACGGCACCAACTCTGCGGTAGCAGGGGAAAGGGGCGTGAAGTTGCTCATGTCCACCGGGCCAATTGGGGTTTGATTGTATAAGTAGTCTTCCTTCTCCGTCAGCAAGTTAGCCCGCATAGCATTCATCTGGTCATCTGAAAAACGGTTGGAGCAATTGTCGAAAGAATAGGACATGTACAAGGTGCCATCGGAATAAAACTCCTCTCCATTGGGATCCACTTGTTTGACGGAGCTAAAGCCTTCGCTATCACATCCCCAGCGGTAGGCCAAATAGTCCGGTGCGGTATCGCAAAAGCCGTCTGCTGCTTCATCGCACAATACGCCGTCCAGCCGTTCAACCATGTGCCCGTCTATTTCAAAAGGAGCTGGCTGGCTGTAATCATGGTCGTAGCCTTCCCAGCCATAAAATGGGTGTGGCAAGGACAGGTAATGCCCCAGCTCATGCGCCCAGGTATGATCGTTCGGATTGATGCAGGATTTTGCCAAGGCAACGCCATTATTGTAGGAACTATAACCGCAATTCCCAGCAGGATCGGAAACGATGTAACAATTGATGGTGTGATGTACCTGGTATTCATCCATCATATCTCCGCCGTGGTTCCAATCATGTTCATAATACAGGGAATTGGCGATGTAGTTGATGTCGCCTTCAATGAAAAACTGGATGCCCGTAGGTTCAAAATCTTTGTTCAAGGTGCAAAAAGCTTTGTACAAGCTGGAAGTTGAAAAATATCCACCCCCAGCATCCGTGCCGACAATGTGAACTGTAATTGGCACATACAGGGTGTCGCCAGTACGGGGATAGCCATCCATATTTTTTTGAAAATTCCTCAACCAATCGGATTTGCCGTCAATGGTGCCACAGGGGTTGAAATCATATTTGTCCTGGGCGGTGGCAAGGTTTAAAACGAACAGGCCTGCCAGTAATGGCAGCAAGAAAGTTTTTTTCATGTATGGAAATTTATTTTGGAAACGGGCACAAAGGTAAGGAGCAGAATGGCTTTCCCGGCGGGAAGTTGTAGAGAAATGTCTATGGGCTTGCAAGAATGTTGAATGCAAAAACACCAGCCACAATAGAAAATACGCAAAAGGAAGCAGTTTTTTTACTAAGTGAAATTGAAAAAATAAAATAGGCCAAATTTATTTACAAAAAACTGTTAATCAATGTTTTGCAAGTTCATCATTCACTAATCATACGGGCATTTCAAATCCCCAAAATAATAGTACAGGCCCACCCCGAAATAAACATAAGTGTCGTTGTTGCGGCTATTGCCACGCTGGCGGCCTGGTTCGCCAATGGGATGTTCAAGGTTGTTGCGGGTAAAAAAATCGGGATTTTCCTGATAAAGCTCGGAGGATCTGTCAATGAAACGGGTAGCAAAGGTGCCACGAAGGTCTTCCACGTCTTCGGCATCGGGATAGACGCCGCTCACGTCGTCAAGGTAATCGGAAAAAAGTCGGCGGGCGCTGATGTCAACGTTCAGGCTCCATTCATAACTGAGGTCAATTTTAAAACCAGCCCCATATACCCAGCCTCCAGCAACAGTGTAGTATTCTTCGCCCTTGAACTGCCCTTCGGTGCCCTGTGAGCGGAGGTCGTACCATTCGCCTTCCAACTCGGCTTTGGGGTTGAAATAGCTCACGCCCAGGCCGAGAAAAAGATAGGGTGTCCAGCCATTTTCACGGCTGCCGTGCAGATATGGCAGGAAGTTGAATTCCACCTGTAACCCAGCATCGGCCACGAGGGATTTGAAGTGCAGGTTGCGGGCACGTTCGTAGATATTGGGCGAGTCCTTGTCGTAGGCGCTCACCTGCCCGATGTTGCCGCTGAATTTGGTGCAAAGGCGCTCATTGAAATTATAGCGCAGGCCAATGCCCGCCGCTGGGCCGATGCGGTTGAGGCGGAGGTTGGTGTTCAAGTCGCCGAAATAATTGACGCCTGCAATCCAAAATCCTGCCTCGACGCCTTCCTGAGCCATCGTTTGGAAAGAAGAATATGCTAATGCTAAAAGGAGTATTATTCTTTTGATCACGGGTATGATGATTTCAAATTTCGGGTTTTGGGTTGGTCGGATCGCTGGCCGCCAAACTATACCAAGCCGCAAAGTTACCATTTAACGATAATCTGGCCGGGGTGTTATGGCCAGGAAAAATTTTCTTGTATAGTGACAACCCTGGCACTTGCCTAAAAAAATAAAAACCCCCCCCAGCCGAAACTGGGAGAGGTCATCCCAAAAACCAGATTTTGAGAATACTTAAATCGGTTCTGGGAAATCGCACATTTTGTCTTAGAAGTGAGAAGTGGGGAGCGAGGAAGTTCTCTCCTCTCGCTCCTTACTTTTCGCCACTACTTTCAGAGCCTCACCATCCTGCGGGTAGCAGTGTGGGTCGGCGTTTCGAGTTCGTAGAAAAGGACGCCGGACGAACCGAGGTCTTTTTTGTCAAACATAATTTCATTGTAACCTTTGTCAAACTCTCGGGACACCACCTTCAGGATATTTCCTGACAGGTCGTACACTTTCAAGGTTGCTTTACCTGACTCAGGCAAACGGAATCCAATCACAGTATTTTCCCGGAAGGGGTTCGGGTTGTTTTGGTACAACTCAAACTCGCCCGGTATGGCAGATAGATCATTGAACTGTAGGCCGATGCCCATCGTGTTCACATCGTTGTTTTCTGCCAATTTGTATGCCTCTGCCGACATCGTGTTGTCTGCGATTTGGAGCATTTCGCTCAAAGAAATGTTTGTGTTTGCGTTAAAAATCAGTGTAAAAAGAATAGTGTTTTCCCGGTCGCTGTCGGGATGAAGTGTGTTTTTTGCGTTGTCCCAGCTAGTTGTGATGATACCTTCGTCCAGTTTAGTCAAGCCAAAGTTTGTTTCGGTTAAATTTGTCAAATCGCCCATTTCGATATTTACCAATGAAGCCGCATGAGGGTCGAACCGCAGGGCAAATTGGTAACCTAACAGGTTGCTTAAGTTTTTGGCGCTAAATGGAATGCGGAAGGTTTCACCCGCCTGGACACGCTGTTCATCCACGACGAATGTCAAGTTGTCGGTAAAATTCCTATCCTGCGTATCGTCCCCGGTGGCATTGGTAGCAGCCGAGCCGTTCACGTCGCCCACTTTCACGGCAACAAAGTTGACGTTGTTGACATTGCCGCTCAGGTCGTTTACATTGTAAAACTCGTTGAAAGGCGGCTGAAAAGGGTTCTGCGGGTTGGGGAAGGTATGGTGCTTGTCAACAAAACGCCAGGAAGTGTTATTGGAGAAGGCGGGGATGATCTGCAAGATGAGTTTGCGGAGTTCCACCACGTCCAAGGTGGTCACTGTGCCTGATTTGTTGACGTCCGCTGCGATGATCTTATAAGGAGAATCGAGCGGCTGCACGTTCAGGATGTGCCGGGTAATCAGCACCAAGTCGTAGGTAGTTACCCCGTTGCTTGGGTTCTGGTTGTTGGCCGGCGTGAAGGTGTAGTCATATCCCAAAGTCAAGTCAAAGAACTGGTATTGTCCACTTTGTGCTGTGACCACCGGTGCAGTCAGCGGGCCGTTGCCGCTTACACCTACCGAGACGTTGGCCACACCTTGTCCGGCTGCGGTTGACACATTCCCGCCTACCGTGGCTACGATTGGATCAGGGCAAATAACCATGTTGTCTTGAATGATAACGTAGGTTTCGCAGTAGTCTTGGTTGCCCGCCTCGTCGGTCACATAGAGTAATACAACATTTGTGCCTACGTCATCGCAGTCGAAGAAGGACGGCGCTAAGGCCAGTTCCAGATCGGCAGGGGCAGTACAGTTGTCGAAACTGGCCTGGTTGAACATCTGCGGTGTAAGCTGTATCATGCCCCCACCGTTCACCGGGTCGGCCATCAACTCCACGGCAAGGCCATTCACGCAGACTGGCGTGGGCTTTTTGCCGTCTTGCACCGTTATGGTAAACGAGCATGTAGCAGTGTTGCCGCACTTATCTTCCGCTTTTACCACCACGAGGTTGTCGCCAAATGGGTAGTTGCCGCTCAGGTTGGGCGTATTTCCAACAAAATCAATGGAACCATTGGAATCGTAGTCAATTGTCACCGTCCAGACGAAGCTGTCGCTGCAATCGTCGGCCACGATGGCTGGCAGCGTCACGATGCCATAAGCGCAGTTTGCATCCAGGCTCAGGAAGGTCGTATCGCTTGGACAGGTCAATATCGGCGCAATGTTGTCCTGAACTTTTATCACTTGGGTATGCTCGAAATAGCCTGGGCTGTTCTGCACATTCGGGTTGTACTGGCACCAGTCAATCACGATCCATTTTCTCAGTATTTTAAAACAAGCTGGCGGGTTCGTCGGCAGCAACTGATCGGTGTGTGTCACGGCGATCATGTCGCAGGCATCTTCAAAAACTTCCGGGTAATCGTATCCTACTGGCAAATCGGACGGTTCGAGGGATGGCCCGCATTCATACGTATAGTAATCCAATGGCCATACAATGTTCGATACATTGAAAGGTACTGAATTTACCACATGGATGGACTGTGTGCAGGAGGCAGTCCTGCCGCCCACATCGGTCACGGTGTAAGTCCGGTAAATGTAGCCAACGCCACAGGAAGTAATATTGGAAGACTCCGTATGTGTCCAAGTAGCACCAGGGCAGTTGTCGTAATAGGTCGGGGCCGTTACAGCCGGAATCGGCTCGTGGCACTCTATCGTCTTATTGGGTGGGCAAACGATGGTCGGGTCAATTTTGTCCTGAACATCCACTTCCACCATACAAGTGTTCACGTTGCCTGCATTATCAAATATTTTCAGGGAAACCATGATGGTTTCACCCACGTCACAACAGGTAAAAGTCGTGAATGCGTCGAAAGGCGTACCAGACGGTATGCAATCCGAAGGCATCCTGCTGACTTCAAAGTGGTCAATTTCGCAGTTGTCCGTACTTCCATCGTCAAAAACCGTAGCAGCCACAACGGCAGTGCCGTCCGCTGTCAAGGAAACGGTTGTATGCTCGTCGCACACCGCAACAGGCGGCGTATTGTCAACTATGGTCAAGGTAGTGGTGCAACTGTTGAGGTTGCCACAAGCATCGGTTGCTACATAAGAAATAGAGTGGACACCAACCGGTACATTGGTTATTTGGCCACCATTTCCGTTCACTACGCCGAAGGGCGTCAGCACTTTCACGCTGTAGTTGGAGCAAACATCGTTTACAATTGCCGGGGGCAATGTAAGGGAAGCTTTACAGCCACTGGAAGCGGCATTTTGCACAATCGGTGCTGGGCAAGTGATGGTGGGCGGCGTCGTATCCTCCACTTTTATCACTTGTATGCAGGTAAATGGGTTTGTACCCGTCATGGTCGGCAAACACCAGTCGTAGATGTTCCAGGTGCGCAAAATCTTATAGCCGCCTCCGCAGATGCTGAAGGTCTCGTCGGTATAAGAAGAGGCCAGTTCGCAGAAGTTATTGGCACCTGGCACCACTGGATAGTCAAAACCATTGATGTCAATCGTTGGGTAGCCCGTAGCGGCCGGGCTGGTGTTCGGTATCGTCACGCCGCATTGCAGGTTCACATTGGGCGGGCACTCTGGCGTGTAAGTGATCAAAGAGACCCTCGCCAGGGTAATGGTCTGTGTGCAAGTGCTGGTATTGCCAAGGTTGTCGGTTCCTACCCAGGTACGGTTTACCAGGCCGGAGTAGCTGGTGCTGCAAGAGCCATTGTCAATGATGTCGGTATAGGCCACATTGTACATGGGCGAACAGTCGTCAATGTCGGGAGCTGGCACGTCGCCGCCATCGGTCGTTGGGCGGTGGTCAATGATACAAGGCAGCGTCATGTCGTCGCAGTTGAGCATTTCCGGGCCGAGCTTGTCCTCTATTTTCATGGTGCCCCAGCAGGAGTTGCCCGTTGGGTTTTCTTTCACCTGAAAAAGCAGGGTTTGGCCGATGTGCGTTTCGTTCACCACGGGCGAAGTAGGGATGGGCACGCCTTGAAGCGTCATCACGGTCACTGTGAGCAGGTTTGGGCAGGTGTAGGGTTCCTCCAACACCATTGGCACCAGTATTTCAAGCTCGCAATCGTCAATCGGTCCAGGTAATGATACGTTCACGTTGTCGTTACAAACAAGGGCGCACTGTGCAAAGCTTTGGCTGTTCAAGCCTGTGAACAACAGCAGAAACATCCACGCCGCCGCCCGCCCCAGGGCGCTGGCACTTCGGAACCTGCTTGTCGCTGTCCCACTGTAGTAAGATCGGATTTGTTTAGTAAACTCGAATTTTCTCATGGGATTGAAAATTGTTTAATAAAAAAGGTTAATGAGCAGTGTCGTTATATGGATGTTTGAATTTTGGCTATATGGAAATTTGCTGGTTGATTTTGCAGCGGTCAACAGCCGCTTGAAAACTGCCGACTGAGGACTGATGACTGTCAAACTGGAACCGGGGCGAGAACGGCACCGCTTGCACGGCGCACGTTCTCTTGACCTGGCTCAATGAATGGTATCTTTTCAAAAGTTCATGGGATGTTCTCATAGTATGTCCGTTCAGTACAGGGGCTTTCCCCTGCCAACGGTGAACTTGCTGATCCTTTTGTCTGGATACCGGGTTTGGGCAGACCGGATGTACTGGTTGTGTGTGTAAAGTGGTCAAAGTGTCGTAGAAATTTGGCTATAGAATCGTAGAGTTCTTACCGGTGCTGCCGATATGTACACGGGAATAGATTCAATAATTGATAAATAGAATTGGAGAGGGGAGGATGCACTGCTTTATGGTTTCATTGCTTCATTGTCAATGGAACAATTAAGCCATTGAGTAGTGAAACCATGAATCAATCGCTCACCATTTTGATGACCTGCCGCCGCTGGCCGTCGGCCACCAGTTCGCAAAAGAAGACGGATGACCTTGTTAGATCGCCTAAGTCAACTTCTACTGAATGGGTGCCTTCTTCGTAGCGGCCCTCATAGCTGCGTAGCAGTTTTCCATATACATCGTAGATGTGCAAGGCTGCTTCCGAGGCTTTGGGCAGGTAAAAGCGGACAGTCGTTGTTTGATAGAAAGGATTTGGAGTATTTTGAAAAAGAAGATATGAATCGCTTGCTGCTTTGGCGGCCCCGAATTCGAGCGCCACGCCGATTATTTCAAAATCTGCGTCCCTTGAAAACACTTCGCCCCTGTAAGCTTCTGCAGGAGTTATGTGTGAATTGACGGCCAAGGCTTCCGACAGTTTTCCATTGTTTTTTGAAATAAAACGCAAGCTGAACAAAACCTCGTTTTCGGCGAGCGGTGCGCCTTTGGCATTGTCCCAGCTTACTGTCAAAGCGCCGTTTTCCGCCTGTACCGTACCAAAGTTGTTTTGGTTCAAAACAGCCGCCACCACGCCGGCAAAGCCCAGCGCATTTTCATCAAAATCTAAAGTGAACTGGAAGCCGGCCAAGGCTTGGGAGGAAGCGGCCACGAAGGGTATGGCATATTCTTGTCCGGCAACCAGGTCAATATCTTGTGTTTTTAAAACAAAGTTTTCTTCAAAATTCCTGTCTTCGCTGCCGCTGCCGTCCAGGTTGGTCGGGTCGGCACTGGCATTCACGTCGCCCACTTTGATGCCGACGAAATCAAGGCTCCATTTGTTGGTTTCCAAATTTGTAATGGCGATGCTTTCAGGGAAGGCTGGCTGGAAGGGGTTCGCAGGGTTCGGGAACACATAATCAGAGCGCACAAAGCGCCAGGAAGTATTGTTGGAAAATGTCGTAGTTATATTCAAAATCAATTTCCGTATCTCCACAATGTCGAGCGTGGTGACAGTGCCAGATTTGTTGGCGTCTGCGGCGATGATTTTATAAGGAGAATTCAGCGGTACCACGTTCAGCACATGCCGTTGAATCAGCACGAGGTCGTAGGTGGTCACGCCATTCAGTGGTTTGGTATTATAGCTGGGTTTCACCGTATAGTTTTGTCCCAAGGGCAGTCCTGGGAAATTGTAGGTGCCATCTATACCTGTATAAACCGCCATGTTGATGCCGCCCGTCAGGCCGACGAGTTTTTGGCTCAATGGCTGGCTGCCTTCCATCGAAACTTTACCGGCAAGGAAGGCCGAATTTTGGTTGGGGCAAATATTGAAATTGTCCTGCACCACCACCGTTGTTTGGCAAAAAGCACTGTTGCCAGCCTGGTCGGTCACAGTAAGCGATACCGTTTTGCTGCCCAAATCCTGGCAGGTAAACGTATTCGGGCTTACCTGCAACACCAGGGTGTTGGTTGGCGAGCAATTATCGAAACTGCCGTTGTTGATCATGCCCGGTGTCACCGTCACATTTCCGCCTTGTTGAATGGTCACGGAGATGCCGTTGTTGCAAACGGGGTTGGGGGCTTGGGTGTCCGTCAGGGTCACCTTCATCGTGCAGGAAGAGGTATTTCCACAACCGTCGGATACAGTATATGTGACGGTGTGCTGCCCTTTCGGATAAGTGCCGGAGGCTTTGCCGTTGCTGCTTTGGGCATAAGCCGAATTGTTTGTATAAGTGATTTGTTGGCTGCAATCGTCAACGGCCGGCAGCGGAATTTCCACCCACATATTGCAACTGGTGTTCGTGATGCCGACCTGCATGTTGGCAGGGCAGGTGAGCATTGGTGCCACACTGTCCCGCACTTCAATTACTTGTGTTTTGTCCCAAAAACCTGCCCCGTTCGGGTCGTTCGGATGGTAGCTGCACCAGTCAATGATGGCCCATTTACGAATCAACTGGTAGCACGAAGGCTGAGCCGTGTAAAAGAAATAGTCCGTATGGGTAATCTGCAACTGTTCGCAGTCCGAGCCTGTCACCACTGGTTCGCCAGTGATGGACGGATCAGTGTCCGGTTGGCAGGCATAAAAAACCAAATCGTCGGGGAATGTGACCGTTATCGGTGTATTGTCTGAAATGGTGATGGCCTGCTGGCAAGTGGCCGTGTTGCCGTTCAGGTCGGTGGCGCTCCAGGTGCGGGTCACCGTACCGTTGCCGCAGTTGTTGATGTTGATGGCGTCGCTGTGCGAAGTGCTGGCCACGCTGCAATTGTCACTGGCATAAGGTTGGCCGGTGAGGGAAATATTGTTGTAATCGGTTCCACAATTGATGTTCACGTTGGCCGGGCAGATGATTTCAGGTTCGATTTGGTCAACTACCAGTGCATGGCTGGTACACTCGCTGCTTAGGCCGTTTACGTCCACTACCAGTAGTTTCACTTCTATGGAAGGCCCAATGTCGGAGCAGTCGAAAGACACAAAATCGTCGAAAGGCTCCCCGCTGCGGCTCACTTGCAGGTGGTCAATAGCGCAGTTGTCGTAGCTGCCGTTGTCAAATGTTTCAGCAAAAATGAGCGCCGTACCGTCTTCCTCCAGAAAAGCCCAAACTTGGTTGTCGCAAATGGCCGTCGGCTTTTTGCTGTCTGTCACGGTAACGGTTATCTGGCAGGAGGAGGTGTTGTTGCATCCATCTTTGCCTGTATAAGTAACTTGGTAGGAACCGACTGGCACCGAATTGAAAGGCCCGTAGCCAGTTCCAAACTGCCAGGAAGTGGTAACAATTGCGCCAGAACAGGCATCTTCTGCCGTAGCCTGTGGCAAATAAACCTGCGCCGAGCAGGAACTGCCGTAGCTGTTGAAACTCACATTGGGCGGGCAAGTAACCACTGGCGGCGTGTTGTCCAGCACCTTTATTATTTGTGCAAAAACTTTAAATTCTTCTGTGCAAAGGTCAAAGGCCGACCAAGTGCGGATGATTTTCCTGGAGCCGCCACAGATAGGCACGCTCTGGTCATTATACGATATCGTCAGGTCGCAGTTGAAATTATTGTCCAATATAAAACTATCCACCATCGGGTGGCCTGTCAGGTCAAGGTCTGTCGGGTCGTCCGTGCCACATTCCAGGGCAGGTTTCACGACGCCATCCCTGTGGCCGGGGAAGGCCACCATTGCCAGTGTGGCTCTTTTGAAAAAGATATGCTGAATACAGGTGGTAGCATTGCCGCTTTCGTCAGTAGCTGTCCAACTGCGTTTGATGTAAGCTGTCACGATTTTGCCCGCTATAGTATCAAAGCAGGGGAAATCATGGAATACATCCACAAAAACGAGGTCAATACTGTCGGTTTCGCTGGCATTGTCGCCCACTTCCGGATAGCCCAGGGTATCGGGTTCGTCGGGTTGGTTGCACCAAATAAATAAGGTGTCGCCACAGTCAATGCTTGGCGGCAGGTTGTCTATCAATGTAATGTGGCTGGTGCAGGAATTGCCGCTGGCCGGGTGCAGAAGTGTGGCTGTGAGCGGCTCGCCGAGCAAGCTGGCATCCAGCGTAGTGCCGTACACGTTGCCCGCTGTATCCACTATACTAATGGTGAAATTGTTGGAACAGCCGGTCGAGCTTTGCAACAACGTGGGCGGATAAATGGTGGCTTGCCCATTGGCGTCCAAGGCCACGTTTACATTGCTTTTGCAAACCAGGGCACACTGTGCGGAAATGTGGTTGGGAAAAGTAAAGGAAGTGAAAAGAAGCAGTGCCAGGGTAGTGAGTCCAAAACCGTTCATCTCTCTGCGGTGCTTTTTCAAGGAAAAAGGGGTTTGCCCACACAGGCCATCAGCGACCGATAGCTTGACAGTCCTCATGAACATGAACCAACCGAACTGCCGGGGGGCTTGGGGGGTCGGCCACAATGCCCTGCGTGGAGCAAAACCAATTCCTTTTACCATGAGATTATAATTGTTAATAGCAGGTCCTTTTTTTGAGCTATTGGGAGCTGGCTTCTGGCAGTTGGCCATTGGCATAGCTTGCCCGTTCCGGTGTGCCACAAGTGGCTCCAGGCTCAATGTTTGGAATGCGTTGGCAGGCATCCGGCTGTCGAACTGATGACTGCGGATTGCCAACTAATCACGGTGTGTAAGGTTTTGCAGAAAGATGTAAAAAACGCTTGTTGCCGCCGGGCATGGCTACATTTAGCACTGCATGTTGCAGCGGCAACGGATATGGCGCTCGGCGCATGGGCCGATGCTTAAGAATTGTAAATGGTCTTGAATTGTACCGCTCTTAATCGGCAGGCAGTGAAATTTGCAAAAGCATGAAAGCGGGAAATCCAGCGTCCAAAAGGATTGGAAATTTCCAATTTTTCATTTTCAAATTTCGGCCATGCCAAGGGCATTTAACAAATAGAACGGAATTGTGTATTGGCGAGAAAGATCCAGGAATCCTGGGAAAAGGAAGTCTTTGAAGAGCAATTAAAGTAAGCTCGGTTTCCGGACTTTCTCATAGTATGTACAGTGAATGTCAAGTGTTTAGTAAGGAATCTGAGGCAATTTTAGATTTGTATTTCTTTAATTTAAAAAATTGTGCCAAGTTTGATTTCTTGCCCCTATTGTTTTTATTAAAACAATTTTAGCTACAAGAATTGGCCTTTTTGTACAGCAATAAATGAGAAAGGGAGCATGGGCCACAGCCGCATCCTCCCTTCAAAATTTATTTAAAGCTTGATTAAAGCTTATTCTCATTTACTAAATCCAACAGTTCGTCCCGGTAATTTTTGCCGATGGGCAGGTGCTTGGCCTGGCCTTTTTCCATGACCTCTACCATATTGCCCAAAATGGCTTCCACTTTATCAATATTCACAATATAGGAACGGTGGATGCGGCGGAAATAGCGGGATGGCAATTTGTCTTCCAGGCTTTTCATGGTCTGGAGGGTAATGACACGCCCTTTTTCCGTGCGGATGATCACGTAGTCCTTTAGGCCCTCGATATAAAGCACTTCCGAAAACTTCACCTTGACGAATTTTTTGTCCGCTTTTACAAAAATGAAATCGCCAGCCTCGCCGATTTCCACTTCGTGGGCATTTTCCTTTCGCTTGAGTTCAATTTGTTCGATGGCCTTGTTGGAGGCTTTCATAAAACGCTCCAGCGAAATGGGTTTGAGCAAATAGTCGGTTGCGTTGAGTTCAAAGCCCTCAATGGCATAGTTGGAATAAGCCGTGGTGAAGATGACCAATGGCGGATCGGTGAGGGTTTTTACAAAATCAATCCCTGTGAGCTGCGGCATCTGGATGTCGAGGAACATGAGGTCAATGTCGTTGTTTTTCAAAGCCTCGTTGGCCTCAAAGGCATTGGTACAGCGCTTGACCAAGTTCAGGTCGGGCATTTTTTCGATGTAGGTTTCCAGCACGTCGAGTGCCAAGGGTTCGTCGTCAACGATGATGGTATTTATCATTTTATGAATGATGAATGATGAATGATAAATGATGAACGGCGCCATGCGCTGCATTCACAGTTTGTCATTCACCTGGGTTTAGCGTTAATTTCAGGTTTATGGCGTAGGTCTTGGGGTTGTCGTCAATGGCAAGTTTATAGCGGCCCGGGTAGAGCAGGTCGAGGCGGCGGCGCACATTGACCATGCCGATGCCGCCACTTCTGGGGTGCAGTGGTTTAGGCATGCTTTCGGGCTTGCTGTTTTCTATAAACAAATCTATGCGGTTATCTTCTACCATGAGCCGGATGTGGACAAAACCTTTTGTGAGGTGGTGCCCCAAGCCATGTTTAAAACAGTTTTCGATAAAAGGGATGAACATGAGCGGTGCAATTTTTTGATCGCTGATGTTGCCCCGCACGTCGAAAACGATGTCCACGTGGCCGCCTTGGCGCAGTTTTTCAAGGTCGAGGTAGTTTTTGATGTAATTGACCTCCTTGCTCAGCGGCACCCATTTTTCGTTGCATTCGTAGAGCATGTAGCGCATCATCTCCGAGAGCTTCAGCACGATGTCGGGGGCGATGTCCGATTTTTTCAGGGTGAGGGCGTAGAGGCTGTTCAAGGTGTTGAACAGGAAGTGCGGGTTGATTTGCGACTTCAAAAAACGGAGTTCAGACTGCATGGTTTCCGTTTGGATTTCCTGTTTTTCACGCATGTTTTTGTACCAATCGAGCGTGATTTTGATGACGGTGGAAGTACCGAGCACAAAAGCGTTGGGCAAAAACGACCAGTTGAGCGCACTGAGCAAGGTGGCTTGCATCTGCGGCACTTCCTCTGATTTTACGTACAACAACAGCGTTTCGATGGGCGAAATAATGATCACCACGAGCGCCAGAAAGCCCAGGTAATTGCCAAATTTCTTATTGGCCAGGTATTTTGGCACCAGCACATAGATGTTATAATAAACAGCAACGCCCAGCAAAATCAAACGGATGATGGTATTGCTAAGGGTATAGAAAAAGCCCATGTCCGTAAAAGCCATTTCTATCACGGAATAGATCGCCACCATCCCCAGCCAGAACAGCGAGTGATAGACCGCCCTGTTGGTCAACAGGCGGAAAAGTCTTTGCCTTATTTGCTGCTTCAAGGTCATGTCTGGGTTTGCAGATGTTGCTTCCATGCGCATGAAAGGTCTGCATGGGCTGCAATGTTGAGGCTAAAAAGATGAAGGCAGGGAAAAATTTAGATAAACCAGCCCTTTCGCCCGATTTGCTTTCCTGGCTGTGGCGAATTTCCTTTTTTCGTAGTTTTGCGCCCCAAATTTAATAGCAGCGGCCAAATGGCCTGCTTCAATCGAATTCTGTCAACTGAAATGGTTTATCTGACAAGAAGAGAACGGTTCAACGCTGCCCACAAGTTGTGGGTGGAAGCCTGGGGCGATGAGAAAAACCAGGTCATGTTTGGCAAGTGTGCCAACCGCAACTGGCATGGCCACAATTACGACCTGTTCGTGACGGTGAAAGGCAGCCCCGATCCCGTGACCGGTTTTGTCATGGACGTAAAACTGTTGAGCAAACTGATCAAGCAGTACATCGTTGACAAAGTGGACCATTCCAACCTCAACCTCGACGTGGACTTCATCCCGAAAGGGATGCAGCCGACCACGGAAAACCTGGCCATCCTTTTCTGGCAGCAACTGGCCCCGCACATCGAAGGTTGCAAACTGCACTGTATAAAGTTGTACGAGACGGAGAATATCTATGTGGAGTATTTTGGAGAGTAGCCATTTGGTCATTAGTCATTGGGTCATTTGGGTCACTGAAAATGTAAAAGCCACTGTCAGAAAAAATTTGACAGTGGCTTCTAAGTTTTTACGGCTCCAATGACCAATGGCCTCAATGACAAATGACCAATAAAAGCGGAGAGGGAGGGATTCGAACCCTCGGTACAGTTGCCCGTACAACGGTTTTCGAGACCGTCCCGATCGACCACTCCGGCACCTCTCCTTTTGTAGCCGACAAAGATAAGCGGGAATTGGGTAAAAAAGTTTCCAAAAGCCCATTGCTGCTGTTTTTTAATAAAAACTATTCAAAGGCTATACAGGCATCTTGCACCGGGTCATACAACCCCCTGTCGCTTAAGCAGCACTTTCTCCATTGATGCCTCGGCGGACATTTGCGGTTTAATTTTTTCCAGTAGGTACAAGACTTTCCGCAAAGTGGCGTTTCTTTGCACTCCTTTTGTAAAAGCGTGATTTTCAGCATGAAAAATAATTGCCAAGTAAATAACAACCCTTTGTTGAAGCAGATTACCCTTCATAGCGCACCCGTTGCGCTATTGATCCTTGCCATATTGCTGTCCGCTCCGCTATTTGCCCAAACGACACTCGATACCCTTCCCGTTCTCGATTATTCCAAGGCAAAAGACTATGAAATCGGCGGTGTAAAAGTGACCGGGGCTGAATTTAGCGATCCCAGCGCCATCATTTCTATCGCAGGTTTCAGGGTGGGCGACCGCATTCGCATACCAGGCGGCGACATACCCCGTGCATTGAAGTCTTTATGGAAATTGAGCCTTTTTACCGATGTGCAGATTTACAAGGAAAAAACCATCGGCGATGTGATATTTCTGGAAATAGCCGTACTGGAAAGGCCCCGTTTGACTACCCACTCGTTTAAAGGTGTAAAAAAAGGCACACACGACGACCTGAACGAACAGGTGAACAAGTACCTTCTGAAAGGCGGCATCGTCACTGACGCCACCAAGGCGAATGCGGCTTTTTCCATTGAAAAATATTTTCAGGAAAAAGGCTACCTCGACGCCAACGTGAAAGTGGATGAGGTCAATGATACGACCCGCATCAACTCGGTAAAGCTCGTTTTCAATATCAACCGGGGTAAAAAGGTAAAAATCCAGGACATCGTTTTTACCGGAAACAAAGAAGTGAAGTCGGGCAAGCTGCGCAACAAAATGAAGGATACCCGCCGCAAGAAGCGCATTTTTGCTGGCTCAAAGCTCATACGCCCAGATTACGAAGAAGACAAGAAAAAGGTGATCGCATATTATAATAAGATTGGATTCCGTGATGCCCTTATCAAAAGCGACAGCATTTGGCGGGAAAAGGATGGCGACGTGCAAATCCGCATCAACCTCTACGAAGGGAGCCGCTATTTTTTCAGGAACATCGCCTGGAAAGGCAATTCCATCTACGACGACAAAACGCTGAGCAACGTCCTGGGCATCAAAAAAGGAGACGTTTATAACGGCGAATTGCTGGAAACCCGCCTGCGTTTTAGCCAGGATGGGCGTGACGTCAGTTCGCTGTACATGGACAACGGTTACCTGTTTTTCAACGTAGAGCCGATTGAAATTGCCGTCACCGAAGATTCCATAGACCTGGAGTTGCGCATTTTCGAAGGCCCGCAGGCCACTATTGACAAAGTGGTGATAAAAGGCAACGACCGTACCCACGAGCACGTCATCCGCCGGGAACTCAGGACGGTGCCGGGCGAAAAATTCAGCCGCTCCGACATTATCCGTTCACAGCGGGAAATCATCAACCTCGGCTATTTTAACCCAGAAAGTCTGGGCATCAATACCCCAGTGAACCCACAGCGTGGCACGGTGGACATTGAATATACGGTGGAAGAAAAACCTTCCGACCAATTGGAACTTTCAGCCGGTTGGGGCGGCCGTGGCCGTGGCGTGATCGGCACCCTGGGCGTGGCGTTCAACAACTTTTCCGCCCGCAATATCTTCAAAAAAGGCACCTGGAGCCCGCTGCCACAGGGCGACGGCCAGCGCTTGTCCTTGCGGGCACAGACGAACGGGCGTTTTTACCAATCTTACAACATGTCTTTCACCGAGCCTTGGCTGGGTGGCAAAAAGCCCAATTCGCTCACGGTGGCAGGCTATGTTTCTATCTTGACCAATGGCTACGACAAGGACGACGACGCTTTCGGGCGTTTGATAAATGGAGGCGTTACATTGAGCCTGGGTACTCGTTTGAAATTCCCTGACGATAACTTCATATCGTCCACGGCGCTCAACCTGCAAAATATTTCGCTGGACAACTATTTCTTTGGCAGTGCCCTGTTCCGCACGGATAAAGGGGAAAACGTGAGGGAAGGTTCTTATCGGAACTTCAGCATCACGCAGACCATTGCCCGGACAACCATCAACAACCCCATTTTCCCACAAGAAGGATCCAGCATTTCGCTTTCGGCACAGTTGACCCCGCCTTATTCTCTGTTCAGCAACAAAAACTACAGTGAACTGCCGCCCGAAGAGCGTTTTAGGTTTTTGGAATACCACAAATGGAAGGTGTCCGCTGAATGGTATCAGACCTTGGTGGGCAAATTGGTGGTGAAAGCGGCTGCCAAATTTGGCTTCATCGGTGCCTACAATAAAGATATTGGCATCACGCCGTTCGAACGATTCCAATTGGGCGGCGACGGCTTGAACAACCAGCAGTTTGGCTATTTCACCGGGACGGAAATCATTTCGTTGCGTGGTTACAACCCCAATGAAATTGAGAATAACCTGATCAATGAAAATATCTCCACCTCCGGCGTGACGGCGACCCCCTTGTATGAAAAAATAACGGTCGAACTTCGGTATCCAATTTCCCTAAATCCAAGCTCCACCATTTATGTGTTGGCCTTCGCCCAGGGTGGCAACGCCTGGAAAAAGTCTGGAGATTTCAATCCATTTGATTTGAAAAGATCAGTGGGCGCTGGTCTGCGGGTGTTCTTGCCTATGTTTGGGGTACTCGGTTTCGACTATGGCATTGGATTCGACAAACCGGGCAACAAATTCTCGGATTTCGCCAGGTTCAATATCGTGTTGGGCTTTGAACCAGAGTAAAAAACAAAAAGGGCCGAGCAGTTTCAAACTGCTCGGCCCTTTTTGTTTTATATAAATTAACCGTTAATTAGTTCAATTTAAACGGGGGCACCAACCTGAATTCCGGCACAGTTACCCTAAACTGGTTTTCGTCCATTAGCCGCTGCATGAGAAAGGTTCCGTACATTTTCCCAATATCTGTCATCATAGGGCACCAAGAAGTATATTGATGGCTTTCGCCCGGTGCCAGCACAGGCTGCAAGCCTACAACCCCCTCGCCTTCTACTTCCCTTTGTATCCCGTTCGACTCTACAATGAACCAATGACGGCGCCTCAATTGCACAGTATGCTCCCCTTTATTTTCAATGGTAATGCGATAAGCGTGTACATAGCGGTGTTGCATGGGAATGGATTCGTGTGGCAAGTAAAAAGGCTCCACGCTGATGCTGATGCCATGAGTAGTAAGGGTTTCCATGTTAGTTCATTGTTTCATTGAAACGTTGCTTTATGATTTCATGGTTGAATGATCCAAAGATTTGTACCCCTTCAATCGTTCAGCCAATCGGCAACTATTTCTTCTGCTTCTTTCAACGCAATTTCAAGCGTATCGTTTACCAGCACAATATCGAAATATTTTTCAAATGCGAGTTCTTCGGTGGCCTTCGTTATCCTTTTGCGAAAGCTTTCCTCATTTTCGGAGCGGCGTTGGAGCAGCCTATTTACCAGCACTTCTTTGGATGGGGGTTTAATAAAAACAGTGAGCGTAACTTTTGGGAAGGCTTTTTTCAGATTGAGCGCCCCTTTTACATCAATATCAAAAATGACGCATTTGCCCAAGTCCCATAGCCGTCGTACTTCGCTTTTCAGGGTGCCGTAAAATTGGTTTTCGTACACTTCCTGCCACTCCAAAAAAGCATCTTCGGCAATGAGCTGCTTAAATTTTTCTACATTGATATAATAGTAGTCCACACCTTCCTCTTCGTTTTTGCGCTTCTCGCGGGTAGTGGCCGATACCGAGAAGGCCAGCCGCCCCTTGTATTTTTCCAAAATGTGGTGGACAATGGTGGTTTTTCCTGCGCCCGATGGGGCTGTTACTACGATGAGTTTCGACATAAGTAAATAACCCTTTCTCTATCAGTAGTTTTACGTTATTGAGCCAAAAATTGCTGCGATAAAAATTTTGCCAAAATTTGATTCCGCTCTTATTTCTCTCACTCCTCTCATTCCTCTCATTCATCTAAGTATCAAACCGAATTGGCCACTTGCTCCTTTATCTTTTCCAGGTCATCTTTCATGCTCACTACGAAGCGTTGGATGTCGGCGGAATAAGCCTTTGCACCGAGCGTGTTGATTTCCCGGCCCATTTCCTGGCTGATGAAACTGAGGGTGCGGCCTTTCGACACTACATCCGTGTCCAATTGTTCAAGGAAAAAATTGCAGTGCTGCTCCAGTCGTACTTTTTCCTCAGTGATGTCTATCTTTTCAAGGTAAAACAAGACCTCCTGCTCGAAACGGTTTTCGTCAATATTTTCCTTGCTCATAAACTCTTCCAGGTTTTGGCGGAGGCGGTTGCGCAGCAAGGTTACCCTGCCTTCCTCAAAAGGATTGATTTGCTTGAGGGTTTCCAGGATGGTGCGTACCCGCAGCCGCAGGTCGTCTTCCATGGCGGCACCTTCCGTGCGGCGGAAATTGTCGAAATCGGCAAATGCCTCTGCCAGGGTTTTTTCGATGACGCCCCATTCCCTTTCGTCAATGTTGCCTTCCTCTGTGACGACGACGTTGGGTATCCTTAAAATAGCGGCCATCAGTCCGTCGGTTGTGGCACCAAGTTCTTCGGAAAGAGCCGAAAGTTCCTTGTAGTACCTTTTGAACAAGGGAGCGTTCAACCCAAAATTTTCATCGCCATACAAGGATTTTACCTCCACGGTCAGATCAATTTTGCCCCGCTCCACCCGTTCGGTGATAAAACGGCGGAACAAATGTTCTTTTTCTTTAAAACTGGAAGGAGTCTTTAAGCGGATGTCGGTAAACTTGCTGTTGAGGGAACGCAATTCGACGGAGATGGACTTGGTATCGTAGGTATTGGTGGAGCGGCCATAGCCGGTCATTGATAAAAGCATAAGTGGAATATTTTACCGGGCGATTGTTATGGAGCTGCACGGAAATGCCCCTTGGGTGTTTTGCTTTTTTAGTAGGGTGGGCAAAGATAGGCAACGCTTCTATAAATTAGAATGAAAGCTAAAGTTTGGGAAATTTGTTTGCGCTTGCTCCAAAAGATGGCGGGAATAGGGCAAAACGGCCATCGAAGTGGTACAAGCACAGCGCTCCAATTCATAACCCCCTGATAATTAGCGAGAAATTTGTAGAAATAAAGTTGTTTTTAATTTCCGCAAACAGAAAAAAATACGAAATTTGCCACTCGTTTTGCATAACCCGGATATTTTTTCATAACTCATTCTAAACCAATTAAATAAGATGAGAAAAGCTGATTTAGTAACAGCAATTTCAGAAAAAACCGGCGTCCCAAAGGTTGACGTCCTAGTTACGCTGGAAGAGTTCTTCAAGTCCGTAAAAGGCTCGTTGTCCGCTGGCGAAAATGTGTACATTCGGGGATTTGGCAGTTTCATCATCAAAAAGAGAAAAAAGAAGGTGGGCCGCCATATTAAAAGAAATGTATCCATTGAAATACCGGAACATTTCATCCCTGCTTTCAAGCCTGCAAAGGTATTCCTGGAGCATGTCAAGGACAATGTGGACCACATGCCAGCCGATGAAAGCGATGACTAAACATGGCCAGCCAATGGAAAGCGGCCGGAATGACCAATGCAGCCAGCAATGAACAAAGCACAATGGATAAGCATCTTGTCGGCAGCAGCTTTGTTCGCAATGCTTTATTTTGGTTTTAGCACCACAGCAGGTAAGCACAAAGACATTGAAAAACAAAGGGCTTTAGCGGCAGTCAGCACTGATATCAACGCTTTGTTGACAGATGCAAAAAAAGGCATGTCGGCTCAGCAATCGGCGTCAGTGATGGCGCTCGAATCGGAATTGAACAGTGCCGGCCCCGATTCTGCAAAGGCAGGTATCTACAAGCAACTTTCCAGTCTTTGGTACAGTTTTGATAGGCCGGGCATTGCTGGCTTTTATGCTGAAAAAACAGCGGAACTGGCGGGCGGCGAAGAGGCTTGGTCCATTGCTGGCACTACCTATTCCATTTGCTTGCAAACAGTACAGGAGGAAAAGGTTAAGCACTTTTGCGCTGAAAAAGCCGTACAGTGTTTGGAAAATGCCGCCTCCATTAACCCCGACAACCCGCAGCACAAGATAAATTTGGCTTTGGTGTATGCCGAAGATCCTCCCAAGGACAATCCCATGAAGGGAATCTTGATGTTGATAGATCTAAATAAACAGTACCCGGAAAATGTTCCGCTACTGACCCAACTGGGAAGGCTGGCCATCAAAACTGGCCAGTTCGACAAGGCGGTGCAGCGTTTGGAGAAGGCCATTTCCTTGGAACCTGAAAATCCAACTGCCAACTGCCTGATAATCAAAGCCTACGAGGGAATTGGGAACGAATCAAAAGCGGCAGAATACAGGCCGAAGTGTGATAATTTGTCAAACCGTTGAATCGTTTTTGGAAGCGGCTTCTGAGCTTGCAAAATGGTCCGACAGCATTTTTTTAAACATTAAAAGGATTAACAGATATGCCTTGTGGTAAAAAGCGTAAGCGTCATAAAATTGCGACCCATAAACGCAAGAAAAGACTGCGTAAGAACCGTCATAAGAAAAAGAACCGTTAGGTTTGATTGATATTGGGCATTGGCGGCCAACTTTTTAAAGCTTGGTCGCCAATGCCTTCATCAATAGTTTTCAACCAAATTTTGAACAGGTGAACAAGAATGCCTGTCCGAAGACATAGGAGCGATAAGTTGATTTCCCATTTGTGAGGAAAGAAGAAAAAAGGAACCTGCCTGTCGGCAGCTTGAAAGGTATGAAGGAAAAAGAGCCTGGGCATTTGGCCTGTTGAGGGTCGAAGCCAGTACTGAAAGTTTACCCATTGCACTTTAAACAAGCGGAATACCGACCAAACTTTTGCTTTCACCTTTTTACTTTTTTTGCTTCAAAAAAGCACCTGTCAAAGGCTTCCCGATTTTGCCAAAAAAGAAATACCAGGGGAAAATTGACTTAAGATTTTACAAAATCCCGCAAAAACCGAGGCGGGACCGAAGCCCCATCAACTGCGAATTTTAACCCGGACAATTTCATGTAACTGTAGAAGGGCAAAACGAAATTTCATCCATTTTGAGAAAATACCCCTACAGTTTAAAAAAAATCCCGGATATTCCTTGTTCCGGTGCTTTTGTGATATAGGTCGGGTTATCAGTCTTAAAGCTCCTTTCAAATCTTCCTTCCTGCATTTCCGTCCATTTGGGTTTCATTTGGTTGAGACAGTATTTGTCCATCTGTTTTTGCCGACGATGTGGAAATATTGGGCTGGTGCGGATAGCAGTTCCAATCAGAAAGGCCACATCTTTATCAGCTTAAGTAAAGGTTTTAAAAGGCAGGGCTTGCCCTATCTTGCAGCATTTAGCCTGTAGCCAACTTTTTACTGTTTTTTTGGGTGGACATTCTTTTGGCGTTATTAAAACCCAACATCGTGGAAAAGGAATTAATCATCAATTCTGCGCCTACCGAAGTGGAAATTGCCCTTCTGGAAGAAGGCAAGCTCGTGGAATTGCACCATCAAAAAACCAACAACAACTTCTCCGTTGGCGATATTTTCATTGGCAGGGTCATCAAGCTCATGCCCGGCCTGAACGCCGCCTTCGTTGACATTGGCCACAAAAAAGAGGCCTTCCTGCATTATACCGACCTGGGCCCAAAGCTCCGATCCCTGCTAAAATACTCCAACAGCGTTATGTCCGGTAGCCAGACCACCCATACGCTGGACAGCTTCAAGTTAGAGCCTGAAATCATCAAAACTGGTAAAATAGACCAAGTACTGGCCCGTCGGCAGCCCATTTTGGTGCAAATCCTGAAAGAGCCGATTTCCACTAAAGGCCCCCGCTTGAGCTGCGAAATGACCATCCCTGGCCGCTTTTTAGTGCTGACGCCCTTTTCGGACGTCGTGGCCGTTTCTAAAAAAATAGCCAACGCAGAGGAACGCAAGCGCCTCAAAACACTGATTGAAAGCATTAAGCCAAAGAACTTTGGCGTCATCGTGCGCACGGCAGCCGAAGGCAAAAAAGTACAGGACCTGCACGAAGAATTGGCCCTGATGATGGACAAATGGGAAGACATTTTCAATCAACTGGTAAATGCCAAGCCACCGGCCAAATTGCTCAGCGAACTCGACAAAACGAGCAGCATCCTGCGCGACATCCTCAGCGACTCTTTCAATCGCATTGTGGTCAACGACAAACAGATGCACCAGAACATCCGGCAATTCCTCGGAAATATTGCGCCGGACAAATTGGACATCGTCTCGTTGCACGCCAAGGGCAAGCCCATCTTTGAAGCCTTTGGGGTCACCCGCCAGATCAAGTCATCTTTTGGCAAAACGGCCACTATGAATAGCGGGGCGTATATAGTCATCGAATCAACGGAGGCCATGCACGTGGTGGATGTGAACAGCGGCCACAAAATGTCGAGCAAAAATCAGGAAGAGGCCGTTCTAAATGTCAATGTGGAAGCTGCCAGCGAAATAGCACGACAGATGCGCCTGCGGGACATTGGCGGCCTTATCATCATTGACTTCATTGACATGCGCAACAACGAGCACCGCAAGGAGCTTTTTAAAGTGATGCGCGATGCCATGAAGAAAGACCGGGCGCAGCATACCATCCTCCCGTTGAGCAAATTTGGCCTGATGCAGATTACCCGGCAACGGGTGCGGCCAGAGGTGAAAATCAACACGGCAGAAGTCTGCCCGGCCTGTAATGGCACTGGAAAAGTGAACCCAACGGTGCTTATTACGGACGATATCGAAAGGGATTTGAAGTTTATCCTGCAATCCGGCA
Organism: Saprospiraceae bacterium; assembly: GCA_041741095.1. Classification (GTDB taxonomy): domain Bacteria; phylum Bacteroidota; class Bacteroidia; order Chitinophagales; family Saprospiraceae; genus UBA6168. The sequence continues at coordinate 92,782 of JBGSKQ010000138.1, forward strand.
CCAAGTCAAAATTGATACTGAAGACCCACCCTTATGTGGATGCGTTTTTGAAAAAAGGTTTCCCCAGTATTCAAATGCGCTGGTACAGTAGGTATTATAAATGGATAAAAATAAAACCGGAGCCCAACTACCAATTGAACGAATACCGTTTTTTCAACGAAAACGATGACGAAATACGGTTGAACTAAAGATACTCAATGGCCATCCCGAAATAATAGCTTTTAGGTTTCGGGATGGCCTTTTTATTTTCCCGCCTTCTTGCCTTTCCAATTGTTTTGTTTCTTTGGTTTTTACAAAAACTTTTACACCAAAGTGCCATGCCATCGAACAAACACTTCTACCTATTTGCCCCGGCTATCCTTTTACTGATTGTCCTTTTATGGCGGGGTTGCCAGGATAAGGTAGATCCAGATTGGATCAGTTTGGATGAACAGTTTTCAACAGAATACTTCACCCTCAACAAGGCGGCGGATTCGCTCCAAATTTTATGGGAGTCATTTCACGGGCTTGATACCACCGACGATTCATTGGCTTACCGCATCGTCTCCACACCCTTTGCTCCAACCGTCGAGTACCGCAAGTTTAAGGGCTATGTTGAAAAACTTCAAGCTCATCCCTTTTTGCTGTTGTCAAGCGTGTCGGGCGGCGGAACTTCTACATTGCTGGAGCGGCTATCAAGGTTTCTGGCTTCCAAACCCGAAAACATCCTCTACCTACGCTGCGCACCACAGTTCGATTTGGAATATTACCGTGATTTTATTGGAACAGAAGAAAACGGCGAATGGAAAAGTGGCAAGTTGCTACAGCTTTTCGGGCGATGCCGCCAAAATCCACATGAGAAATTCATTTTCGTCATTGATGATTTTGACAAAATAAACCCAGAGACCTTTTTCGGCCCTGAGTTTTGGGAAAAATTCACCGATGCGGGCTATGCCGTAGTATATGGCAGAGACACGATTGAACTGCCGCCCAATTTCAACATGATTATGGTCATCCATGCAGGCGTGGGCGAAAGGGTGAAATTGAACAACGAGCATTTTCGACGCTTGGGCAACCCCAGCCACTTGGAGCCGAGCGCCCCCGAAATGGTGTGCTTCCTGCAAGACGAATTGAAAAAAATAAAAGGGCAACTGGCGGCTGCGACCTTAACTGAAAAACCTGAATTGGAAGAACGCCTCGCCAGCCTGCAAGACACTGCCCATCTAAAACGCTTCTTATATTCTTTTATCAAAATCAACGAGCTCATTAAAGACAAATATGGGCCGTCCTTTCGCCTGGGCACTTGGAGCAATCTGCGCAAACTCTACAAAAAAAGCGACTACGGCAAAGTGGCCGATACCTTCATTGAGCATGTCAACTCGCTACAGCCGGAGGAGGCTTTGGCCCTGGAAGATTTGGAAGACATCCAGCATACGGTGAAAACGAACGGCAAGTTGGCCGGTACCAGCCTCATTGCCTCTGTTTTTGTAAAAATGGAAGAAATGGGCTTCCTGACCGAGTTCGTAGTGGGCCTTACTTTCCTCGTGCTTTCCGCTATCAGCAGTTGGTATTTTTTTAAAAAACGCCAGCAATTCATCAAGGACTACACCGATAAAATATATGTGCTGATACAGGATTTTGAAAAGGGGAAAATCAACTACGACAAGGCAGGAGAGGAGTTTGTGCGTATCAAAAAAGAAGTGGACAACCTAGTCATCCAAAAAAAAGTGAACTACACCGAGGCCACCTTTTTCTACAATTTCATCGAAGACAAAATCAAGCGCATAGAAATGGCCCGCTTGGTCAATGAAAACTTCAGGGATCTTGTGCGGGTGTTCATGGAAGACAACGTGATCAACGAAAGCGAGCACAAAAAGCTACTGAGTTTTTTGGAGGGAATCAGGCACAAGATCAGCTTGCAGGATTACTTGCGCTTTAAGGAGGAGGTGGAGGAACTCCTCAGAAAATTTCATGAATAAAAATAAAAAGGGGAGGGCCAGACCGATTACCGGTCTGGCCCTCCCCTTTTATCCAAATTGAGAATTACCTCCCGTGGCAATGCTTGTATTTCTTGCCGCTGCCACAAGGGCAAAGGTCGTTTCTGCCCACTTTAGGGTCTTGCCGCTTGATGGTTTCCTGGTGTACAGGTTGGGAAACTCCTTCTGCGGCGGCCCTTGCACGGGCGGCGGCGGCTTCGGGCGAGTCGCTGTTGCTGGCGGCGCTGC
>JBGSKQ010000139.1:0-16857 GCA_041741095.1 Saprospiraceae bacterium
GTATTTTTTCCGATGGCATCCCGATAGAAACCGGGAGGTGAAACAGGCGCATCCGCCCAAGGCGGACGCAACTGTTTCACCAACGCAGCAAGCGGGAAAAAGACGCCGCCCAAAGTGATAAGTTATTATTCACACGTCACTTAATAAAAAGAAGGCTCGGAGCGGTACGTTCCGGGCCTTTTTTTTGTGATGCCTCAAAACTCCGCTGCCAACTCCTTCAGTACCTGCCCTCCCCTTGTCAGCCGCACGAAATATTTCCCTTTTTCCAGGCCCCTGATCTCAAAGTTGAAGTGGAACTTGTGTGAACCCCTCTTTTGAAGGCGGTTTTTAAAAAGGGCATGTACCAGTTCGCCCTGTTCGTTGTAGAGGCCGAGATCAACCTTCGTATCGCTGCCCAGATCGTAGTAAAAAAGGCCGTTCAGCGCCATCGCCTCCCGCCAGTTGGCTGGCTGGCCGGGTAACAGGCGATCCTGCGGCTGATGGTATTGGATGTTGTATTCCGGCACTGGCTTTCCGAGCATATCGGCAGTGAATTTCGCAAGCGCAGGATCGCCGATTCCCTCCAGGCGCTCTGCATCCGATACGGCCCACACGGCAAATTGGGCAGCGGGGTTGGTGTGCATATTATTTTCGCTGAGGTACCGGGCCATTTTCAGCAAGTTCCCCTCGGCCATTTTGCCCAGGTTGAAGCCACTGCCCTCCCCAGGCGAACCATCGTTGGCCTCAACGCAAAAGCCGAACAAGTTAGCTGTACGGGTTTTGCCGACTTCCACCAGAAAAGTCTCTTCTTTCCCGACCATCAGGTTTTGCAGGCTCGAATCGCCCGATTCGAACACTTGCCCCGCCGGCACGAGCACATTCAGTTGTTTTTTGGTCCTGTTCTCCATTTTCAAATGCAGGCTTTCACCGGAATGGCCACCATTGCCAGTGGCCGTCAGCGACAAATATCCTTTTTTGATGGCGTCCCCCAATGGGATGGCCTGTGCAGTAATCTTTTGAAATGTGGAAAAATAAAATGCCAGGATGGCAATGCTCATGGTTGTTTTCATCATCATACAGAGTTTTAGTGAAGAAAGCCTACTAAGGAACGTGTGAAAGATAACTTGTCACTTTGGGCGGCGTCTTTTTCCCGCTGGCTTCGTTCTTAAAACAGTTGCGTAGCGCCACTATGCGCCTGTTTTAATGCCTTGCCATCAGAAAAAATACACTCGCCGAAAGCAACAACTTATCTTTCACACGTTCCTAACGACTCCAAATGGCTGCTTATTGAAGGAACAGCATTTTTTGAAAACCCATCGTTGGAAAATTATTCTTTATCATTGCCGGAAAGAATGGATTGGAGGATAGGCGGCTGCACCTCGGCCTATTTTCACCTCAATCCCCCAATGCCTCAATCATTCAATACTTCAATCTTTGGACAATCTGACGGCCAAGCTCAAAACGGACGACAAAGCTGCCCTCAAAGCATTGTTTGAGGCGCATTATAACCCTGTCTGTGCCGCCATCCACCGGTTGGTAGGCGAGCGTGGCGTCACCGAGGATTTGGCGCAGCAGGTGTTCATCCGTTTTTGGGAAAAAAGGCAAACCATCAATATCACGACTTCGCCGGGCGCTTATCTGCACCGCATGGCCGTCAACGAAGCCTTGGCCTTCCTGCGCACCCGCAAAAACCAACAACCCGATGAAATAACGCCCACCACACCTTTCACACCAGAGGCCGATGTGGAAGAAACTTATTTGCAAAATGAACTGCAGCACCACATCCACCAAGCAATTGACACCTTGCCGCCCCGCTGCCGTGCGGTTTTCCAACTCAGCCGTTTTGAAGAAATGAGCTACCAGGAAATCGCCGACAAGCTGGAAATTTCAGTTAAAACTGTTGAACACCAAATCGGAAAAGCCCTGCGGGTATTGCGGGAAAAATTGCAGCCGTATATCCAAAAATAATTGTGAAGCGTTATACCTCACCCCCGGCTCCGTCGAGCTCCCGATAGCTATCGGGACAGGCGGCGTGGAGGGCTTAGGAGTTTAAATGACTTAGTGAACAATCAATTGATAGTCAATCAATTTCACAATTTTCAATTTCTACTTAACCTTTCGAGCAATGAAATTCTTTATCCCCATTTTTTTCCTCCTCAGCTTCAGCAGTTGTTTTGAAATAAGGGAGGAAGTGAACATGAAGGCCGATGGCACTGGCGAGGTGCAGTTCGTGATGAACCTGAGCCAGAGCAAAGAAAAAGTGCGCAGCTACCTGACCATGGAAACAGTGGAAGGCTACAAAGTGCCCAAGCGGGAAAACGTGGACGCTGAAATTGCCCACATCAAAACGGTGCTGGGCCAAGTAAAAGGCATCTCGGAGGTTTTTACCAAGAGCGATTGGTCGAATTATATCTTCACCGTTACCTGCCGGTTTGCCCACGTAGAGGCGCTGAACGAGGCTATTTTGACGATAGGAAAGCAATGGGAAAAACTGCCCATGAAGCCAAGCGTGGAGAAAAATTTCAGCTACAACAACGCCCAATTCAGGCGCATCTACGAGTACCCGTCGAAGGCGGAAGACTTCCGGCAATTGCCCTCCATGCAGCGCTATATGCTGGAATCGGCCAGGTTCATCAGTATCTACCGTTTTGAGCGGGACATCCGCTCATTTTCCAACAAAAAGGCACAAGTTTCGCCCAGTGGAAAGGCCATCATGCTGCAATTGCCAGTGGCCGATCTGGTAAAAGGCACCGGCACTTTGTCGAACACCATTGGATTTTGATTTGATTTTTGGCGTCCGATGTTGGATATTTGATGTTTGCCAACCAAACCTTCATTCTTCCTGACAATAAAGACCAGCGAACCTGGAATTTTTTGAAAAACATTTTCAATGATCCATTTCAACATCCCAGTTTTTTCATCGAAAAACATTTTCCCCAAAAAAGCCCCATTGGCCGCACTGCTGCTGCTTTGCGCTGTGGTGGCATTTGGCCAAACCGCCATGAAATATGTGCCTTCCAATGCGGAAATGGTGCTATCGGTCAACCTGCCCAACCTCGAAAAAAAGGTAAACCTGGAGCAGTTGAAGCAGTATGATTTTTATCAATCCCTGATGAAGGAAATGTACATCGGCGATGGTCAGGAAACGGACGAGCGTGAGAAGGTTTACTATGAAGAGATGATCAACCGCCCTGCCGACAAGGGTTTTGATCTGTCCGAACCTTTTTATTTGTATTTAAAAAAACAGGGCGACAACTTGCATTTTACGATGGTGTACAAAATGTCGGACCGCCAAAAATACGAGCAAGGATTGCAGCAATTGAAGGCTGATGGATATTTGAATAACCTGGAAATGAAGGACGGTTTCCAGTTGTGGCAGTCGGGCGACAACACCTTTGCCTGGAACAATGAAGTCATCGTGAACGTGATGACCATCCAACAGCCCAAAGCTTATGGCGGCGATTGGGGCGTTACGGAAGTGCCGCAAGATTGGGAAGATTATAGCGAGGAAGATGTAGTCATCGAGGAAGGTGTTTTTGACGAAAACATCGAGGAAGAGGATATGCAAAACCCTCCCTTGGAAGAAACGGATCCAATCGTCATTGAGCCTTACATGGAGGAACTGGGCCTAAACATTAAGGATACTTCCGCCGCACTTTGGGCAGAGATGGTGATGAAGCGGCAGTTTTTGCAGCCCATTGCCCGCAATGAACGTTACATGGAAGCCACTGCCATGTCATCCGACCTGCACTTCTGGATGGACTACGACTTGATTTTTTCGGAGGCCATGAAAGACATGGGGAGCTATGGCGCAGGCATGGGCATGGGCACTGGCATGGACAGCTACATGAACGCCATGATGGCTTTTTTTGAAATCTTTTATGCCGACACTTATTTTTCCTTGGGGGTCAATTTTGAAAACGGGAAAATGGCCATGACGAACCAGTTGTATTTCAACGAGGATATGCGGCGTTTTTACCAGCAGGTTTTCAAGGTGAAATTCAACAAAAAGTTCCTGCGCTACGTGAAAGGCGGCGACCAATTGTTCGGCTATTTTTACATGAACTACAATGTGGAAAATACCATCGAAGAAGGCAAATCGCTGATGTACAAAATCCTGGACGCCACGCCGCAATATGGCGAAATGGCCAAGGATGCCATGCAGATTTTGGGTATTTTCATTGACGAAGAAGCCATTGGCAAATTGGTAAAAGGCGATTTCCTGTTTTCTGTTTCGGGCATGCAATCGGTGGAAATGAAGCAAAAAATCTACGACTACGACGCCGATTTTAATCTCCTCGAAAAAGACACGGTCATGCTGAAAACGCTGCCTGTTTTTACGGCACTGGCCTCCTACGGCAACGAAAAGGACATCATGAAATTCGTCAATCTGGGCGTCCATTCCGGGGCGCTGAAACAGGAAGGCCGTTACTACAGGGCCAGCGTTCCAGATGCGGGCATGGACCTTTTCCTGGCCCTACAAGACGGTGTGATGATACTCACCAACAACCAATATTTGGTGACGCAAAACCTGGACAACGGCCTGGACAAAAAACTCCGCCTGCCCAAGAAACACCGCAAAATGCTCTGTGAAAATACTTCCGCCCTGTTTTGGGACATCCCCAACACCATCCGTGCCGCCGCTGGCGACCAGGCCGATACCAATGTGGGCGCAATGGGCTACCTCAACATGCTGGGCAAGCAGTTTGAAAGCCTGGAAATGACCTATTCAAAAAAGGTGGGCAACTCGATGAAAGGCAAGATTGACTTCAATTTTATGAAAAAAGACGCCAATGCCTTGCAGCTCTTTTTCAACTTCATCAACGATATATTTTTGGAAATGGAGGGCGGAGCAAAGATTTGAACACAATGACCGATTTGCAAGCCTACCTCGACCAGGTCAAATCCACCTTCCAAGCGCACGGCGACCCGGAGCGGGCTTTGGGGCAAATGCGCTACATGCGCCACCAGTTCGAGTATTACGGCCTGAAGGCCAATGAATGGATGGCACTTTCCCGGCAGATTTTTACGGAAAAAAGCATACACGAAGGCGAAGATTTGAAAAACCTCATCCGCCTTTGCTTTGAAGACGAGCACCGTGAAATCAACTATTTCGCTTTGGAAATGCTGCAAAAAGTGCAGAAAAAGCAGCCGCCCGAATTCATTGATTTTTTCGAAGAACTCATCAGCACCAAAAGCTGGTGGGACAGCGTGGACTGGCTGGCCAAACTGGTGGGCATCCATTTCAAACAGTATCCCCAACTAATAGCCCCGGTTACACAAAACTGGATGGCCTCCGGCAACTTTTGGCTGCAACGGGTTTGTCTTATTTTTCAACTATCCTACCGGGAAAAAACGGATTTTGATTTGATGAAAAAATACATTCTGCAAGTGGCAGCTTCCAAAGAATTTTTCCTGCAAAAAGGATCGGGTTGGGCATTGCGCCAATATTCTAAGACCAACCCGCAGGGCGTCGCTGATTTTATTGAAACCAACCCGCAATTGCCACCGCTCACAAAGCGGGAAGGCCTAAAATGGCTTAAAAAGCAGTCCTGACTTTTTCCTCTCACCATCTCATTCTCTCACCCTCTCATTCTCTCACTCTCTTGTACCTTTGCCGCATGGCACATCTGCATCCTTCCAAACAAAATCTCAATGTCCAAAAGCTGGTAGTAGCTGTCGGCTTGATTTTGTTCATAGTCAAAATCCTGGCCTGGTACCTAACCGGCTCTGTGGCCATTCTCACCGATGCGCTGGAGAGTACTGTGAACGTGGTAGCCAGTTTCATTGGCCTTTACAGCCTGACATTGTCTGCAAAACCCAGGGATATTGAACACCCTTATGGGCATGGCAAGGTCGAGTTTATATCGGCGGGCGTAGAAGGTGCGCTCATTTCCGTGGCTGGATTGGTCATCATTTACGAAGCCATCAACAACCTGCGCCATCCGCACGAAATAGGCAAACTGGACTCAGGCATCCTGCTCATAGCGGGGGCTGCGGCGGTCAACTTCGGCGTGGGCTATTTGGCGGTGAAACGGGGCAAAAAGAATAATTCTCTTGCCCTTGTTGCCAGCGGAAAACATTTGCAATCAGACACTTACACCACGGTTGGCATCATCGCCGGGCTGCTTTTGCTTCGCTTTACGGGCTGGCTTTGGGTGGACAGTGTGGTTGCGCTCTTATTTTCCCTCATCATTATAGTGACCGGGTATAAAATACTGCGGAGCGCCATAGCAGGCATCATGGACGAGGCCGACGATGCCCTTATCGGCGAAGTGGTGGACTACCTAAACCAACACCGGGAACCCAACTGGATTGACATCCACAACCTGCGCATCATCAAATATGGCAGCGTGCTGCACCTCGATTTCCACCTGACGCTGCCCTGGTACCTGAACGTGTTAGAGGCCCATAACGAAGTGGAAAAAATAGACAAACTGGTAAAAGATAAATATGGGGAAAGTGTGGAGATGTTTGTCCACTCGGATGCCTGCGTGAGTAGTTCCTGCCCTATTTGCAACAAAAGCGACTGCCAGGTTCGGCAAGCGCCTTTTCAAAAGAAAATCGAATGGAACGTGAAGAATATTTCTTCCAATAATAAGCACCAAATTGGCTAAAGGATTCAGTATAGTTTGCTCAAATAGCCTGTAGTCCGTGCTACTCCGTAGCGCTGGGTTTATACAGGCGAGCGTTAAAAGGTCATATCAGGGGGCTTGGGGGCGGAACGCCCCCAAAGATCCCTTCCCCCGACGAGCCGCCGAAGGCGGCGAGGAGGGGCAAATGGATTATGCCTTGATAAGGCTCGCCTCTAAAAACCCAGTGCTAAGGAGCAGCAGCGGTTTCCTTACTCCACTATCAATTTCATCCCCACTGTCTGTTCGCCGCTGGTTATTTTCAACAAATACAAGCCGGAGGGTATAATTGCCAATTCAATTTCCCTGTTCTGCTTGGTGCCAGCCGACATTTCAAATGAATCCCGGTAAATTTCCCTGCCTGTCAAATCGTGGATACTCAATGCAGCGGGGCCACTTTTTACAGGTTCCAATGTCAGGTTAAAATGCCCGTCGGATGGATTGGGCTGTACAGTTATTTGGCCAAACGGCAAGGCTTCGCCCACGGCGTTTGGTTCTACAAATACGGTCACTGGCACCCGGTCGCCTGTGCAAACTTTGGGTTTCACAGAAATTTTCCAATCATAAAAATAGTAGTAGTAACTGGTGCCAAAATCGGAGTCTTTTAGCGAGACTACATCCTGCACAAGATAGGGATAAACGACGCCCTCGTTGCTGCGTACCAATCGGGGCCCTTCAACGCCCAAAGAATCCTCATTCTTTTGCTGGTTGGTCGTCATGATATAATCCACGCCCGGCTCAATTTCAAATCCAATGTCAATGTAGGATATACCCTCTGGAATATAGGCATCTACAGCCTGCAAGACGCCGCCGCTGGAATTCCGTAGTTCAATGGTGCGTTCGCCGGGATAATCTGTTTGCACCTTTAGCTGGTGTAAAGTGATCGTTTCAAAAACATCAAAAATCAACTGGCCATTGGTTGCAGCACTGCCGCTGTAAAGGGTGCCTTGGTGATCCACCATGCCTACAGCATAATCGCCGCCGCCATATTCTTTGATGTCTTCCACATAATAGGTCGTTGTGGCAGCAAGAACTGGCGTTTCAAACTCATTGCCGATGGCCAAAATATCAAGCCCGTTTAGTGAATCGTACCAATAGGGTTCAAATCCAGTCGCCGTAAGCGTGGCAGAGCCAGGGCCGAAAATAGTGACATCGTCAGCCTGGGGTGGATCGGCTTTGGGCAGCACTTCCACGTGGATAGGATCCGATGGGATTTCACTGCACTGCGTTTCGATTGTCACATAATAATCGCCCGTTTGAGTAACATTGATAAAGGGCGTTGTCTCCCCATTTGACCATACATAGCCAACGGCAGGAGAAGAGGCCAATTCAACGGAACCGCCTTCGCAAAATTCAATTTCGCCCAATGCAGTGATGCTGGGGGCTTCATCTTCGGCAGGGGCAATGGCCACTACTTCCGAAACGCCTGCACAGCCAAGTGCATCCACTACTACCACGCTAAAATTGCCTGGATGGTCAACGGTGATGGTTTGGCTCACAGAGCCGTTGTTCCACAAATAATCATAACCCGCTGGGGCCATCATCGTCACTGACTCGCCAGGGCAAAGCACGGATGGGCCGTCGTAATTGATGGCAACAGCGCCCAATGAACAGGTGCTTCCCTCTTCTATGGTGAGGAATTGGTCGGCGGCAGGATTGGCCACCACATCCACTGTACCCGAAGGCCACCTCACTACCACGTATTCCACTTCGGTTTCCTGGCCCAGTCCAAAATGGGAAGAAAGGGAATTGGACACCCCATAGCTCTCTCCTGCCCGCACTTCCCTGATTTGTATGCCCCAACTGCCGTGGATTTCAATGCGTGCGCCTACGCCCATGCGATTGCTTTGTACGCCCCGCAGGTTGACGGCGAGGAAGTGGTTGCTGTTGCCGTCGTTTATCCAAAGTTTATCGGGCGTATTGCTGGGGCCGTTGAAGCCGGTTTGATAAGCGGTATAGAGGTCCAGAAAGCCGTCGTGGTTGAGATCGCCGATGGCCATCGTGCCAAAACTGACTGCTGTTGGATTGGCAATTAGGGTAAAAGTCTTGTCTCCGTTGTTGTGGTAAAACAAGGCGGGCTGTGCCGTGACAATATCCACAAAACCATCGTTGTCAAAATCCCGCATCAGGCCCTCGTTGTATTCGTGCAGTTCGCCGAGATCGAGGCCAGCTTGTTCTGTTATATCGGTAAAATGGCCTGAACCATCGTTTTCGAGCAATTGCACCCGGTAGTCGTGGTTGGTTACAAAGCAGTCCATGTCGCCGTCGTTGTCAATGTCCTGAAATTCGCCCGTCCACGACTGCCATTTTATTTTAAGGCCATGCTCCTCTGCTGCCTCAGTGTAGTTGTTTTGCCCATCGTTGATAAATAAAGCGTTGATGCGGCGTGGATCTTCAGGATTGTTGACCCCTTGTCGGCACTTTGCGATATAGAGGTCGAGGTCGCCGTCGTTGTCAAAATCGGACCAAACGGAACCATAATTTCCACTATTGTCGGAAGGGGGCGTGGTAGCCATGTCAATCCATTCGTCGGCCATAAAAAAGGAGCCAGTTCCATCGTTGCCCCAAATGCGGCTTTCACCATCGTCGTGGCAGGAAAAAACGTCCAGCCAGCCGTCGTTGTTGATGTCGGCCATGTTGGAGCCTTGCACAAAAAGGTCGGTATTTGGCAAGGTAGTGAGCGCTAAATCCGCACCTCCGTTCATGGCTGTTAGCATTTTGACGCCAGTGTAATAACCGCCAGCCATCACATCGCAATAGCCATCGTTGTTCACGTCGCCGACTACCATGGCCCATGCATCTTCATTTCCATCAAACACATCACCATACTCAAAATTGGTAAAAGGCTGATCGCCAGGTGTTTGGTATTCAATACTCAGCAAGTAGCCGTCGTTGAGGCGGACGATGTCGTCCAAGCCGTCGGCATTCATATCAGCAACAGCCACCGCCACTCCGCTGGTGAACGAATTGGGATTGGTGAGCAAAGTGGTTTTGTTGGTAAAAGAAATTTGGCCCTGTGCGGATGAGGCCAACATGGCTACCAAGCCAGTAAAAAGAAGGGTGTTGAATTGTTTCATGCGGGAATAGTTGATCTTGTTTAAGAGCTTGTTTGCGATTTAGTCACTTGGCCAAAAAACGGCTCTTTTTCGCCATTTTTTCAGCTTTTTTCAGTTGCGTAGCCCGGCTCCCGACGAACCGGGACAAGTTATGCGCCTTCAAAAATCTAAAAAACTGACAAAAAATAGCTCGTTTTTGTCTCAAGCACTAAATCGCAAACAAGCTCTAAATTGAAGCGTGAATGTAGCGTTAATTAGTTTCTGCAAAAAAAATAATCCACGGCAAAGGGCAGCCAGCCGCCAAAAAACAAAAAACCCATTTGCCGTGGCAAATGGGTTGTAAAAATCTAAAGCTATGAAAACTAATAAAAGTTAAGTGCCGAGGGTTTGTCAAAGGTGTAGTTTTTCCTTCCTGCCCAAAAGCTGCTCCTTTGATTCTACATGCTGTGGATCTGGCACACAACAGTCAACCGGACAAACAGCGGCGCACTGCGGCTCTTCGTGGAAGCCAACGCATTCCGTGCATTTTTCGGGGGTGATGTAGTAATAATCATCGGAAACAGGCGTGTGTTTTTCATTGGCATCGGTCACGCCACCGTATTCCAGGTCGTAGGTGCCGGTCACGTTGGTGCCATCGGCCATTGCCCATTCGATGCCACCCTCATAGATGGCGTTGTTGGGGCATTCTGGTTCGCAAGCACCACAGTTGATGCACTCGTCGGTAATCATTATAGCCATATTGGAATTGTTTTTTTATGAAAATGGGTTGGGAAAACAAGACAGTCCAGCCTTCCAGCAACCTGGCAAAAATAAAGGGGTAGGCTTTAAATCCCAAATTACTTTTGTCATGCCTTCAATTCTTTTGCCTCATTTGTGAACTGCCCACTCACCAGACTGTTCATTCCTTGCTAATGCCGGACAGGTATTTAAGCAAAAAAAATCTTGCTTTGCACTTTCCAACGAACATGACAAATTCACCCTTTTAACAAAAATCACAATGACAAAAGAACATTATTTCAGCAGGGATGAGCTAAAGCAATTTGGCAATATCACGGAATTTCAGGAAACAATGGGCAAAAAATACTTCGACTGGTACGGCGAAGTCATGCAGGAAGGTGCCTTGACTGCCCGTGAAAAGGCGCTCATCGCCCTGGCCGTCGCCCATGCCATCCAATGCCCCTACTGCATTGACGCTTATTCCAGCGAATGCCTTAAGCAAGGCTCCGACGAAGAGCAGATGATGGAAGCCGTGCATGTGGCTGCCGCCATCAAAGCAGGCACCACGCTCGTTTACAGCGTTCAGATGATGAACCACGTGAAAAAATTAACCATGTAAGACTTAACGATGAATTATGAATGATGAACGATGAACGGGCAGTACGTTCCAGGTTATTGTTCATAGTTCATAGTTCATCATTCATCGTTCAAAGAAAAATGTCCATTCATCAAAGAAGTAAATCCCTGGTTTCACGGGGCAGCGAGTTGGCCGATACATTTTTTCAACTGGAAGTGCTGAACGGGCATGAAGTGTCCGGGTCGCATTTTCCTTCATTCGAGGAAAAGGTAGCGAATTTGGGTTTTGCCCCGCTGAGGCCCACTGGCATTGAAATTTTCCAGGTCAATATTGGCAAATTGTGCAACCAAAGCTGCGCCCATTGCCATGTGGATGCCGGGCCAGACAGGAAGGAGGAGCAGATGTCGAGGGCGCATTTGGAAAAATGCCTGGCCTTCATTGCGGCATCGGAGGCAATCCACACGGTTGACATTACGGGCGGGGCGCCGGAGATGAATGCCAATTTCCGCTGGTTTGTGGAAGCGCTCAGCCGATTGGGCAAAAAGATCATTGACCGCTGCAATTTGACCATTATCGTCTCCAATCCAAAATACAACGACCTGCCGGAGTTTTTTGCCAAACACCGGGTCAACCTCGTCTCATCTTTGCCCTATTACAACAAAATCAGGACGGATGCCCAGCGGGGTGAAGGGGTGTTTGAAGACAGCATAAAAGCCTTGAAAATGCTGAACGAAGTGGGCTATGGACAGGAGGGAAGCGGCTTGGAGTTGGACTTGGTTTACAACCCTTCCGGCGCTTTCCTGCCGGGCTGCCAGTCTTCGCTCGAACTGGAATTCAAACGCCACCTGAAACGCAAGTACGGCATTGATTTCAACCAACTTTTCACCATCACCAACTTGCCCATTAGCCGTTTTTTGGATTATTTGCTCGAATCGGGCAATTATGAAAGTTACATGCAGGCCTTGGTGGAGGCATTCAACCCCGCCACTGTGGATGGTGTGATGTGCCGCAATACCATCTCCGTCAGTTGGGACGGCTATTTGTACGATTGTGATTTTAATCAAATGCTCGACCTGAAAGTAGCGCCCGAAAGCACCCGCCATTTGGACCATTTTGACCTAAAAACCCTCAACGAGCGCCCCATCGTGCTCAACCAGCATTGCTACGGCTGTACCGCCGGGGCAGGTTCGAGTTGCGGGGGGTCTATTGCGGAGTGATTTTGGATGGCTAAATGGTTGGATGGTTATATGGTTATATGGCTAAATGGCTGGATGGCTACCTAACATCCAACCATATAACCATTCAACCATCAATTCTTATCTTTGCGAAGTTTCACTAAAATCAATATTCCTATGAAAATCAAGAACTTACTGATCGTAGCAGCGGCCGTGGCCGTATTAGGTAGCGGTTGTGTATCCAAACAGAAATTGAACGACATGACAACGGCCCGTGACCACTACAAGGCCCAATACGAAAACCTCAAGGCATCCGAGAGCGAAAAAACGGAGTTGCAAAACAAACTCCGCATCGCAGAAAGCCAATTGCAGTTGTCAAAGGACGCCCTGGCGCAGGAGCAATTGGAAAACAAACGCATCAAAGAATACAACCAGGAACTGACCGCCCGTTTTGAAACGGCATCCAAGGAAAACTCCAAGTTGCTTTCTTCCTATTCAACCGACAAAAGCCAGTTTGAAGAAAAATTGGCCACCAACGAAGATGAGCTGCTGGCCAGGGAGCGCCAGATGCAGGGCCTGGAAACGACCCTCGGCCTGCAAACCTACAGCATGGAATCTATGCAAATGGATCTGGCGACCCGTGAGAAAAGGGTGGCCGAACTGGAAAGGGCCTTGGCTGAAAAAGAAGCACAAATGGCGGCGCTGCGCAGCAGCCTGGCCGCTGCGCTGAAGGGCTACACCGCCGCCGACCTGAGCATGAGCGAAAAAAATGGAAAGATTTACGTTTCCCTGAGCCAAAATCTCTTGTTCGCAAAAGGCAGCGACCAATTGGACGCCAAGGGCAAAACCGCCCTGCAACAACTCGCCAATGCCCTCAACGACAACCCCAACATCGAAATCATCGTGGAAGGCCATACCGATGACTCCGGCAGCGTCAATTACAACTGGGAATTGAGCACCCGCCGGGCCACCGAAGTGGTGAAAATCCTCGCCCTCAACGGCGTATTGCCCAACCGCATGACTGCCGCCGGACGTGGCATGCACCAGCCCATCGTGCCCAACAGCAACGAAGCCAACAAGGCCAAAAACAGAAGGACGGAAATTGTACTTTCCCCGAATTTGGACAAGTTGCTGGAGCTGTCGAAGTGACAAAAAGTGCTGCGGGCATTTGCTTATAGATGAACGTCATTGAATGTCATTGGTCATTGAGGTCATTTTGTTGAAAATCAGCTACTTACTCTCTGTTGACTATTAATTTCAAATGCGATTATCTATAAGAACACAAAATGCCCGCAGCACTTTTTTCTGAAAAACCAACGACTATGAGCAACTTTCACGATGCTGCCCCGGACCTAAAGGTGCCATCAAATTTTTCTAAAGTGAACGAAAACTACTCCACAGCATCCCTTCAATCAACCCATCGCCGCATCCAGCCCTACATCCACCGCACGCCCGTGTTGACCTGCCAAACCCTGGACGGGATGAGCGGGGCAAGCCTTTTTTTCAAATGCGAAAACTTCCAGAAAATGGGCGCATTTAAAATGCGGGGCGCTGCCAATGCCATCCTCCAACTTGACGACAAGACAAGGCAAAAAGGCGTTGCCACCCATTCTTCCGGCAATTTTGCGCAGGCCCTTGCCCTTTCTGCCAGCATGTTGGGCGTAAAAGCCTTTATCGTCATGCCAAGCAATTCACCGGCAGTAAAAAAAGCTGCCGTAAAGGGCTACGGCGGTGAAATCATCGAATGCGAACCGACCTTGCAGGCCAGGGAAGATACTTTGCAAGACGTAGTGGCGAAAACCGGCGCTACTTTCATCCATCCTTTCAACGATGAAAATGTGATACTCGGACAGGGTACCGCCGCCCTGGAACTCATAGCGGACGTACCCGATTTAGACTTCATCATTTCGCCCGTTGGCGGCGGCGGCTTATTGGGCGGCACGGCATTGGCAGCCCACTTTTTTTCACCCAAAACGACCGTCATAGCCGCCGAACCATCCGGTGCCGACGATGCCTGGCAATCCAAACAGGCTGGCCATATTGTACCGCAAACCAATCCGCAGACCATTGCCGACGGCCTCCGCACCTCCCTCGGCGACAAGACCTTTCCCCTTATCCGTGACTATGTGGCCGACATCATCCGGGTGGAAGAACAGGACATCGTGGAGGCCCTGCGCCTGCTCATGGAGCGCATGAAAATCGTGGTGGAGCCTTCGGGTGCCGTGCCTTTAGCGGTATTATTGAAAGAAAAAGGCAGATTTTCAGGAAAACGGGTTGGCATCATCCTTTCTGGCGGAAATGTTGATTTGAAGACATTGGGGGCGCTTTTTGGTTAAAATTTGACCAAGTGGATAAAACTGGGAGCGCTTTGGGTGTTTTCATATAGACATGTGATTCTTCGATGTTTGATTTTTGATTGGGAGCTTTTGCATCAACCCAAAAATCAAATTAAAATCCAACCCTGTTATGAAACATATTCTGGCAACCCTGCTCCTGTTTTCCTTGCTCTTCGCCGCCTGTGGCAAAGAGGAAAACCTTCCTCCCACCGATTATGTCATGGTGAAATTTCAAAACAAATCTGGCAGTGACATTGAAAAATTGGTGGTGAGCCGTGCCGAGATTGGCGATTTGGGCAATGGTAAATCCAGCGATTACATACAATATGAATCCTTGGGCCAGCAGTTTGGCTATGCGCTCGTAGAGGCCGTAGGCACCGTCAACGGCAAAAAACATTTCACGTCCTCCGCCTGCCAAGGCGTTTGCGGCACGGAGACTGCCCCGCACGGCACCTGGCTGGAGCCGGGGTATTACAAGATTTCCATTTACATCCCCAAAGATGAGGACAAGGCGCTGCAGTTTCGGATGGTGGATTGAAGGTGGTGCAAAGTCGGCAGATTCCGGGTTTAGTCTTGTTAGAAGTGCCATTTTCCTCATGAACTTTCTCCCATTTACGTCTTATTGCTCTAAATGTCAATTAACGCCTGTTAATCGCTATTCTGACCGTCTAAATGCCGGTTGACAGCGGTTAATTGAGATTTAGGGGAATTTTATGGGATTTGAAGGATGGGGGAGGGTGGGATATTGTTAAAAAGCTTGAATGTTTGTTTTTGGACTTTGAACGTTTGGCATAAATACCGTCAGGCGTTTAGCCCCTTATGAGCGTTTAGCGATTGTTGTAAGCAGACTTATTTTTCTTAATTATCATTCTTTTCTTTAGAAGGATAAAAGCCGAAAGTATGATTAAAACAACTCCTATTATCCATTTTTCTTTTGGTCCAAACAATATATCTAACCCAATATCTCCATAAAATAGAATTCCTGGAACTATCAATCCAAAAACTGAAAAGGATAATTTTATCAACATTCCTTTCCCCCTTCTTTTATTGATTATCCAAATTATTATTCCAGTTAAAATTATTGATGTTGGATAAAATATAAATCCAATCGAATAAGCCAAATAACCTAATCTTGCTATTAAATCTTCTCTTCCTATTTGAATGAATTCGATTGATTTTAAATGATAATAACCATTTATCAATACCATTAAATATCCAAATCCGAAAGCTATTCCGCTAAAAAATATGTAAAGGTTTTTGTCTTGATTTGACGACTTTTCTATTTCGTTTTTATTCTTATTTATTTCAAATTCATCTAGGACATTATTTTCCATTCTAATTGGATTGGATTTTATTTTTCTGGTTGGCTATAACGGTCAGTATAGCTGACGTTTTTGCCGTATAGGCAAAATGGACAGCTATACATTTGTTAGTAGCCGTATTCATTTTTTTCTTAACAGCATGGGAAATTAAATTTAACTGTATAAGCATTCTCTGAATCTTTATATAGCTCAATTCCACAGCCATTTCCAATCAATTCTCCCACACAACTTCTCCAGTCCCTATATGATTTTGGATTCCTCAAGTTATAGTCGCTTATTTTTATTATTTCTTCGTTCGTATCTTTCAAAAATTGATGAATTAAATAGTAAATCTCGGAAATCCTTACATTTTTTAAACTCAATTCAGTCGAAGTGCCTTCCCAATATCCATGTTCAATGAATACGTGTCCTTTTTGAAAATCCTGAATTTTCATCCCATGAGCAGATTCGCCATCAATCCTATTTTGATATTCAAATACACAGTCAGTTTCAGTAAAATTATCAATGGCATATTGCTTAAGCAAATTAGGTAACCACTCCGAATATTCGAAAGAACTGTTCGGTATTAACTTTCCGTTTTCTGACATAGACTTAGCAACGGGAAGAGTGCTTAAAAATGCATCAAAAACGTATCCTGTAATATTCTCAGTTGTTTGTATTAGCACCCAATTTCCCTTAAAACCAAAAATTGAATCATGCCGAATTTTAAAATCAAATGTGTCTTTGATGCAAACTCTTTCTTGAGTTTTAAGGACAGTTATTTTTTCACCTTTTGCACTTGGTGTCGAGCGAACCGTTAATCCATTTATTGCAACAACATTCAATGTGTCACCAATTGAATAATTCATCCCGCTTGAAATGAAAGGCAGAATCATTATTAGTATGGTTGCGATTTGT
Source organism: Saprospiraceae bacterium (assembly GCA_041741095.1). GTDB lineage: Bacteria > Bacteroidota > Bacteroidia > Chitinophagales > Saprospiraceae > UBA6168. Next base: position 16,692 of record JBGSKQ010000139.1, read on the forward strand.
TTCATTTTTAATTTTTATGGCTACTAACAACAGTATCAACGCAGTGCCGACGTTAGGAGGCATTGTCGGTGATACATAGTTGAGCGAAGTTTTTACTTCTTCATTTTTACTTCTTTTTATTTAAAAATGAAGAAGTTGAAAATGGAATAATTCATAACCACCTCGT
>JBGSKQ010000140.1:0-30640 GCA_041741095.1 Saprospiraceae bacterium
TCCGCCATTTTTTCACCTTTTTTCAGTTGCGTAGCGCCACTCCCGATGAACCGGGACAAGTTATGCGCCTTCAAAAAGATAAAAAACTGACGAAAAATGGCTCGTTTTTGCCTCAAGCACCAAATCGCAAACAAGCTCTTAAAGGAGAGAACATCTTTTTTCGCTTCAATATTTTACCAAATTAGCGATATAATAAAAGCGAAAAAGATGTCACCTCCAAGCAGCCTATTTCACTGAGCTATTTTTGTCATGGCCGAAGGCCACCTGCAACGTCTTACGTGGTATAACCAACAACAGCTTGAAAAGCATCGCCTAAATAGGCAACAATATCCCCGGCGATCATCGCTTCCTGGCTTAGGTTTTTGGCTGCCAAATCACCAGCCAGGCCATGTAGCCAAACGCCTAATATACAGGTTTCAAAAGGTGTATATCCCTGCGTCAATAGTCCCACCAATATGCCCGTCAATACATCTCCGCTGCCGCCCGTGGCCATGCCGGGATTTCCTGTATTGTTAAAATAACAGGTGCCATCCGGACAAGCGATAGCTGTATATGCACCTTTTAATACAATATAAATTCCCAATTCTTTGGCTTTATTTCTCAACAATATATGTTGTTCAAAACTGTTTGCAGTTTTGCCAAAAAGGCGCTCGAATTCTTTGGGATGTGGCGTCAAAATACTCCCTTGGGGTATTTTTTGAAACAGGTTTTTATTTTTAGAAATAATGTTCAAGGCATCGGCATCCAATACAATTGGATAATTTGCATTTTCCAAAACATGTACCAAAGCTGAGGCAGTCATTTCATCCGTACCAATGCCACAACCAATGGCAATGGATTTATATTGAGTTAAATCTTCCCCAATTTCAGTGATGAGCGCATCGTGTTTGTCCACGCTCAACATTGCCTCCGGCACGGCAGTCTGTAAAATAGAATAGGCGCATTTCGGGGGGTGTATGCTGAGTAGCCCAACACCGCTGCTCAACGCTGCCTTTGCAGACAATAAGGCCGCACCGACTTTCCCATAGCTGCCCATGATCAATAATGCGTGTCCATAAGTGCCTTTATGGGCGAATTTTTTGCGGGGGCGATATATAGCTTTCACCATTGTAGGATCTACTATATTCCAATAAGTTATTTCCCTGTTGATAAATTCTTTGCTCAATCCAATACTTCCAGTACTCCATTTCCCAACCCAATGATCATTTTCGGGGAAAAGAAAAGCCAGTTTAGGCATTTCAAAACTGAAAGTGAAATCAGCCTGAAAGGCAATACCTTCGGTAGGCCGGTCGGCGAACATGCCAGAAGGCATGTCAATGGCGAACCTAATGCTATTTTGCTGGTTCAAAAATGTGAGAAAATCCGCCCAAAACCCTTTCACAGGCCGACTTAGGCCGGAGCCGAAAATAGCGTCAATAATAGTTGCATTTTCAGGTAAAACTGGTAATTCATTGTTCTCTTTTATTTCAATGATTTGGCAACTGCGATCCTTTTTCAAACGCTCCAAATTGGCAGTAAAATCAGGGCTCTGGCTATTTCCAATTTTTAATAAATATACATGAACCTCATAAAAATCATGGCTGAGCATGCGGGCTACGGCCAAACCATCGCCACCATTATTGCCTGGGCCGCAAAAGATGCATATTTTTTTGTTTCTATCGGGAAATTTGGCCACGAACCAGTTGGAAAAGGCCCTGGCTGCACGTTCCATTAAATCAATGGAAGATATAGGTTCGTTTTGGATGGTATATTGATCCAATTGGCGTATTTGTTCTACAGAAAATATCTTCATCGTCTTCTTATATGGTCATATTTATTCTTTCCAATCCCTCAATTTTTTCAATAGCCGCATCAGTTTAAGGTTCAGCGACTTATTGGCGTTGAAAAAAATGCCATTTATAGTAATCCAATCTTCCTGGCGCTTGATTTCTTCCAAGTTTTTAAAATATACCCGTTGGGCTTTTTCAAATGGCATTTTCCAATATAGGCAATCGTTTGTCATGGCAAATCCGTCCTTGCAACTGCCCAAAACGGATAAATCACAGATAAAATAGATTGTCTCGCCTTTTTTGGGCTTTAGAAAGGATTGGGCTGCATTTTTTAATTTATGGGAGGGCATGGTGACAAAATCCGTGTATAAAGATTCATCTTCATGTTCAAAATCCAGGTAATCCAGCGCCATTTGGGCAAGATGTACCTTATCTCTTGAAAGTCCTTGGTATTTCAAAATATATTCTGGGAAATGCGCTTCGTTGAGGTCGGCGCAATATTGTACGATGAAATAATCAATCAACTCCTCCAGGGCAGGTTTCAGCAGCTTGTTTTTTTTGATTTCCAGCTCTTCCCTGACGCCCGATAGCCGTCGAAGCTCCTCTGCCAACTGCTGGATGCGAAAATCTACGCTTTTTCTAAAGTCACTTTTGTAAAAGCGTTCGATATATTCACCGTGCAATTTTGGGGCGTGTTCTTCAGCCAGGCGGCGCTCAAATGCCAGGCTAAACCGGTCGGCGATTTCCTGTTCTGTACTTTCGGTACTCGAATTTTCAAAAATATCGTTCTTCGGTGGCGGTGCTTGCTGTTTTTTCCCCAAAAGCGCAAAACCGCAGTGCAGGCAGTTCTTTTCATCCAAGTCGTTTTCCTCGCCGCATGACGGGCAGGTGACGGTCGTTTCAATAACGCTCTTTCCGCAATAAGGGCAGAACCTCGCATTGTCGGGGATGGCTTGGTGGCAAGATCGGCAATTTTTCATCAATATGTTTTCCGTTTGTTGGTTTTTGCACGGCGAAATTAGGAAAGTAAAAGTGGAGTTTCACCAGTTGCCTTGAAAGGCCGTTTAAGTTTCATCATTGGAAAGGGGATGACAAACAAAATTGGCTAATAGGGGCCATTATTTTCTTTTGTAATAATTAAAAACCCAGGCGCCAGCAAACACCTTTGCACCAAAGTCAGCAACATGTCTAAAACACAAGGCTACCGTACCACTTTTTGGGTACAAAACTAAAGGTCAATTTGCCAGCACCTAATGCAGAAATGCTGGAAGATATTGTAAAGGTAAAAGAATCTAAAAACGGGCTTTTGCATTATCCGCACCACAGCATCCAATTGGGCAAAAACAGAAAGATACCTGTATTTGCGGCAGTAAATATTGATGGAACAAAATAAGGTAAATGATCGGGTACTCTAAACCACCAGGTCATTTATCTCTATATTCAATTACTTTTGACCCCAAAATACCAAACCTATGACCACAACTTTCGCCTCTGTGCCTGACTACATTGCCGCCTTCCCCGAAGAGGCGCAAAAACCAATGGAACAAGTCCGCCAAATCATCAAAGCTGCTGCCCCCGATGCCGAAGAGTGCATCGCCTACCAAATGCCCGCCTACAAGCTCAATGGCCCGCTCGTTTATTTTGCTGCTTATAAAAATCACATCGGTTTTTATGCCACGCCCACGGGGCATGAAGCGTTTAAGGCTGAATTGTCGAAATACAAGCAGGGGAAAGGCTCTGTGCAGTTTCCATTGGATGAGCCGATGCCTTTGGATTTGATTGAAAGGATCGTAAAGTTTCGGGTAGCGGAGAATTTGGCGAAGCCGAAGAAGAAGTGATCGTGGATTGTGTTTTTGTGCTTGGGTGTTTATGTGTTTTGGGCAGTGCGTTAATTGCCAAACAACCTGCTGCCCATGCCTTGGCTGATCCGGTAGGCCCCGAACCGTTGGCGGATGTTGGCATTTGGATATTTGACTTTGGCGGCCACTTGAAAAGGTAGGGAAATAGACCATTGCTCCATAGCCGAAGTATTCCTGTAATTATTTTCCTCCAAATATTGCGCATAGGGGTTGCTGCGTGCTTGGGCTACCGCATCCTGCCGGAATACTACGCTGTTATTGCTGTCGTATATATTGCTTAAATGAAAAGGGCTGATCCCAACAGCCGTAAAATAAAATTGCCCGGCCATATCTCGCTCGACATATAATCCGGGGGGCTTCAATATATAATTGTAACCAATAATGGTGAAATAGCCTCCGTGCTGGGAAGACTGCGACAGCAGTGCAAAACTTGCCGCCATGAATACGAGGGTACTTGCAAGGGTTTTCATATTGCAAGTATAAGATTTTTTCTCATCTTTTGTGTTTAGGAATTTATGTGTATAGATGTTTCCAAATAATGAAAATACATAAACACATAAACACCTAAACACAAACCCCTTACCCCACCTCCGGTGTCATTTCTATGGCATGGCAAGGGCATTGCTCGAAACAAACGGCGCAGCCCGTGCAGAGGTCGTAATTGAACTTGTATTTTTTGCCAGGCCCCAATTTGATAATCGCCCCTTCCGGACAAGCTCCATAACAGCCATCGCATTCAAAGCAGTTGCCGCAGGAGAGGCAGCGTTTGGCTTCAAAAAGTGCCTCCCGTTCCGTGAAGCCTTTTACCACTTCCGAAAAATCGGTGCGGGCTTCGTTGGGCAATTCCCTTTGTTTGCGCTGGGGAGCTTCCGTATGATACCAGACATGCAGGCGTTCGTGGCCAACAACGGGGTGCTTGGCTGCTTTTTCATAAGCCTTGTCACGCAGCCAGCCGTCAATATTGCGAGCTGCTTTTTTGCCATGACCCACGGCGATGGTCACTGTGCGGTCGCTCGGCACCATGTCGCCGCCTGCAAATATGCCTTCGTGGCCCGTCATCATGTTCGGATTCACCTTCACCGTGCCGTCCCATTCGTCGAATTCGATGCCGGGCACATTTTTCAAAAACCCCGTGTCGGTATCCTGGCCGAGGGCAAGAATAAGGGCGTCCGCTTCGAGCGATTCAAACTGTCCGGTCGGTTGTGGTTTGCCTTTTTCGTCCACTTCCATTACTTCAACGGTGAAAGTGGTTTTGTCAATCATTTTAATGGTTCGCAACCAATTGATTTTCACGCCTTCGGCGAGTGCCTCGGCGGCTTCGAAATCGTGTGCGGGCATGTGCGCACGGTCACGGCGATAAATGATAAGCGGTTCCAAGCCCAGGCGTTTGGCGGTGCGGGCGGCATCCATTGCCGTATTGCCACCGCCGTAAATAGCGACCCTCCGGCCCAGTTTCAACGGTTCGCCTTCTTCCACACTTTTCAGGAAGCTGATGGCGTCGAGGATCTTGCCGGCCTCCCGTTGCGGGATTTCGGTTTTTTTGGAAATATGGGCGCCCACAGCAATGAACACGGCGTCAAAGTTGCCGTCGGTTTTTTCTTTTAAAACGTCTTCCACCCGATGATTGAAGACAAATTTTACCCCCATGTCTTCAATGCGTTTGGCTTCGGCTTCCAATTCTTGACGGGGCATCCGGTAGGCGGGTATGCCAAAGTGCATCATGCCACCCGGCACGGGGCCAGCCTCGTGGACTTCCACTTCGTGGCCCAGTCGCCGCAAGTGGTAGGCGGCTGAAAGGCCCGATGGACCTGCTCCGACGACCAAGACTTTTTTACCACTTGGCAAAGCGGTTATTTTTGGTTTCCAGCCATTTTTCAAGGCCAAATCGCCCAAGAAACGCTCCACGGCATGAATGCTCACCGTGCTGTCCACGAAAGCCCGGTTGCAGGAGTTTTCGCATGGATGGTAGCACACCCGGCCCATGATGGCGGGCAGTGGGTTCTCTTCAACGAGCTTTTGCCATGCCTGCTCAAATTTCCCGGCTTGTGCCAAGGACAACCAAGCCTGTATGTTCTCCCCCGCGGGGCAGGCGTTGTTGCATGGCGGCAGCATATCGAGGTAAAAAGGACGTTGGGAACGGGCTGGGCCTGTGCCTTTCGGGTGGGCAGACAGGTCAACGGCGGCGGTCATTTCTTTTGTGGACATGAGTCTTGGAACTATGAATGTTGAACGATGTATGATGAATATTGAACCGTGGTCGGGGTAGGTTCATCGTTCATCATTCATCGTTCATAGTTAGAACTAAGGTGCTAAAGGTGGGCAGGGCCTCCATTTTACAGGATGACATTTGTCAGTAAAACAAGTGATTGAAGTCTTATTGGAGGATGGGCCGGGCTTACAGCAATTCCAAATTGCCCAGCGGCAGGTTGATGCCTATCAGATAGCCTGTACTATCATATTTTCCATTGATAAAAGAAGAAACTACGTCCACCCGGAGGAAACGCAGAATGCCTACGCCCAATTCGGAAAGGCCCAGCGACGCTTCGAAGTAATCCTTTTTCTCGGTGGTATAAAGGAAATTGGCACCGGCCACCAGGTTCCAGCCGAGTTTTTTGACGCCGGGTATTTTGTCGGTAATAAAGCCTTTGAAATTGTGTTCCCAATGCACTTCTGCCCAGGCGTCACGGGTGCTGAACTCGTAGTAGGGGAGCATTTTAAAACTGTATAAATAGCGCTCGTAATTGGCAATTTGGATTTCATTGCCCAAAAAGTGGCGGTAATCGTAGAAATAAAGGGCTTTGTTGTTTAGGAACTTGCCCGCCTCTGCCCGGAAGGAAGTTTGGCCCACCAGGCCCAGTTTGATATTGTTTTTGGCAAAGGCAACCGACAATCGGTCGTAGTCCACGTCGCTGCTAAAGGCATTGCCGCTGCCGGGATTGATGGAAATCCCCTTGCGGTAATGAATCCAAAAATCGGGGTACTTGCTGCCCGACAGGAATTTTTCGTTGGGGTAGTTGTAAAATTTTTGCCCAAGACGCAGGCGCAGGCTGAAACCCGCCACCAATGCCTTGCTGGTGGCAACAGCGCCATCGGGAAGTGTGGAGTTCAGCGAATCATTGGGAGCATAAGTTCGGCTGTCTTTGTAAAAAAAGCTGTAATCGCTGTGGTTTTCCAAAGGCGAGCGGTCGGCGAACTGGGCGATGGGGTAGAGCATCCAACCGTTCATGATTTCGTGGCGGTAGTTGATTTGGAAAAACTTTTTGTCGTACAGCCGGATGTAATTGCGGTGGCCAAACAAAGAATAGGAAGTGTTGAGCAAGGGCGAAATGGGTTCCAATTCATTGAACTGGGAAGCCAAAGCCCCGCCTCTCACTTCGAGGCGGGAGAATTTTTTCGGGTTGAAATTGTAGGTCAAACCGCCCGACGCCCTGAATTTTTCTTCGGAAAAACCATAGTTCAGCTTTCCGTTCACTTCCAGTTGTTTGTTTCTTTCTTTGTTAAATGCCTTTGTGTAGCTGAGGTCCAGGTTAAGGTTGAAGCCCTGCACGGCATTGAACTGGATGGTATTGAGCGGTGATTTGATGCTGAAGGAACTGCGTTTCCAGGAATTTTGGTGCGTGTAGCCAAACAAGAGGTTATTGAACTTAAACTTGTTGTTCACCTTGTCCAGCGAATCCAAAAAGGGTTTCGACTCCCGCACCACCCGTATGCTGTCCTTTTTGTGGTAGTCCACTACTTCTTCCTGGGTAAGCGGCACAGGCCGCACCTCCTGCCAAAATGAGGAATCCTTCTCGTTGGCAGCTTTTTCAACTTTCATCAGTTCGTTCCCAAAAAACTTGTCCCCCAAATTGGGCGAAAGGTTGTAGTTGGAATAAATGCCCGTAAAGCTGCCGCCGAACTTGAAGCCGAAGGCTCCGCCAATCAATGAAAAGGTTTGGGAAAACAAACGCCAGGTATCCGGCTGGGCCACCGGCACGTGGGTTTGCCGAATGAAAAGGGTGTCAAAAAGGGGCATTTGCGCACGGTTGCCAGTCACATACAAGTCGGCGCTTTGGATGTTCCACAGTTTGTCCACAATATAGATAACCCCTTGATAGACAGGGTCTTCACTGCGTTTGGGTATGACTTCTATTTTGTTGATCAAATGCCCTTCCTCGTCCAAAACCACTCCCTGTAGCCTGTATTTATAATAGGCCATTGCGCCTTCGGCAATTGGGGACATGATGTTTCGGCCATACGTGGCGAAATTGTGGTAAAAATTGATGTTCATCTCCTGGGCGCTGTTGTAACTGAAGCCCTGGTTGTTGCCGCTCACCTTGCTCGACACCATCACTTCCTTGTATTCGTCAGGCTGTTTGAAATACAACTTAGAAATGGATTCCGACAAATACACAATGCCCTGGCGGGTGGTGTCCAGGCTGCCATCGAGGTCGCCTACGTCTTGGCCCAGCAATTTTTTGGGCGCATCCAACACTTTCACATTGCCTTTGATATACACATCGCAGGAAAAACTCTCCACCTGGTTTTTATAATACTCCCTTTTTTCAATGGCTTTTCGCATGATGGGGTAAGCGGGATCCTCCGTATTGGCCTTCACTTCTATCGTCGCCAATTCAATGGATTCGGGTTCCAGCCGCACGTCCAGTTTTTGCGGTTTCCCATCCATTACCACAGCAATCACCCGCTGTTTATAGCCAATGTATTGAAATACAAGCTGATAACTTCCCTCTTCCAAGGGCAGCGAATATTCGCCTTTCAGGTTGGTTGTAGTGCCGTTCGTCGTGCCTTGCACATACACAGAGGCAAAGGGCAATGCTTCGCCCGTATGGTCGCTTACCGTGCCTTTGACCTGAGAAAAAGCAATGTTTGTTGCAAACAAAAAAGAAAGGAGGAAAAAAGTCGCCCGCATATTTTTGGTGATTTCTACTATGTCAATGTAGTGCGTAAAGATAGGTGAAGGTTGGTTGGGGTGGGAATTTAGTCGTCAGTCCACAGTCCGCAGTCTTCAGTCTTCAGTCTGCACTGCACGGTCGGCTGTGCGTTCTGATCCCGATAGCTATCGGGAGCGGACTGGAGACTGTGGACTGAAAACTGTGGACTGAAGACTGAAGACTGATCACCCACTCCGCTCGTCCCAATCCCTCACCATCGCCAGTGCTTCCGGGAAAAATTGGTTGAAATCGGCATTGAGGGCGTCGAAATCCAATTGCAGGCTTTCGACGGCATGTTCAAAAAAACGGGGGAAACTGGAGCGCAATTTCATGCGGTCAAAAGTAAAACGAAGCCCATCTTCCGTGCCGTAACGCACCAGCCAGTCGTCGGAAATCATCAATGGCAGGCGCTCTTTCAGAAACGTGGGCATTAAATAAATATGGTGCTGCAAAACCTGATAAATGTTCTTGGCAAAATCGCCGAGCGGTTGGGTGGAATATTTATCCCAGTTGTGCGCCAACAAAAAATCGTGGAACACATCCAAAATGACCGGGGCGTACTTGCCATGTTTGGCTTGCAGGCGTTTGGAGCTTTGCTTGACCATCGGGTGTTGGTCGGTGTAGGAATCAATTTTGCGGTGCAGGCGTACCCCTTCCTGAAAAGGGCGGGGTAGGGTAGCCACTTGTTTATTGGACAAAAAATCACCCAGGAAATTGCCCACAATGAGCTGCTCGTCATCGCCGGAAAGGAAAAGGTGTGCGAGGAAATTCATGTTTTTTTTAATGATGAATAGCTTGTCCCGAATTTACTTCGGGAATGAACGATGAATAGCTTGTCTCGAATTTACTTCGGGAATGAACCACAAACCCTATTTTTTCTGCATTTGGTTGTTTTAGTGAAATTAAAAAAATAGCACAGGCCATTTTGATTCACAAAAAACTGTAAATCAATGTTTTGTAAGTTCATCGTTCATCATTTATAGTTCATCGTTCACTTTAGTGTTTTAAAATTTCCGAAATCCTATCTTTGCGCCCGTTTTTAAAATAACGATTTTTAAAATCTAATAAATATGGTGAAAAGTGGCTCAACTGTCACCGATTACCAATCACCAATCTCCACCACATGGCTTTACAATGCGGCATCGTCGGCCTGCCAAATGTAGGAAAATCTACCTTGTTCAACGCCCTGACCTCGGCCAAGGCGCTGGCTGCCAATTATCCCTTTGCCACCAAAGACCCCAACGTCGGCATTATTACCGTGCCGGATCCAAGGCTCGATAAACTGACCGAAATTATTACCCCCAAACAAACCGTGCCGACCACCATCGAAATCGTGGACATTGCAGGCCTGATAAAAGGGGCCAGCAAAGGCGAAGGTTTGGGCAACCAGTTCCTCGCCAACATCCGGGAAGTGGACGCCATCGTTCATGTGGTGCGTTGCTTTGAGGACGGCAACGTGGTACACGTGGACGGAAGTGTTGACCCTGTGCGGGACAAGGAAATCATTGATACCGAACTCATTCTCAAGGACATAGAAACCGTGGATAAACGCATGGACCGTTTGCGCAAGCTGGCTAAAACGGGCAAAAAAGAGGATGTCCATGCCGTGGAGGTGGGGGAAGCTATCATGGCGCACCTCAACCAGGGAAAACCAGCCCGCAGTTTGGCATTGGAAGGTGAGGCTGCCGACTTGCTGGAAGACATGTTCTTAATGACCAGCAAGCCTATCCTCTATGTTTGCAACGTGGACGAAGCCTCCGTCAACGAGGGCAACGAACATACGAAGCGTTTTATGGAAGCAGTGAGGGGCGAACCAGCCGAGGTCATTTACATCAGCGCAGAAATCGAGTCGCAGATCGCCCAAATGGAGACCATCGAAGAGCGCACGGAATTCCTGGAAATGATGGGCCTGCACGAGCCGGGCGTGAACCGTCTCATCCGTAGTTGCTACAAATTGCTTAACCTGATCACTTATTTCACCGCAGGTGAAAAGGAAGTGCGGGCCTGGACTATCCATCGGGGGTGGAAAGCGCCCAAGGCTGCTGGGGTCATCCACACCGATTTTGAAAAGGGCTTTATCCGGGCGGAGGTTATCAAATACAACGACATGCTCGCCTTAGGCTCGGAAGCAGCTATTAAAGAAGCTGGCAAAATGGCCGTGGAAGGCAAAGAATACGTGGTACACGATGGAGACATCATGCACTTCCGTTTCAATGTTTAAAAAAAGCAGTTGCGGGATAAAAACTGCCTTTCTACATTTGCGCATCAAAATTTAAATTAAATGAACGCAGAAAGTACATCTTCATCAAAGGACTGGATCCTTTTCATTGTCACAGCCATCATTACAATTGCCATGTTGATCCTGACACCGCAATGGTTTTGGCTCATGTTGCCATTTCCGCTGACCTTTTTGGTCAAGGCTTTGAACGTGATGTAATTTTACCTCGATCCATAAATTTTAACTTTTTGGTTTTTCCCAACAGGAAAGGTTAGGCGTTTGATAATGTCTAACCTTTCTTTGTTGATAGTTCATCAGGTGGCGCTGACAATGGTCATTTGAAATAAGATGTTGAATATCAAATATTTGCAAGGTTATTCGTCAAAAAAATAAGCGTTTAGTGCCTTTTGGCAAATGTTGAATCAAGTTGAACCCAGATGAAAAAAGCATTTCTGCCCATCTTCTTTTTTGTGTCATTTTTATCACTCCAAGCCCAGCAATTGTACCTGGAAGGCTATCCGGCGCTCCTGCGAACGACCTATGAAAAAGACATTTTCCCCGACAAAAAAAACTACCTGGCCCTGGGTGCCAAACTCGCCGTCGGCTCCGATCATTTTCAGGTGGGCGGGGAATACCGCAGCGACCTTACCGCTGCCAAATTACCTTTTGGCAATACTTCAAGTTCATTTAAGGAAACTTATTACGGTGGTTTTTTGCGCTATAAAATAGCCCGCTACCCGGCCATGCGATTTGGATTGGTACTAAAAGCCGGGGCAGGGGTACACGACCAAAGCGTAGAATTTGCGTCCCAGCCCAATATCAGGTACAATTATGATCCTATAGTCGGTGGCCAGGCCGGGGCAGGCATTTCGATACCGTTGACACGTCCTTTCATGCTGGAATTGGGCTATACCTACCATTTTTTGAAGCGGCCAGAATTCCACGGCATTGACCCGCATTTCGCTTCCTACCATTTGTTCAGCGCTGGGCTGAGCCTGAATTTTGTTTTTGGAAAACGCAAGCAGGAATATGACCAGTTGCGTCAAAACCGCCGTTTTCGAAACAGGAACTAATTTTTGGGCCTGGTTTGGGGAAAAATTGTCTTATCTTCGCATGGCTTCGTTCCTAAAGCCACCTGCTTGATTAACTGCTTGAATCCGCCCCCCCTTTTGGCAATTGAAATTTCTGATAATGCTTTATAGTGTTGATTAGGTTTGGCTTTGAGCTATTGGCATTTTGATTTAAAATGCAGCCCACAGCCACCAGGCATTTTCAAAAAATCAAATAAACATAGGAACCGTAAAAACTCTATCAACCGTCCCTTGTATGAACAACACTCGACCCTTAGCCAATGAAAATGGAGGCTGCCATAATTTTTACAGAATAGCACTGGCTGTTTCTCTGCTGTTCTTTTTTCATGCAGCAAAAGCTCAACTGTCCGTTGCCCTTTTGTCCGTCCCGCCGACCTGTCACGGTTTTTCAAATGGTAAAATAACAGCAGTCCCATCCGGCAGCATTCCACCTTACAATTATTTGTGGAGTACAGGCAACACGGGCAATCCCCTGAACAACATTCCCGCTGGGACATACAGCGTTACGGTTACTTCTTCTACTGGGGCCACTGCCACAGCCGCTGTCACTCTGGGCGAACCACCCGTTCTGCAAGCTTCCATCACCGTCTCAGGTTGCACCTTGCCCGGTTCAATGACCGTCAATGTAAATGGCGGCGTAGAGCCTTATTCCTATGCATGGAGCAATGGGCAAAGCACACAAAGCATTGGCAATCTTACGATTGGCCAATACTGCGTAACCGTGACGGACGACAACGATTGTGTTTTGGTAAAATGCCAGAACATTGGTGCGAATTTGGGCGTACAGGTCGGCGCAAGTCCGGTGGTGTGCGGAAATGCTACGGGTGGCTCGGCTACCGCCAACCCCAACGGTGGCGTCACGCCTTATTCTTACTTATGGTCAAACGGCGGCACCACTGCGACCATTTCAAACCTTCCGCCCGGCACCTACACTGTCACGCTGACCTCGGCCAACGGCTGTACCGCCACCGATGCGGAGGCAGTGGTGCTGACATCGGGAAGTTTCGGCGTATCCCTTGCCTCCACCAATCCAACTTGTTCCGGAAGTTCAACAGGCAGCATCACCGCCAATCCCAACGGTGGGGCGCTCCCATTTATGTATAATTGGAGCAGTGGACAAAGCTCCAAAACCATCAATAACCTCATGGCTGGCAGCTATTCCGTCACTGTTACCGATCATTTCGGATGCACGGCCAGCCAAGTAGCCGTGTTGACCTACCAAAGCAACTTGACCGTCAATTTGAACCCCATCAACCCAACCTGTGCAGGTGCCAACAACGGTTCCATTAGTGCCAATCCCAACGGTGGTGTGTTGCCTTACAATTATAATTGGAGTACTGGGTCAACATCCCAAACCATCAGCAATGCCGGGCCTGGGGCATATACCGTCACCGTCACCGACGCATTGGGATGTACCGGCACCAAATCCATCACCTTGGTTTCTCCCCCGGCATTTTTAGTTACGACAACCGCTGTGAACGCCATGAACTGTGGTGCCTTAAACGGTTCGGTGAGCGCTATGCCAGGCGGTGGGGGCACACCTCCATTTTCCTATATTTGGAGCAATGGTGCGACTGGAAATCTGGTAAACGGCTTGGGCGCTGGGACTTATACGGTCACAGTTACCTCCTCGCAGGGTTGTACGGCATCGTCCACCGCAACGGTAGGCGAACCGCACATTCTCAATGTAAATATCACGGGCTCGGCTTTGGTCTGCGGCAACGATAACAATGGATCCCTGACGGCAAATTATACTTTTGGAACCCCACCTTATTCATTTTCATGGAGCAACGGTGGCAGCAGCCAAACCATCAATAGTCTGGCCGCCGGCACTTATACGGTCACGGTGACCAGTTCGCAAGGATGTACTGGCACCGACTCCCATACTATCAACGGCAGCCCTGGCATCAACCTCGATATTTCCATCGAAAACGTAAAATGCTTTGGTACACCTACCGGAAAAATCACCGTATTGGCTTCAGGTGGCACGGCACCTATCCTGTTCAATTGGAGCAATGGCGCAACTTCCAATATTTTGCCCAACCTCAATGCGGGCCAATATACCATGACCGTAAGCGATGCTGCAGGTTGCTCAAAAGTTCAGACCATCACGGTCACGCAGCCAGCGGCCATCAACCTAAGTTTTACCACCTCCGGCGGCAGTTGTGGGAACAACGGCTTCGCCACTGCCAACGTATCTGGCGGCACGATGCCTTATCAATTTGCTTGGAATACGGGCCAAACAACCCAGTCCATTTTTGGTATTCCCGCAGGAGATTTTGCAGTTACCGTGACGGATGCCAACCAATGCTCCGCCGCTTCCACTGCCAATATTTTTGCTTATCCAGCAGTGGGTTTGGACGTTTCATCCACGAATACCACTTGCAACGGCACTACGGACGGAACGGCTACTGCAACAGCTTCCGCAGGGACTCCTCCTTTTGAATATTTCTGGGGTAATGGAGCTACTTCACCCATGCTAACCGGGCTTTCCCCAGGCAATTACAAAATAACCGTGACTGACGACATCGGCTGCACTCAGCGGGATTCTGTCATGGTACTTTTAGGCGACGGCCTCATTGTGAATATTGATGCACCGACCTATGTTTGCCCAGGTCTTCCTGTCTCGGCTACCGCCCAAGGAATGGGTGGTTTGCAGCCTTATACTTATGCATGGTCAAATGGTCAAACGACCCAAACAGCCATCAATCTGAACGCTGGGAGCTACTCGGTTATCATAACAGATCCAATGGGCTGTTCCGGCAATGCCTCCGTGGACATAAGCCCTGGCGGTGGCTATAGTGTAAATTTTGATTTTGAAAATGTCACCTGCAACGGCGGCGAAGACGGCTCGGCGGAAATTTTGATCAGCGGAGGCTTGCCTCCTTACCAATTCCTTTGGTCAACAGGCGATACCGTGCCCGAAATTGACAGTTTGGCCGCTGGCGATTATCCCGTCACCATTTCCGATGCAACAGGATGCACCAATACCCAATTGGTGCCAGTGAGCGAGCCGACTATGCTCGAACTGAACGTACAGGCCTTCGACGGCGGATGCGGCGGTTTGGGGGCAGCGGTGGCGCAGACCGTTGGCGGAGTACCGTCCTACAAATTCCTTTGGAACACTGGCGATACTACTTCATCCATTTCAAATTTGGTGGCTGGACTTTATATTTTGACAGTAACGGATGCCAATTTGTGCAGCCAGGTTGACTCAGCTATAATCGTGGACATTCCGCTGCCGATTTGTGAAATTGAATTGGCGCAGGCTATTTCTGGCCTCGGCCTTTCGG
Organism: Saprospiraceae bacterium; assembly: GCA_041741095.1. Taxonomy (GTDB): domain Bacteria; phylum Bacteroidota; class Bacteroidia; order Chitinophagales; family Saprospiraceae; genus UBA6168. Next base: position 15,162 of record JBGSKQ010000140.1, read on the forward strand.
ATGGGCAATTGCAAGTAATGGTGGAAGGTGGCACGCCTCCATTTACCTACAATTGGAACAATGGCCAAACGTCGGATTTGGCCACCAACCTTAATGCCGGCAATTTTTTCGTCACTGTTTCAGATATAAACAATTGCCAGGCTATCTGCAATTTCTTTTTGTACAACCCAGGCAGCATCGGCGACTTTGTGTGGGAAGACAACGACATGGACGGCATCCAGGACAACAGCGAGACGGGCCTTGCAGGGGTGAAAATTGACCTCGCCGGAGTGGACAATTACGGTCAGGATGTTTCAAAAACAGCTACTACAAATGCTGATGGAAAATACCTTTTCACCGTGCAGCCCGGTAAATATCAACTGACTTTTACCCAGCCCAATGGCTACGCTAACAGCCCTCAAAAAGCTGGCAACGATGGCAGTATAGACAGCGATGTGAACCCCTTTATTGGCACGACCGATAGCATTTCCATTGGCAACGGGGAAGAAAATTTCTCCACCGATGCCGGATTTTTTGAAGCCGCCCCTTGCGAAAATGTGACCAATGCTGGCAGCATTTGTTGCGACCAAACTTTCTGCGGCCCCGGTCAGCAGCCTGCGGAAGTCTCCCAAGGAAGCGCCCCTTCTGGTGGTTCGGGAAACCTCGAATATTTATGGTTTTTTTCCACTGAGTTTGGCCCTTTTGATCCACTTGATTATGACCCCATTTTGAATTCCAATGAAGCTTCGTTTACGCCAGAACCTGTTTCCCAAACTACCTATTTTGTGAGGGGTGCAAGGCGGGAAGGCTGTTTTCAATACCTGTATTCCAACATCGTAACCTTTCATGTGGATTCGTTGGCGGTGGCAGCCATTGTTGGGCCGGATACCACTTGCATCGGTGTTCCGGTTGATTTTACCTGCCTGGACAATGGGGCAGGGGCGACTTACGCCTGGTCATTTCAAGATGCAGAAATTGACACCGCCAATACTTTGAGCGTGACAGGAATAAGCTGGAACAGCATTGGGCCAAAAACCGTCCGGCTGGAGGTGCAAAACCAGGGTTGCATTTCGGTGGATGAGTTGCAGGTGGTCATGTCAAATACCCCGCTATTTTGTGGCGACGCTCTAATAATCAATGCCGAACCCGTTGGCCCGACGACCGTGCTGGTGGATTGGTTTTATAGTTTCACAGATTCTGTGGATAGGGAATATACGTTGGAATGGGCTTGGGAAAGTGACGACTTCAAGGCTATTGCTATGCCCGATTCCACCGTCATCGAATTTAATTACCTGCATTATTTTTCATGGCACAAGGAAGCCAAACGTGGCCGAAATTACTACCGTGTAAAATTGGAAGACAGCGACGGTACGGTCGTTTATTCCAATATCGCCGAAGTTATTATGAACGGCGGCTATTCCCTGGTGCATGTTTATCCCAACCCATTTTCCACTTATTTGGACGTGGAAATCATAGACCGATATGATTCCAGTATCAGGTTGGAATTGATGAGCGTGGATGGCAGGAGATTGGGGATTTACAATGCGCCGGAGGAGGAGAATTACCTACAAATTGACACACAAAACCTATCTTCTGGTATTTATTTCCTTTTGGTGAAATACGATTATAAACCGCAGAAGATTTTCAAACTGGTGAAATGGGGTGGCTAACACCGAACTTAAAATTGGCCAATAGTCTTTGGATTAGTTTTTATTACCAAAACCAAATTTCACCTGGCTAAAAAATGTCTTTGGAAAACGCTCCAAGCCAGGAAACCCCAGCCGTACATCCCTTCCGTCTTGCGGTATGACTGCCGTTCCAAACAGGTAGTCCCAAAGCGCCAGGCTGATGCCGAAATTGATGCCATAGGGACGGTTTTCAGGCATGTCGTGGGCGTGGTGCCAGATGTGCATTTCAGGACTATTGAAGATAAATTTCATCAAGCTGCCGAGCAATAGGCTGCCCGCTGCAACGCTTCCTGCAACCACCGCCACTTGAACAATGAAAGTAGGCTCGTTCAACAAATGGACATCAAAACCACCCGTTGCAATCACCAGTCCCACCAGCAAGCCTAACACCCCTCCAGTTACCCAACCAGGTACGGAAATATTGGAATGGTTGTAATGCCCAATGGCCAGCGTAAAAATGTGAATGATGAAAAAGTCGTACAGGCCGATGCCCATCAATGCTAGCGGGATGTATTCGATGGTCCGATAGACCACCGTTTCCATCCAATGGTAGCGCAAGTGTGCGGCAAAGCCCATTTGCTCAACGGAATGGTGGACTTTGTGGAATTCCCATAAATAACTGGAGCGGTGCAGCAGCCGGTGTACCCACCATTGCACAAAATCCCTGACCACAAAACCTGCCAGCAAAATGGCCCACAGCGGCCAGTGCTGCATGGGGTTGCTGGCTTGCAGGTCAAAGCCGGAGGCTGCCTTTATCCCGTCGTTGAACAGGCGCACCACCACATCGGAGGCAGCATTGTAGATGATAAGTGAAAAGAGGAAAAAATTGAAGAACATGTAGAAGAAATCCAACCAAAAGTCCTTGCGGAATCGGGGCTGGTCTTTGCGCCACGGGGCCAATATTTCCAACAAAAAGAAGAAGGCAGAAACCCCGATCAGCCAATAAAAGTAGTTGTGCCAATGGGGGCGGGAAATTTCGCCCCAGAGATAACTGGCGTAGCCGTAGCCATTGAGAAAAGTTTGCAGGTAGTCCATTGTGAAAATTTGCTGCGCAAAATTGCGGCTATCCATTCAAACTGCGGGTGACACAAATTACAATGCGGCCAGCTATTGGTTGAAATGCGTAACTAATCGAAAAATGCTGTCCATCTGACCAACTTGACCCATCACCTTTTTTAAAAATTCCTACCTTTCGCCCCCTCGCTAAAAGGCGGTGTAGTAGAATATATGATAGACAATCAATCCTGCCGGTTCGTCTTGAATTTCCCGCAAAGTTCGCAAAGGATGCGCCATGTATCGCTAAGCGGCTCTTTGCGGGACCTTTCGGACTTTGCGGGGAATAAGCTGCGTAGTGTACCATACATTTTGCCATGCTACCCGCTAAAAACGATTAATTAATACAAAATTTGCTGTCAGCTTTTTCAAACAAAAAAAATCAACCGACATGAAAAAATTCCTTTTCCTTGCCTCCTTTGCGGCGCTTTTGGCCGGCTGCAAACAGGAAGGCCAGCAAAACTCAAACGAAAAAATGGACTATCCAAAAATCCCGGTTTCCTACCCTCAAACGGCGACGGAAGACGTGAACGATGACTACTTCGGCTCAGCCGTGGCCGACCCTTACCGTTGGCTGGAAAACGACACCGCCGCCAACACGGAGGCTTGGGTGAAATCACAGAACACGTCAACATTTGACTATCTGAGTAAAATCCCATTCAGGGATGCGGTGCGTGACCGATTTGAGGAATTATATAATTACGCAAAATATGGCTCGCCCTACCAAGTGGGGGAATATTACTTTTTTACCAAAAACGACGGCCTGCAAAACCAAGCCGTTTGGTACAAACAAAAAGGCTTGAATGGCCAGCCGGAAGTGTTCATTGATCCGAATAAACTCAGCGCCGAAGGCACCACTGCCATTGGCATCATTGGCGTGAGCACGGACGACAAATACGTGGCCATCAGCCGCCAGGATGCTGGCTCGGATTGGCAGAAAATTCTCGTGTATGAAGTGGCTTCCGGCCAGCAGATGAAAGACGAATTGCAATGGGTGAAATTCAGCGGTGCGGCTTGGTGGAAAGACGGCTTCTTTTATTCCCGCTACCCAGAACCTGCCAAGGGCAGCGAACTCAGCGGCAACAACATGAACCATTGGGTTTATTACCACAAGCTCGGTACCCCGCAAGCCCAGGACAAGCTCATTTTCAAGGATGAAAAAAATCCGGGCTACTACCATTTTGGCAATGTATCGGAGGATGACCGCTACTATATACTTTACCAAGCACCCGGTACGGACGGTTACGCCACCATGTACAAGGATTTAGAAAAAGACGGCCCGATGGTGACGCTGTTCGAGGGCTATAAAAACAAAAGTACAGTCGTACATAACATCGGCACCCGCTTCATGGTGTTGACGGATATTGACGCACCGAACTACCGCCTCGTGGAAGTGGACATTACCAAACCCGCCAAGGAAAATTGGAAAGACATCATCCCCGAAACAGAAAACCTGCTGCAAGGCTGTACTGCCGCCGGGGGCAAGCTCTTCGCCAATTACCTGGAAAAAGCAACCGACCGCATCTATCAAATGGAATACGATGGCAGTGGAAAAACAGAAATTAAATTGCCGGGCGTCGGCTCTGCGGGCATTTCGGGCATTACCAGGGAAGACTACAAAACTTTGTTTTATGTCTTTACTTCCTTCCTATATCCGCCCACTATTTTTAAATACGACATCACCACTGGCCAATCTGTAGAGTTTCAAAAAACGACATTGAAATTTAACCCGGAGGATTATGTTGAAAAGCAAGTGACCTACACCAGCAAGGACGGGACGCCTGTCACTATGTTCGTGGCGCATAAAAAGGACTTGAAATTGGACGGCACCAACCCTTGTTGGCTGTATGCTTATGGCGGTTTCAATATCAGCATGACGCCTTCTTTCAGCACATCGAGGATCATGTTGTTGGAAAATGGTGGCGTTTACGCTATGCCCAACCTGCGGGGTGGGGGAGAGTACGGCGAGGAATGGCACAAGGGCGGTATGTTGATGAAAAAACAAAACGTGTTCGACGACTATATTGCCGCTGCGGAATACCTAATCAAAGAGGGTTACACCTCGAAGGAAAAACTGGGCATCAATGGCGGTTCCAATGGCGGGTTGTTGGTCGGTGCGGCGATGACACAGCGGCCAGATTTGTTTGCCGTGGCATTGCCCGCCGTAGGGGTGATGGACATGTTGCGCTATCACAAATTCACTGTGGGCAAAGGCTGGATACCAGAATATGGCTCTTCGGAAGACAACAAGGAAATGTTCGATTACCTCAAAGGCTATTCCCCGCTGCACAATTTGAAGCCAGGCACCCAGTATCCCTCCACGATGATTACCACTGCTGACCATGACGACAGGGTAGTGCCTGCGCATTCATTTAAATATGCCGCTGCATTGCAGGCAGCCCATAAAGGAGAAAATCCAGTGCTCATCCGCATTGAGGTTGATGCAGGCCACGGTGCTGGCAAGCCCACCTCCAAAATCATTGATGAGATAGCAGACACTTATTCGTTTTTCTTTTACAATACGAATACGCCGGTGAAGTATATTAAAGGGTAAAAAAATGGTTGGATGGCTGGATGGTTATATGGTTATGCTTTTACAAAAACCATTTTGCCATCCAGCCATTTAGCCATCCTGAATTTTTATCCATTCTAAATAAGCCCTGCACACCAGTCCTGTCAAACTCCTTTTTGTTAAAACCATTTATCGTAATACATTTGCCCGGCGTAGAAAATGCCGCAAGTGCAGCTAACTTGCCATTGACAAAAACAAATCGTTGACCAGGATGAAAAGTTGGTTTTTAAGGTTCTTCACCTCTTCCATCGGAAAAAAACTCCTCATGTCCCTGACGGGGCTTTTCCTTATCCTTTTTTTGGTGGTACACCTCGCCGGAAACTTGCAGTTGCTCAACAACGACAATGGCGAGTCATTCAATGTGTATGCGCATTTTATGGCGCACAATTCCATTGTCCAACTCATATCAAAAGGCAATTTATTTTTCATTGTGCTTCACGCAATTGTTGGTTCTGCCCTTTGGCTAAAGAACAGGGCAGCACGTGGCAGCCAAGGCTACGCCGTTAAGCTCACACGCTCCGAAACTACAAATGCAGGTTTTGCAAAAAACATGTGGTTTTTGGGCGTAATCATCTTTGTTTTTATCATTGTCCACTTAGCGCAATTCTGGGCGGTCATGAAATTTGGCACCGCTGGCACTGATGTCAGCATGGTTACTTACAGCGATGAGGAAATACGGGATTTATATGCGCTGGTGTCGGTTGCATTTTCCAATGTAGGTTACGTCATTTTTTATGTGATATGCATGATTGTTATTGCTTTTCACTTATGGCATGGATTCCAGTCGGCCTTCCAGACCATTGGCTGGAACCATCCAAAATATACGCCTGTCATCAAATTTTTGGGGAAAGCCTATTCAGTGGTGATACCGCTCGGATTTGCCATCATCCCCATCATTTACTACTACAATAATGTGATGGCGAAATAATTTTTGACTTTCACCTTGTACTTTTTACTTCAAATAAAATGGAACTAAACGGCAAAGTACCACCTGGCCCCCTCGATGAAAAATGGACGAAATACAAAAGCGAAATGCCGCTGGTGTCCCCCGACAACAAGCGCCGCCTCGACATCATCGTGGTGGGTACGGGCTTGGCGGGCGGAGCAGCAGCAGCTTCCTTGGGCGAGTTGGGCTACAACGTAAAATGTTTTACCTTCCATGATAGCCCCCGCCGGGCGCACTCCATTGCTGCCCAAGGTGGTATCAATGCTGCCAAAAACTACAAAAACGACGGCGACAGCGTCCACCGCCTTTTTTATGATACCGTCAAGGGCGGCGACTACCGCAGCCGTGAGGCTAACGTTCACCGTTTGGCCGAGGTCAGCACCAATATCATTGACCAATGCGTGGCACAAGGAGTGCCTTTTGCCAGGGAATATGGTGGTATGCTCGACAACCGTTCTTTTGGGGGTACCCAGGTACAGCGCACTTTTTATGCAAAGGGGCAAACGGGCCAACAATTGCTCATCGGTGCCTACCAAGCATTGAGCCGCCAGATTTCCAAAGGTTCGGTAGCCATGTACAACCGCCACGAAATGCTGGACGTGGTACTCGTGGACGGCAAGGCCAGGGGAATCATCGCCCGCAACTTAGTGACGGGAAAACTGGAGCGTTTTGCGGCGCATTGTGTCATAGTGGCGACAGGCGGTTATGGCAACGTATTTTACCTGTCCACCAACGCCATGAACTGCAACGTGACTGCGGCTTGGCGGGCCGTACGCCGTGGTGCATTGATGGCAAACCCCTGTTTTACCCAAATCCACCCCACCTGCATCCCACAATACGGTGATTATCAATCCAAATTGACCCTCATGTCGGAAAGCCTCCGCAACGATGGTCGGGTGTGGGTACCCAAGAAAAAAGAAGATGCCGAGGCCATCCGCCAAGGCAAAAAACGAGGCATTGACATTCCGGAGGCTGATCGTGACTACTATCTCGAAAGGCGTTATCCCACTTTCGGAAACCTGGTGCCAAGGGACGTGGCCAGCCGGGCTGCCAAAATTGAATGCGATAAAGGGCATGGTATCGTGCCAACTGGTTTGGGCGTTTATCTCGATTTTTCCAACGCCATTGAACGCTATGGCAAATCGAAGGCCCACACGATGAACTTGGAAAACCCTTCGGCGGAAAAAATTTATGAACTCGGCAAAGCCGTGGTAGAAGAGAAATATGGCAATCTCTTCGAGATGTACGAAAAAATCACAGGCGAGAATCCGTACGAGGTGCCGATGAAGATTTACCCTGCCGTGCATTATACGATGGGCGGCCTTTGGGTGGACTATAATTTGGAAACCAATATCCCAGGCTTATTTGCTTTGGGAGAATGCAACTTCAGCGACCACGGTGCCAACCGCTTGGGGGCCTCGGCGCTCATGCAGGGATTAGCGGATGGGTATTTCGTAGTGCCCTATACCGTGGGCACCTTTTTGTCAAAAGAAATCAGGACGCCGAAATTCAGCACATCATTGCCAGAATTCGATGCAACGGAAAATGCCGTGCGGGAACGGTTGCAAGGGTTCCTGGACAACAAGGGCAAACAATCCACCGAGAGTTTCCACCGCCGTTTGGGCAAAATAATGTGGGATTATTGCGGCATGGCCCGCAATGCGGATGGTTTGACCAAGGCCCGTAAATTGATCCAGGAACTGCGGCAGGAATTTTACCAGGACGTTTTCGTGCCAGGTACCATGGAGGAATACAACCCGGAACTGGAAAAAGTGGCCCGTGTGGCCGATTTTATGGAAATGGGAGAACTCATGTGCCTCGACGCCCTTGAGCGCAACGAAAGCTGCGGCGGCCATTTCCGGGAAGAATTTCAAAGCCCTGAAGGGGAAGCTATGCGGGACGATGTCAACTACACTTTTGTGTCAGCCTGGGGCTGGCAAGACATCAACCAGGAACCTACCCTGCACAAAGAGGCATTAAACTTTGAAGCCGTAGAATTGAAAACAAGGAGTTATAAGTAAAATGGTGGGCGGTTATTTGAACCGTCGGCCATCCAAACATTTTTAGGATGAAACTGAAGCTAAAAGTCTGGAGACAGAAAAATGCAAAAGATAAAGGCCGTTTTGAAACCTATCAGGTGGTGGCCAACGAGCACATGTCCTTTTTGGAAATGTTGGACGTGTTGAACGAAGATTTGATTAGCCAGCAAAAAGAACCGGTGTATTTCGATCACGACTGCCGGGAAGGGATTTGCGGAACCTGTAGCCTCGTGATCAACGGGCTGCCGCATGGCCCCAATCAAGGCACCACGACCTGTCAGTTGCACATGCGTTTTTTCAAAGATGGCGACACCATTGTGGTCGAGCCCTTCAGGGCGAAGTCGTTCCCGGTCATCAAAGATTTGGTGGTGGATCGCAGCGCATTTGAGCGAATCATGCAAGCGGGAGGTTATGTGTCAGTGGACACTGGGCAAGCGGTGGATGGCAACACAATTCCAATTGGAAAAGATACGGCCTCCAAGGCATTTGACGCTGCGGCCTGTATTGGTTGCGGAGCCTGCGTGGCAGCCTGCCCCAATGCCTCCGCCATGTTGTTCGTCAGCGCAAAAGTTTCTCATTTGGCCCTGTTGCCACAGGGGGAGGTGGAGTCCAAAAAACGGGCCCTCAACATGGTGCACCAAATGGACGCCGAAGGTTTTGGCATGTGTTCCAACATCGGAGCCTGTGAAGCGGAATGCCCCAAGGAAATTTCGCTGGAAAACATCGCCAGGATGAACAGGGAATATATTGGAGCAGCCTTTACGGCGGATGAGAGGGGGTGAAGGTGACGGACTTATTTTATCCCATCATAAAAAAGAGGTTCTTGCACAAGAGCCTCTTTTTTTTTTATTGTATTGAAATAGTTGCATTTTCCCAACTTGTGAGAAAAGTATTTATCATTGTGCAGGATAAAATTTGCATTTTTAAACAAAAAACTAACAATGACTAAATCATGCCTTGTACCTTTTTTGCTATTGGCGGCGCTTGTTTTTTCCTGTAAAAACGAGCCGCAAAAAACAACAGAAAGTCTTACTCCAACCCTTAACTCGGATGCTTCGATCAGCTTGCCAGAAGGTTTTTCCGCCACAGTTTTTGCCGACAGCCTTGGTGGCAGGGGCAGGCATATCGCTGTCAGCCCCAATGGGGATGTGTATGTACAGATGTCACGGTTGTTCAATGGAAAAGGTTTGGCAGCGCTAAGGGATACTGACAATGATGGCAAGGCGGATCAGGTGGAATATTTTGGAAGCCATGAAGGAACTGGGATGGCCATTTCTGGCAATGAACTTTACTGCACCTCCGATCAGGCAGTTTTTCGATACAATTTGGTGGAAGGCCAATTATTGCCTAACGAGAACACCAAAGTCATGGTCGTGGGAGGTTTTCCAGACCAAAGGGAACATGCATCCAAATCAATCACCTTGGACGGTGCAGGCAACCTTTTTGTAAACGTAGGTGCCCCAAGCAATGCCTGTCAGGTGGACAATAGGACGGCTGGCTCACCCGGCCAGGATCCTTGCCCCATTCTGGAAGTAGGGGGCGGTATTTGGAGGTTTAATGCCGGTAAAACAGCCCAACAGTTTAAAGATGGCAGCAGATATGCGTCCGGCATACGCAATTCGGTAGCACTTGACTGGAACAAATCCACCAACGGGCTTTTTGCGCTGCAGCATGGCCGGGATCAGTTGGGTGAATTTTGGCCAAAATTGTTTACCCCAGAGCAAAACGCCGAACTGCCGGCTGAAGAATTTTTTCAAATAAACGAAGGCGATTTCTTTGGATGGTCGTACTGCTATTTTGACCCCATGCAAAACAAAAAAGTTTTGGCACCCGAATATGGCGGCGATGGCCAGCAAACCGGCCGCTGCGACTCTGCCAAAACGCCAATTGTGGCCTTTCCTGCCCATTTGGCTCCCAACGATTTGGTTTTTTACGATGGGGGCATGTTCCCAGAAAAATATAAAAACGGTGCTTTTGTGGCCTTCCATGGCTCTTGGAACCGTTCTCCGCAGGAGCAAAAAGGCTATTACGTGGTTTTTGTGCCATTCAAAGATGGAAAAGTGTCGGGGGATTGGGAGGTATTTGCCGATGGTTTTGCCGGGGTAAAACCAATACCCTCGCCGGGCGATGCCAAATACCGTCCTACTGGGCTGGCAATTGGGCCCGACGGGGCACTATATGTGTGCGACTCTGTAAAGGGGAAAATTTGGAAAATAAGCTACAAAGCTTGAATTCAGTTCTTATTGTTTTTGAAAAAACTGTGTTTATAAAATAAAGGGATTGTAGAATTTTTAATAGGGGAACAAGCTTCAAAAGATTTGTTACTTTTGCCTTTGTAAGGGCTTTAAATGCAGTCTGAAGGTAATGATTTTCGGTAAAAATCAGATTGCCCCCTTTTATCCTCCTTTTCTTCGAGAATTGAACCACGTCCCTGTTTTATCCTGATAACTGTTTTTGTTTTTCCACGTTGGCAAGGGGATTTGCCAAAAGGTGTAGCTGTTTTTGAGACCGGCTTCGCCAATGCGCACATGAGAATACCCAATGCACTTTCCCCGCATGAGCCAACGAAAAAGCCCGGCCAGGGAAACCTGCCGGGCTTTTATAATTATGCTTTGTGTATTTTTAGGCAGAAAAAGAAGTGCCGCAGCCACATGTGGACGAAGCATTGGGATTGTTAAAACTGAATCCCCGGTTATTCAAGCCTTCCACCCAGTCAATCTCCATTCCAAGCAGATAGATGGCATGGGCTTTTTCCATGAAAACGTCCAGGCCGCCTATCTCGAATACATCGTCTTTTTCGGTTTTGGCATCAAAGCCAAGGACGTAGGAAAAACCAGAACAGCCGCCACCTTTTACGCCAACCCGGAGGCCGTGTTCGCCCGGTATGTTTTGTTCAGCCTTGATGCGCTGCAATTGCTCCAAGGCGCTTGAGGTGATGGAGATGGGTTGGACTTCAACAGTTGTAGTTTGCATGGACAATTTTTTGCAAAGGTAAAAACGATTTTCTAACCCGAAGGAAACACAATGCAGGTACTTTGGGTTGAACCAACAGGTTGGATTTTTGGAAAAAACCATGCCCCTGTTAAATTTGCCCACTTTTTTACTCTATGTGCTGGAGCCTTCCCAAAAAGGGGCAATGGCTAAGAGCTTGTTTGCGATTTGGTGCTTGAGACAAAAACGAGCTATTTTTTGTCAGTTTTTTAGGTTTTTGAAGGCGCATAGTTTGGCTACGCAACTGAAAAAAGCTGAAAAAATGGCGAAAACGAGCCGTTTTTTGGCCAAGTGACCAAATCGCAAACAAGCTCTAAAGGGCAAATTTGTAAACATCTAAATACTAATGTATGCCTACTTGGTTGTCAGTCATCCTTGAAATTATCAAAATTACGGTACCAGCACTTATCGTATTTCTGACTGTTTATCATTTGATTAAAATCTATTTGGACAAACAGTACCAGATGCAATCGCTGGAATACAGGCAAAAACAGCAGAATATAACAGTGCCATTGCGGTTGCAAGCCTATGAAAGGCTGTCTTTGTTTTGCGAGCGCATTTCTATCCCAAATTTAGTGTTGAGGCTGAGGGAAGAAGGCCAAAACGCAGCAGGGTTAAGGCTTTCCATGTTGATGACCATTCAACAGGAGTTTGAATACAATATTACCCAACAAGTTTATGTGTCCGACCAGCTTTGGCAAATTATCAAGGTTTCAAGGGACCACACCGTCAATGTTATCAATGGAGTTGCGGAAGGAATCGATCCAAAATCTGCCACAAAGGAACTTGTAAATGCCTTGCTGGAACATGCCGAAAAAGACCAGGTTTCGTCGCTTGATAAAGCTTTGTTGGCGATAAAAAAAGAAGCTTCCACTTTGATGTAAATTGGATGGGACGTAACTCACTGATAATCAGTAGGAATAGGTTAAGACATTGATTTACAATATGTTACGAAAATATTTTTCTTACTTTGTTGATTACTAATGTTTTATCTAAAGTATTCCCATTGAATTACACATAGGATAAAAAAAATTTAAAAAAAAGCAGAAAACCGCTCGCCATTTTGGGAAAAAAATCCCCACCTTTGTGCCTCTCCAATCAACGAAGCTTGCACTTGCTTCTAGTTAGCGACCTAAGTGTAAGGGCACACCCAGGGCTTTCATTCGGAGTTTTCCTAACTTACTGATGCTTTCACCACCTCATGTGCAATGGGGAACAGAAACCTTATTTTTTAACTACCAAACAAAGCTGGAGAATGGTAAAGGATTGCGTAACAGTATGGGATAACTGTCTCCAAATTATTCGGAGAAATGTGAACGGCCAAAGCTTTAAAACTTGGTTCGAGCCTATCAGGCCGATCCGCTTGGAAAATAATGCGTTGACCATACAAGTGCCCAACAAGTTTTTTTATGAATGGCTCGAAGAGCATTATGTTGCCCTTTTAAAAATGACCATCCGAAAAGAATTGGGTGATAAGGGACGGCTCGAATACCAGATCTTGACAGGTAGCTCGAAACTGCGCCAGTTGCAAACCCAGTTTCAAGAATACACCACCACTGCCAACGGCAATGGAAATGGTTATGCAACTACCTTGGCCGTCAGGGAGGATAGAAAGCAGAATGGCAATGGAAATGGCCACGGCATCGCCCCTGGTGGCGTGGATGCAACCAGTATAAAAAACCCTTTTGTTATACCGGGTATCAAAAAACTTAAGGTCGAACCCCAATTGAACCCTTCCTATACCTTTGAGTCATTCATTGAAGGTGATTGCAACAGGCTTGCCCGCTCTGCTGGTTTTGCTGTAGCTAAAAAGCCAGGCGGTACGGCGTTCAATCCACTGGTCATTTTCGGGGATGTTGGTTTGGGCAAAACGCACCTGGCCCATGCCGTTGGGAACGAAGTACTCAAAAACCACTCGGAAAAAAGTGTGCTTTATGTTTCTTCCGAAAAATTCACCGGACAGATCATAGAGTCCATCAAAAACAACGCAGTCAACGACTTTGTCACCTTTTATCAAATGGTGGACGTACTGATAGTTGACGATATCCAGTTTTTGGCCAACAAACAGAAAACACAAGAGATATTCTTCCACATTTTCAACCAATTGCACCAAAGCGGCAAACAAATCATCCTCACCTCCGACCGTCCACCAAAAGACCTGGACGGCATGGAAGAGCGCCTGATTTCCCGATTTAAGTGGGGTTTGTCAGCCGACCTGCAAGTGCCTGATTTTGAAACAAAAGTGGCCATCCTCGAAGCCAAAATGGGCAGGGAAGGGGTGGACATACCATCCGATGTGGTAGAGTTCATCTGTTTCAATATCCAAAACAACATCCGTGAACTGGAAGGAGTGTTGGTGTCGCTGATTGCCCAATCATCCTTGAACGACAGGGAAATCGATCTTGGCCTGGCCAAGGAAGTCATCAGGAATTTTGTCACGCAGATCAATAAGGAAATCACGTTGGATTATATCAAGGGCTTGGTCGCTGATCACTTCACAGTACCGGTTGAGAAATTGGGCAGTAAAACCCGTAAGCGGCAGTTCGTCATAGCAAGGCAGCTTTCCATGTATTTGGCCAAAAATTTGACCGATAAGTCGCTCAAATCCATTGGAGAAATGTTCGGTGGGCGAGATCACAGTACAGTAATTTACTCCATTAAGACCGTGCAGGATTTGATGGAAACTGATTTAGTGCTCAAGGATACTGTAGCAGAACTTGAAAAGAAAATCAGGCTTAGCCTGAACGAAAAATAACTGACATAGGTTAATGACAAGTGCCGCAAAAAAAAGCGGCACTTTCGTTAAATCATATTTTGTTTTTCTAAAAAGTACTATACATTTGCACCCGCTTTTAAAAAAGTTAAAAGTGGAATCGGCCAACAGGTGAGATGGGTGAGTGGCTGAAACCAACGGTTTGCTAAACCGTCGTACTTGGAAACAGGTACCCCGGGTTCGAATCCCGGTCTCACCGCACAAATGCTCGAAAAAAGTTTTGAGTAAAATTTACGGGGTGCAGCCAGCTTGGTTAGCGCATCCCGATAAGGCGTCGGGAGGGCCACAGGGTTCTCCTTCCAAATGTATAGCAAAATATTACGGGGTGTAGCGCAGTCCGGTTAGCGCACCTGCTTTGGGAGCAGGGGGCCCCAGGTTCGAATCCTGGCACCCCGACACACAAAAGGGGAGCTGTTCACGCAGCTTCCCTTTTTTTGTGCCCCGCAATGTCCACGGCCGGGCGGTTGGCGCATCCCGACCGGGGTCGGGAGGGCCCCGGGTTCGAATCCTGGCACCCCGGCACACAAAAGGGGAGCTGTTCACGCAGCTTCCTTTTTTTTTTGCCCCTTAATTTCCAAGGCGGGGCGGTTGGCGCATCCCGACCGTGGTCGGGAGGGCCTCAGGTTTGAATGCTGGCACCCCGGCACACAAAAGGGGAGCTGTTCACGCAGCTTCCTTTTTTTTTGCCCCGCAATGTCCACGGCCGGGGCGGTTGGCGCATCCCGACGGGGTCGGGAGGGCCGCAGGTTTGAATCCACTCCGACACTGCAAGGGGAGTAGGTTAGGCAGCTTTCTATTTATTTCAATTCGTTTCAGATTTTTTAATACCACTCCAGCATCTGAACATCTCTATCTCATCTCCGTTGACAATAGTAAAAGCATTTAAAACGACTCAAAAATCAACTTGTATTTTGATTTGAATGCTTATTGTTATAAAATGAGTCTTGACTACACGTATTTTTCCATTGTCCAAAAAACACGAGTAATGAAAAAGATAATTCTCATGTTGAGTTTGGGGTTTTTTTTGTTAAATAGCGGATGCTATAATGGTATTGCCATTCAAACAGACGCAGACAAGTCAGTCAAATTGCGTGATTTTTCTACATATTCCTTGCAAAGTAACATGTTGGAAAAACCAGATGACCCATTATATGAAAACGAGTTAAACAACAGGCGGATCAGGGAAGCTATACAAAAATTTATGACCAATCGAAATTACCAAATGGTGGATGCTGACCCTGATATAACTATACAATATAGTTTTAGGGTAGAGAATAAATTGCGACAAGATATTCCCAATTGGTCTAGCCCCCTATTAATCAGACAATCATACGACCGGTTATTGAATATAGGTTGACTTGGTTTTACCTTTGCCATTGAGGCGAAACGACCGCCGGTGACCTTTGTACCGTAGGTTGAGCATTCAGTACGGGCCCGT
>JBGSKQ010000141.1:0-4001 GCA_041741095.1 Saprospiraceae bacterium
CATATTCTATCACCTTGCTGGCGGCTTCCAGCATGATGCCTTTTCCCTGGAATTGGGTCAAAAGTTCGTACCCGATTTCGCATTTGGGTGGCTGGCCGGAAAAATCAAACAGGCAAATGGTGCCGACAAATGTTTGGCTCCCGGACAAGGTGATGGCCCAATAAATGGATTCGTCCTTCCTGACGGCTTCGGTGATGTTGCCGATAAACTTCCTGGCATCATACACCGTCCTGCTGGGCTGCCTGCCCAGGTATTGATTGATGCCGATGTCGGAGCGCAGGGCAAAGACAGCTTGGTCGTCGTTCAAGGACAATTGCCGGAGGGTCAGCCTTTCTGTTGTGAGTTGGGGGAAGGGGGTGAATATGCGTTATGTCATTTTGTGGTGTGTTTTGTTTTTTATGATTTTTGGGGATTACGGTTTTTGCAAACGTAGTAGCCAGCCTTTGCTGGCTGTTGCCGTTTTACACTTTGTTGAGCGTTCGTTTTCATCTATTTATTTGATTCAAAATTATGGTTCTATATGAAAACCTGTGGGTAAATCCATTATACGCTTATGGCTATTGAAGGAAAATAGGGGGCTTGGGGGCTTGCCCCCATTCCGATTGCTATCGGAACCCTTAGCTCTTACTTACAGGTCATAATTAACAATCATTTTATTGGCAGGATAAGATGTTTACCCACACAAAATCATAAAGAACCAAAATTATTTTCTCTTCTATCTTATCACCCGTTGTTACAGGCCTTTCTCCTTCACAAAAACCCAGCACCAATCCCTGCAAAAACCCGAAAGCTTCTTGCTTGAACTTTTGGTTTTTCTTACTTGACAGGGGTGTTTTTTGGGGAATGAGACGGGGTCCGTGCCAACAGTGCATTCAATTGCCGCCCATACATGCTTCGATGATAGCCTCAAACACGCCACCCACCAGTACTTCAAAAATAGGATTTAGCAATATGCCAGTATCGGATTTAAAAATAACATTCGTCCCGTTCGCAACCATCGAAGTGTGTGAAGTTATTTCCCCACCTGATTTGTAAATGCCAGTTGGGATGGGCGTATTGCTGACAAGCAAATTCGAGAAACATGCGACGGGATTCAAGTCGCTTTCCCAAGCGCCTCTTCCATAGGTAGATGCCCTTATTTTAAGCGTGGGATAATATATCTCCAAATCCGTCACTGCCACATTCGGCAAGCCTGTATTAAATAATGCCCATGAGCCGCCCGATGTATTGTCTGTGTAAAATATGCTGATATCTGTGCCAATATATACGGCATCGTCCGGACTGGAATTGACGGAAACGATGGTATTGATGGGCAAATTCGGCAAGTCGGCGGAAAGGTTAGTCCAGCTTGTACCGCCATTGGTGGTTTTAAAAACCTTATCACCAGCACTATAGCCCGAAAAAGTTACCCACACTTTGTCGGGGTCGGTGCCGGATATGGCAATGTTGGCTAATTGCGCATTGCCCACCGGTAAAGTGCCCGTGATATCTGCCCAACTTGTGCCTGCATTGGTTGATTTGGATACGGCATTTTCTTTTATGGTATAAATTATATCGGCATTGCTGGGCGAAACGACAAAACGAAGAATATTGCCCGTGCCAGTGGGTGTGCCCAGCATCGTCCAGGAATAGGTAGGGTTTGTCAGTAAATCAAGGCTGCGATACAAGGCAGGTCTGCCGCCTGCATACACGGTGGTCGCCGTAACCGGGTCTTGGCTGATAGGGCTGAACCATTGCCCTCCAGGCAACCCCGTAATATCTTCGTGGCTTAATCCTCCATCCCTTGATATTGCATGGCTCCCATTGGGATTGGAGCTTACGATGTTCAGATTATTGGTGCGGTCAATAAAAGCATCTTCACCGTCGCCACCGTTGATGCCCGACCATGTACCTCCATTTAATTTGACCGTCCCAATGTCCTGTTCCCCACAAGCGAGAATAGTGGGGGAACTGGCAGAGAGCGCAATGCTCGTTTGTTGCGCCACGCTTAAATTGCCACTGAGTTTTGTCCAGTTTGCACCATTGTCAACAGATTTATATATGCCGCCGTCGCAGGTGGCAAACAGGGTCGAGTTGCTGCCTGGCGAGTATTGTATGTCTTGAATATCGGCATGAACATAGTCTGGCGGACCATCGCCCTGACCAGGATAATCATCATCTGTGCCATACCAAAAAGCTATTATTGTCCAATCAATGCCGCCATTGACAGATTGCCAACTACTGATGCCGCCGATGGTGACCACTTCAGCATTCGTGGGGGAAACTGCAATTGCCAGATCATGCCCCGCCTGACCGCCCGTGCCGCTGCCATCTTTTGAAGCATCGAGGATATTGGGTGTGGAAGATTGGAGGGAAAAGGAATTGCCGCTGTCCGTAGAACGATACGTGCCTAAATAGCCATGATTGGTGTCGCCAATCAAAGCATAGACGTAGGCGGCATTGGCAGGCGAAACGCCCAACACGATGCGTGAAACGGAAGAAGCGGCGGGCAAACCCGTCGTGACGGGGCTCCAAGTTGCGCCCGTATCCGTGGATTTCCAAAAATCCTGTCCGGCGGCATACATAATAGTTGGATCACCCGGCTTGAATTCTATATCGTACAAAGTATTGCAGCAATAAACATTGGAATTGGTAGCCCAACCATCCGTCGTTCTGAAAATACCGCCATCGGTGACCGCCATCATAATAGAGGAATTGTTGGGGTGCATCACCAATTTTCTGATTTTGTAATTGTCAATCGCCGTCCAGGTCAGGCTCGTGGTGTTCCAGGTGGCGCCACCGTCGGTCGTTTTTAGGATGCCAATGCTGCGCCGATCAAACTCCCAGTTGCCGGTCGCCAAATACATGATTTGCGTGTTTGCGGGGTCAATCGCAATGTCCGAGCAACCGATAATGGTTAAAAAATCCGTGTTCGTCGTCCACGTTGTGCCAGCATCCGTTGACTTCCACAAGCCGCCGTCAGGGGCACCGACGTACATGGTGTTGGAATTGGTCGGGTCAAAACGCACGAAGTCTATCCTGCCAGATGCCACATCGTAACCAGTAGGAATGGAGTTGGGCCCCAACGAGATCCAATTGGCAGGCATCAAGGAGGCGCCGCTAAATGATTTTTCAGCCAACCACTGCACGTAATTTTGATAATTGGTGGAAGGCAATAGCATGTTGCCCGAAGGGTAAACCCTGGGCGCCATAAAATTTTCCCACCTTTTGAAAACCTTGTAGCCGCTGCCTTTTTGGGCCGCCCTACCTTGCCAGTATTGATTAAAATCCTGTTGCACTTGGTAAAAATCTGCGTCTTTGTTGCCATTCATGTCACGCCAATTGACGGTTTTTTGTGCAACAAGATGAAAGGTGAAAAGCAGGAAGGCGGAGAGGAAAGAGACGGTTTGTAAAATTGTTTTCATAATGGAGAATTTGAAGTTTTGAATCCCTTCAAGACGGTAGGGTACTATCTACCGCTTCGAAAAATTCTTGTTTATTTTTATTTTTTGATTGCCACTACTGCAAGCCCTTCTTCCCGGGCTACATTATGCAGACCCTGAAAGCAGAGTTCAATTCAAGAGCGAAGTAGAAATTTTTCATTCAGAAAATGGATTGATTAAAGTAAGTGGGCTAAGGTAAGATACTGTCCCGTTCTTTTATTTCATTTTCATTTTCATTTTATCAAAGTGCTTCTAACATGGTTTGTCACCCTGCGTTGTCCGACAGCTATTGCGATGCTGGCCGACCGTTCAGCGGCATGAACAACAAACCGTTGTTACTTGCTTCATTTTTCGCTATACGCAAATACATAAAAATCAGGGTTGGTCTTATCGGGTTCAGTTGCTTTTTTGAACCCAAGTTTCTCCAGGAGCTTGGTCGAAGCCCGGTTGTGTTGGTGGGTGTAGGCTTCTATGGTTTGAACCTTCACCGTTTGGACGGCATATTCTATCACCTTGCTGGCGGCTTCCAGCATGATGCCTTTTCCCTGGAATTGGGTCAAAAGTTCGTACCCGATTTCG
>JBGSKQ010000142.1:0-109709 GCA_041741095.1 Saprospiraceae bacterium
GAGGTGCCACCGCTGGGGGAAGGGATTCCGGGGGCTATCGCCCCCAGAACCCCCATTACAAAATGTCAAGAAACTTAATTTACAAGGTACTTAATTTCAACGGATAATAACTTAACTGCAACGCTTGCTCGAACTTGGATATTGGTGTTCGTGGCTATTGGATTTTTGAGGAAATTTTTCTTCACAATTAAAATCTATCCACCATGAAATTCAGGCACCTACCAGAAATTATCATCCTGTTTACGCTGCTTGCAGCTTTGGCTTCTTGCAAAAATCCCAGCCCCGTAGCCGGAAAGGACATGGTCTATCAGGCCAACCTCACAGGCATCCGCTTGGGCGATGGCGTCCCGCTTGATTTGGGCGTCTATCTGCGTTGGAAAATTGAAAAGCCTGCCGTCTTTTTCTCACAGTTTCCCACAACGGACACCTTTAGCCGCATGGTGCTTTATCCCCGTGCCATGGAATTGAGCTCGACCGTTGCCAACCGCTTTCCAAGTGTTGACAGTGTTTTTGCCCCTCACCGTGAAAGGTTTTTGCAGGAAATAAAACAGGAGTTGCTCGGAAATCTGGGCGAGAACGGCATTTCCGTCAAAGAAGTGACCATCAGCAACGTGCGCTTTCCGGAGAGTTACACCAGTGCTATGGAAAAAGTCGGGATGCAGCGCCAACTGCTCGAAGGTATCCGCCAGCAAAACGTCCTCGACCTGGAACAAGCCACTGCCAGCCGAAAAAAGGCCGATGCCGACGGCCAAGTTGCCATTGCCGAAGCTGAAGCGGAAGGCAAAGTCGCCCGAATCGAAGCCAAAACGGAAGAAAACCGCCGCCTGAGCGAACTGGCCCGTGCGGAAACCGCTGCTCAAAAACTCCGCAAAATGGCCCAGGCACAAGCTGATAGCCTCCGCTTGCTCAACAAGGCCGACATCGAAAAACTCGCCGATCTCAAAGACATCGAACTGCAGAAAAGACGCCAACTGGACGACCTCGAAATCGAAAAATCACGCAAGCAAAAACGGGCCGACCTCGACGACAACATCGAACTCGCCACCGTCGTACAGAACAACCCCAACTTCGCTTCTTTCCTCATTAACAAGGAGTTGGCCTCAAAAGTGGGCATCGCCGTGCTACCCACAGGCCCCGATCCGAATGTCTTCAGCGGTCTTTTGCAACAAAAAATGAAGGAAGAAAAAAACTGACACCTGCTTATAAGCTTGAATGCCAAAAGATCCAGTATCCAAGTAAGTAATTTGGAGATTTTTGCTGCCCTGCTGCAAGGTGGGGCAGCTTTATTTTTTATTTTTGGCAAAACTATTTGCCATGAAAAACGAACTACCCGCCACGATGGCCACCATGACCCACACCATGTTGCCCGACAACACCCACAAGCACATCCCGGGCAATCCCTCCACCGCCAAATCCAGCGCCTACAAGTTACGCAGCAACCTTGACGACGGGCCGCCGCTGCGGGTATTGAGCCAAACCAATTGGGAGTTTTGGCTGCACAACGGCTATGTGGTGGTGAAAAACGCCGTGCCACGGGAGCAGGCCCTCCGCACCGCACAATTCATCTGGGAATTTGAAGAAAAAGACCCCAACGACCCTTCCACATGGTACACCCCGCCCAGGGCTGAAATGCAAATGAAGGAACTTACCAATACGGGCATGGTGGAAGTTTATAATAACCAGCACCTGTGGAACAACCGCCAGATGCCCCGCATCCACGATGCCTTTTCCGATGTGTGGGGCACGGAAAATCTTTGGGTGACCATTGACCGGGCCAACCTGAACTTCCCACTCCGCCCCGGTTTTGAATACAAAGCCTTCATCCATTGGGACTACGACCCCGAAACCAAACCACAAAACATGCAAGGCGTGCTCGCACTCGCCGACCAAACTGACGAAAACATGGGCGGCTTCCAGTGCATCCCCGAACTCTTCCGCACTTACGACACCTGGAAACTCACACAACCCGAAGACCGCAACCGCTTCCAGCCCGACATTTCTGGTTTTGAAGATAAAATTGTAAAAGTGCCCCTGGAGGCTGGCGACCTCCTCATTTTCAACAGCAGCCAGCCGCACGGCATCCGGTCCAACCGCTCCGAAGACAAAGTGCGCATTGCTCAGTACATCTCCATGATGCCCGCCCAGGAAGACAACGAGCCGCTCCGCCAATGGCGCATCAATTCCTGGCGTGACCGTATCGCCCCCGAAGGCTACGCCTTCCCCGGGGATCCCCGCCGTTGGGAACAGACCAAGTATGGGACAGCGGAATTATCCGATTTGGGTAAAAAGCTGCTCGGACTGGAGCGCTGGGCTTGATATTCCCAATTTTAAAAAATCAAAAAAATGCAGCCATATACCACCCTCCACAACGGAACAAAAATGCCCCTGATCGGTCTTGGCATGTGGGACATGTACGGGCAGGAAGCGGAACAGGCCATTTCGTGGGCGCTGGAAATTGGCTACCGCCTCATCGACTCGGCGGCCATGTACGGCAACGAATCAGCACTCGGCAATCCCGTTAGGCATAGCGGCATCCCCAGGGAGGAAATTTTCATCACCACCAAAGTAGCCAACGGCGAACAAGGATTTGACAAAACGCTACGTGCCTTCGATGCCAGCCTGAAAAAATTGGGCGGCGACTACATTGACCTCTACCTCATCCACTGGCCCATGCGTCGCACAAGGCTGGACACCTGGAATGCACTGGAAAAGCTGTACGAAGGCGGTCAAGTAAAAGCCATCGGCGTCGCCAACTACCTGGAGCCGTTTTTAGAAGAATTGCTGCCCAAAGCCGCCGTCGTCCCAATGGTCAACCAAGTGGAATTCAGTCCTTGGCTGTATTTGGAAGATTTGTTGAAGTATTGCAGGGATAGGAAAATAGTGCTGCAAGCCTATTCGCCGTTGGTCAGAGGCGAGCGGCTGAAGGAAGCGGTACTTGATTCAATCGCCAAAAAATATGGCAAAACGCCCGCCCAGATCATCTTGCGTTGGGCCGTGCAGCAGGGTATTTCAACCATACCAAAATCCTCCAACCGGCAGCGGCTGGAAGAGAATTTTTCCATCTTCGATTTTGAAATTTCAGCAGTAGATATGGCCGTGATAAACGGCTTCAATGAAAACTTGCGGGTAGTGGACGATCCAATGGCGTTTTGGTAAATAGCTACACCCCAATGACTAATGACCCCAATGACAAATGACCAATATAGCCTCAATGACCAATGCCACCCAACCTCTCCAACACCTCTCCCCGCTTCCTCACTGCCACCGGCACCCTTTCTCCATCCGCCATGAGCAAGTAGCCGCCGTCCGTTTTGATAAACTCTTTGATATGGTCAAAATTGACCAAGTGCGACTGGTGTACGCGCAGGAAGCCCGCCGTTTCCAGGAGTTGGTCAAACTCTTTCAGCGTTTTCGTCAGCAGCAGTTTTTGGCCGCTGGTGAAATGCACCACCGTGTAATTGCCGTCTGCCTCCATGCGCAGGATTTCTTCGAGGCGGGCAATTTGTATTTTCTCAGCAGTATGCAGGGCAATCGTCTTGGGGCTTTCTTTTTGGTAAAAATGCGCTTTCAACACAGGCAACTGATCGGCCTGGTTGGCAGGTTTATTTTTGGATAAATCCAGCAATTTTTTGGCCCTGTCGACCGCCTGCCGCAGCTCTTCCGGGTCAATGGGTTTCAGCAAATAATCCACCGCCGCAAAGCGGAAGGCTCGAATAGCATGTTCGTCGTGGGCCGTAGTGAAGATGAGTTGGAAGGACAAGTCCGGCACAATTTCCAGCAAGTCGAATCCGGTACCGTCACCCATTTGTATGTCGAGCAGCAGCAGGTCTGGTTTAGTTTGGCGGAGCAGTTTGGCCCCCTGCACCACACCGTCGGCCTCGCCCACGATTTCTATTTCGGGGAACATCCTCGCCAGGTCGCTGCGCAAGATTTGGATGGCGTGCGGATTGTCGTCAATGAGTGCGGTGCGGATGGGTTTCATGATAGCGAAGGATTAATAAATACAGCACAAGAAACGCCTTATTCTTGACTGACGATGAGCAATTTTTGACAACACTCTGGGCAAATCTTATATCTGAAATCATGTAATTTGCAATCGTAAATCAAAAAAATTGGGGCACATAGAAGTTTATCCAACTGCCACCCTCACCCGCACCTCCGTCCCCTCCACCTCCCCATCTTCCGCTTCCAGTTGCCGCATTTCCACCACTTCGCCGGCATAACCTGCATCTTTTCGCAGCAATTCCAAACGCTCACGGGTCACGGCGATGCCTGCCGACTGGCGGGTGCTGAGTTGTTCCGAGCGCTTTTTCGCCTGTGATTGCTCGATGCCGATTCCGTTGTCACGGATGGTCACCTCCAGCAGTTGGTCTTTTTCTTCAAACACCACCTCCACCAGGCCCTTGCGCTCCGACAGCGGCCCGACGCCGTGCAGGATGGCATTTTCCACAAAAGGCTGAATGAGCATGGGCGGAATTTGCAAATTGCCTTCCCAAACGCCCTCGGTTTTTATCATGAAATCAAATTTCCCGTCCCGGCAAAACTGCTCCATTTCCAGGTATTGCCGCAGGGTTTCTATTTCCTTTTCCAAGGGGATGAGCGGCTGCCGGGAGTTGTCGAGCACGGCCCGCATCAGCTTGCCGAATTTCAAAATATACTGCCGGGCGCTGTCCATATTGCCCGCCGTCACCAGGCTTTGGATGGAGTTCAGCGCATTGAAAATGAAGTGCGGGTTCATCTGCAATTGCCTTGCTTTTTGCTCCAGGGTCAGGAGGCGGTTTTGCAGTTCGAGTTGCTGCCGCTCTTGGGCGGCCTTGTTTTTTACCAAACGTATGCGCCATTTTAGAAGTCCCCAAGCGGCCAAAACCGTTGCCGTCGCAATTGCCAGCTTGAACCACCAGGTCGCCCAAAACGGCGGCTCGATGGTGAATTTGGTTTCCAGCGGAGCACTCACCACGCCGTCTTCGTTCCTTGCCCTGACCTGAAAAGTGTAATGGCCGGGCGGCAGCTTGGCGTAGTTCACTTCGGTGCGGTTTGAGAAGGGCGACCAGTTATCTTCCAGCCCTGTCAGTTGCCACGAATAGGTGACCCGCTCTTGGTTGGCGAAGTCAATGGCATAAAACCCGAAGCCCAAATGGTTTTGGTTATAGGGGAAAACGGCCCCGCCCGCCAATCCGCCCCAGTTCGTGGACCAATGAGACATCCCAGATTTTTCGAGCGGTTCGTAAAACAGCCGGACGTCCGTCAGCACTGGGTTGGGCGCACCTCCGTGCAGACTGTCGGCAGCGCCCCGCCGGATCATCAGGCCGTTGATCGTGCCGAAATAGATGCCGCCGAGCGAGGCGTTTTGGCAGGTTTCGATGCCGGTAAAACCTTCTGCACGGCCATAGTTTTTCACCGCCAAAAAATTGCCCAAAGAATCAATGGACACCCGGTCAACCCCTTTCTCCGTGCCGACCCAAAGCAGGTTGGGATATTCGGCTTCCAGCAAATAAACATTGGCCGAGGCCAAGCTGTCCTGCTGGTCGAACATGCTGAATTTAAAGGGCTGGTTTTTATACAAATCAATAAAACCAATGCCCCGGCCAGCCGTGCCGACCCATAAATGGCCATAGCGATCTTCCGTCAGCGAGCGCACAGCGGCGAAGGGCAAGCCGCTCTTCGGGCCAAGAACCGTTACTTTTTCATTTTCAATAAAACCAATGCCGCCCTCCTGTGTGGCGAACCAGAGGCGACCGTTTTTGTCAAAATGCAGGGCGTGGACGGTCTTGTCTGGCAGGCCATTTTCGGCATTAAACTTTCGAAAAACCACGTTATCCAAAGCACGGGAGCCGGATTCGATTTTTGAAATGCCGCCATCGGTGGTGGCGGCCCAGATATTGCCATAAATATCTTCTGCAATATCCCGTATCCAATTGCCTGCCAGCCCTTGTTCTTTGCTAAAAAATTGAAATACGGAATCGGCATACACCGCTAGCCCCAGCCCCTCCGTGCCTACCCAAATGCGGCCAATACGGTCTTTGTGCATGGCCCGGCATTTCACGTTGGCGAAGCCATTTTCTGCCCCGAAATGCACGATCGTATCGGCCATTACATCCCAAAAACTAATGCCCCGGTCGCCCGCCGATAGCCAAATGTCGCCCGCATCATCGCACAATGAGTAAACAAAATTGCTACGGAGCCCGTCTTCCATTGTAAGCTGCTCAAAATCCTGCGCCGCATATTTGCACAGCCCTCCGCCCGATGTGCCGAACCATGCCACCCTTCCCCAGCCGTCGCCGAGTATGGAGCGGACGTTTCTGTTGCAAAGCCCTTGATTTTCAGTAATTTGAGTAAAACGGTTTTCCCGCATGTCCCAACGTACCACGCCAGCGTCCTGCGTGCCGATCCATAGTTCATCCGGCTGCCGGCTGCTGTACCAAAGGCATTGGACTTTGTTGCTCGGTAGGCCGTTGGAAGTGTTGAGGTAGTTCCGTTTTGCGCCATCCATTATCAAGATGCCGCTATTGAAAATGCCCGCCAGTATCTTGCCGTCCTGCGTTTCTGCCAAGGCCATCACTTCGGCTTTTCGCCGCATGACGGTTGCCCAACGCCCGTTTTGCAGTTTGAAAAGCCCTTCGTCGCCGCCCATCCAAATGCTGCCGTCGCTGCTTTTTAGCACGACATTTAGGCGTCCGGTGGGCTTTTCGTCCACTTGGGTGACGTGGCTGATGGAGCCGTTTTGTGAAAAATAAATGCCGTTTTGCGAGGCAAGCCAAAGCACTGAGCCGCTCCACGCCAGGGCATAGACTGCCACGTTTTGCCCAGTTTCCAGTTCATAATTTTGAAATGTTTTTCCGTCAAAACGGCTGACGCCCCGGTCGGTGCCCATCCAGATATTGCCGATGGAATCTTCTGCCAGCGCCGATACGTAGTTGCCGGAAAGCCCTTCCCTGGCCGCATAGTTTTTGAAGGAACGCCCGTCGTAGCGGGCCAGGCCGCCGCCTTGGGTGCCGAGCCAGAGGTAGCCCCGACTGTCTTGTAAAAGCGCATAGACTTGGGATTGGGGCAACCCCTCGCCGACGGTGTATTGGCGGAAATGGTAGGATTGGGCAGGGAGGATTTTACCCAAAATAATAAGAAAGAAAATAGACGCTATATATTTCATCTTTAATAAAAATCAACCCTGTTCTGCCCTTCTTTTAATTACTTGTAAAATATTGTTTTGAATGTCTTTCATTATCAACTTGCCCCAATAACCTGCATAGAAATTAAAACTCGTATTCATGATGAAATGGCTATAAAGATGCAGCCGGTAAAATTCATCGCCCTTTTTTTCCAATTCGTATGTCCCATCCAGCACATCAAAGAATTCTCCACCAATTACAATATGCTCGTCCATCGTAGTAGATGGTATTTCATGCGGATATGCTTTGATTGAAAATACCATTTTCTTTTGGTGCTCATATTCCCTCACTTTTTCGTGAAATATCAAACCTTTACTAAAAATAGCCTCTCGAGATGCTCCAACTCCTTCAAAATCAAGCTCCGCTTTTATGGGCCTTGGAAATCCCAAAAAACTGGTCAGATAGCCTTTATTTTGTTTGTCGGGTATTTCTGAAACGCTTGTTACATTCGACCAAATCGAGTTTGAGTCCGCTCGTATATCTATGAAAGTATAAGCCTTAAAAGTGCTGGCATTAGTTTCAAGTGTTTGTTCTATTGGTGAAATAAGTAGCGGCGCTAATGCAATTAACGACACATATATTTTACCGTTTTGGTTGTTTGATCTCAGTCTGTAAAAGCGGGCAACGAAGCCTCCAATTGAAGCTGCCAATAAAAAAACTGGCAATATCATTATCCAACAGGCCCAACCTTCAATTGATAATAACAAGGTTAAAATAAAGAAACCAAAAATAGGCAGCCATGGCATAAAAAAACTGTATGGCTTACTCTTTATTTCTTCAATTTTTGACAACGCAATTGTCAATGCGCCAACTGCAAAAGGTAATAACAACAAGAAAGTAATGCTCATTACTGAGAATAGATTTTTCCAGACTCTTCCATCCAAGCCATATATTCCTCTAATAATGAGGGCAAAAAGTATTGGGATTCCAAGGAGCAAAAACCACCGTTTTATTTTGTTATTCATTTTAAAATATTTGTGAATGAAGTGAACAGAATAGTCAGTTCCAAAAAATGTTCACGGCAACGCAAACGCCACATACGCATCACCCGACTTCGTCCCCATCTTCCCGCCGCCGCAGGCTATCACCACATACTGTTTTCCATTGACGGCATAAACGGCGGGTGTTGCATATCCTCCGGCGGGCAGTTTGGTTTCCCATAAAACTTTCCCATTTGAGGTGTCGAAAACACGGAACATTTCATCCCTTGTGGCGGCGATGAACAGCAGGCCGGAGGCTGTGATTACCGGGCCGCCATAGTTTTCCGTGCCAGTAGGTTTGCTTTTATCAATGCCCCAATCGCCGAGCGGCACTTGCCAGCGGTAGTCACCCGTATTCAAATCAATGGCGCTCAAAGTGCCCCAAGGCGGGGCAATGGCGGGCATTTTCCGGCTATCCAAAAAGCGGTTGTAGCCGTCGGCCTGGTAGGGTATGGGCGGCTTGGCGAGCGCTTCCAACTCCTTGCTTTCCGGTGCTTTTTTATCAAATAAATAAGCCATAATGGCCTGACGTTCAATGTCTTTCAATTGGCGGAAGGAGGGCATCCGGTTTTTGCCGTACAGCAAAATGGAATCCACCTCCACCTCCCGCCGCCGCTCGCCGATTTTCACCAAAGTAGGAAAAGCGCCCGTCGGGTCGCCGCTCCGGTCGTAGCCGTGGCAACTGGCACAGTAGCTGAAATACAGCCGCCCGCCGGGGTGCATTTTTTCGTTGGTGGCAGTGGGCAGCATCTTTTGCACCCAGGGCATCTCGTTGGCATTGACGTAGAGGATGCCGTCGGGATCGGCAGCAGCCCCGCCCCATTCGGCCCCGCCGTCGAAGCCGGGGAAAATCATCAAGGGTTTTTCGCCGGGCGGGGCGTACATCTCGCCTGTGCGGATGCGGGAGAGGCTGTCACGCAACAGGGCCAGATCGGGACTATGAGAGTTCAGGTCTTTTTCCAAAAAAACCTGGCGGACAAAGGGGGCGGGCTTGGTGGGGTAGGGCTGCGTGGGCGATGATTGTTCTCCCGGCAGGTCGCTGGCCGTCACTGTTTTTTCTTCAATGGGGAAGAGCGGCTGCCCCGTTTTTCTGTCAAATAAAAACACAAAACCCGTCTTCGTCACCTGTGCTACTGCCTTGATTTTCTGGTCATTATGAGTGACCGTGACCAAATTGGGCGGTGCAGGCAAATCCCTGTCCCACATATCGTGGTGGATGGTTTGAAAATGCCAGATTCGCTCGCCGTTTTCGGCATTGAGGGCCAGCAGGCAATTGGCGAAGAGGTTGTCGCCCTTGCGGTTTCCCCCATAAAAATCATAAGAGGCGGAGCCTGTCGGCACATACACAATGCCCGCCTCTTCGTCGAGCGACATGCCCGCCCAGGAGTTTGCGCCGCCAAATGTTTTCCAGGCATCGGGGTCTTCCCAGGTGTCGTGGCCAGGCTCGCCGGGCATGGGGATGGTGCGGAAAATCCAATCCAGGTCGCCCGTGCGCACATCGAAGGCACGGATGTGGCCGGGTGCTGCGCCAAAGTCCTCATCCACTCGTGAACCAATGATATACAGGTTTTTATACACCACCCCCGGCGTGTTGAGCGTCACAAATTTCAAGGCATTTTCCTGTCCGAGGCCCGTGTGCAGGTTGACGCTGCCGTTTTTTCCAAAAGTAGGGATCGCCTGGCCGTCGTCAGGGTTGAGGGCATAGAGGTTTTCGCCGATGGCCACCAACAGACGGCGCTCGTTGCCTTCTTCCCACCAGGCCAGGCCCCGGTTCACGGCCAACACACCGCCCTCGCCGGGTGCGAATTTCCATTTTTGTTGGCCGGTGGCGGCATCCAGCGCAAAGACCTCCAGTCGGGGTGATGTCCCGTATAGTATTCCATTGATAACCAGCGGGTTGCACTGTATTTGGGAGCGGTTTTTCACGGTGTCGGCACCGCCGCTGTGGTAGGTCCAGGCAATTTGTAGCTGCCCCACGTTTTCTTTGTTTATTTGGGTTAAATGGGAATACTGGCTGCTGCCGGGCGAGCCGAGGTATTGGCGCCAATCGGTGTCGGCGGGTTGGTCCGTCTGGCAAGCGGAAAAAAGGATAGTGAGTGAAATGGCGAGTGGAAGGTGGAAGCGTTTTTTCATAAAAAATGCAAGTGGATGAGTGTTGTGAGAATTTTTTTTTTGCGAACTGGTATCAGGGCGTGTGCGCTGTTGGTTTTCATTGCTTTAACTACGCATCAAAGCGCTGCTGGCGAATATAGTGAGAAAATGATTTTATAAAGTGATGGGCCAAACCCTGTACGATATTTTTGGGGCAATGTGAAGTCAACATTATTTTTGGAAGATTTCAGGAAGTTTTTGGCAAAATCTTCCATCTTCGCCCGGCATGTCTAATTGAAGTGAAACTTAGGTACCTATTTATCCTGCTGCTTATCCTTTGTCTGAACTGGCCGGCCACTGCCCAAAGTGGTCTGGACGAAAGGGCTTTCCGTTCTCTATCGCCTGCCGAGCGTTACCGGTTCATCCACGACTTCCCCTTGCTTGAATTGGATTCCGCTGCTTTTTTGAACATGTATGCAGCTATGTATGCCGTTGCCACAGAGAAAAAAGACCATTTGGCGAATTGGGTACTGCGCTTTTACTATTTTCAACAACGCCGGAGGCTGAGGCTTTCGGAGCAAGAAACCTTCCGGTTATTGGCTGAATTGGAAGAAATGGCCAAGAAACACGATTTTGAGGTAGAACAAATGGTGGTACACCATTTTGTCTTTTTTGAAGGTTATGACCGGAAGAAAATCCCGCCCGAACAGTTCTACGTGGCCATTTTAAAGGAATTCGGTGAGATGGAGGAACTGGGTTTTGACAAATTCAAGGACTACAATATCGCCCGGATACTATACCATTCGGGTAGGCACATGTACGAACTGGAGGATTTTGAAAAAGCCCTCCAATATCTCTCCGTAGCGGAACGATTTATACAGCCGGACGCCAAAGGGCTGCAAACTACCTTCCTGGTACTGAACTACATCCAAAGTATTTACCAGCAGCAAAAAGCGTATGACAAGGGCATTGAATATGCTAAAAAAATACTCGCCATTGCGGAAGCTGCCCCTTCCGATAATCCTGAACACCAGCGATGGTACCGGGAGTGGCGGGGTATCGCTTACGTTGACATTGCCTCCATGCTGGTGGGGCAGGGCAAATTTGCAGAAGGCGAATCCTTTGCCGACAAGGGCTACGAACAAGTGAAGGCCGACGACGAATCGGGGTTTCAAACTGAATTTGAAGCCTTGTTGGTGCTCGTGCCCACAAAATTGGAACTCGGAAAAACGGATGAGGCTGCCATTCTGCTAAAGCGTTTGGAAGAAATTCACAGCGCGGTCGGCAACCGTGATTATTTCTATTTCAAAAACATCCGTTTCTTCGAGGCCTATGCCAAATACCACGAAATGAAAGGCGATTATGCTGCTGCCGTGCGATATGCCAATTTCGCCAAGCCCCTGCAAGACAGCCTCGACCGCCGGAACGATGCCCGAAGGCTCGAAAAAATCCAGCAGCGAATTGCCGCCGAGAAATACACCGAGCAGCTCAAACTGGTGGAAAGTGAGAAGCAGTTGCAGACCATGCTCCGCAATGCGGCCATCGTCATCATGCTTTTGATGGGCGGCTTGGCCTACGGCAACTACAAACGACTGCAACACAAGCGCAAGCAGGCCGCCGCCGAATTGGAAGCTGCCAGGGGCGAACTCGAAACCTTTACCCAATCCCTCCGGGAAAAATCGGAACTGGCCGAAAACCTCCGCCTCGAACTCGACAAGCTCTCCCGCTCCGGCGAGCGCAGCGAATACCTCGAAAAGCTCACCCGCAGCACCATCCTCACCGACGACGATTGGTCGCAGTTCCGCAGCATTTTCGAAAAGGTACACCCGAATTTCATCGAAACGCAAAGAACGCAGTACCCCGACCTCACCCAAGCCGAGCTTCGTTACCTCGTGCTCGAAAAGCTTCAACTCACCACCCACGAGATGGCCAATATGCTCGGCGTCTCCGACGGCACTATCCGGCAGACGAAGATGCGGATGAAGAAGAAGATTGGAAATTGAGAAATTGGAAATTAAGAAATTGTGGTTGACTAGCTAATTTTCAAATCTCCCAATTTCCTGATTTTCAAAGACTTACCTCATTGTAACGTTTTTGTAACGCCCCTGTCACACCATTGTAACGCCGTTTTTTTGGCGTTTGCCTGCCGCTGCCCGCTTCTTTGCAGCATCAAATCTATTAGAACGATGGTCAATCAAATTCACAGCACGGCAATGAAAAAGCATTTTCAAATACGGTCAATAACATCCTCTCCGAAGTTGCGCTATTGGTTGGTTTGGGGATTGCTGCTCGCAGCAATTGCTTATGGGTTCCATCGGTATTTTGAGTACCGAAACCAGGAACTAGACAAGCGAATCGAAATGCTGAACAGATGAGCTGAGCCACGAAACTTGATTGCCATCCACAATTTTCACCAATTAAAAGCTATAAACCATGTTTAATTTCAAAGTAAATCATTTGATGTCTTTCCTCGTGGGCGGCATTTTGACAATGGCCGTCATCGGCGCAAGCTCAAAGCCACAACCCGTGGAGCGCCCAGTTTCCAGCGAAGCATTTATGGGGGAGGTTTTCGCATTTGCGGGCAGTTTTTGCCCACGCAACTTCGTGTCCTGTGACGGGAGGCTCCTCGATATTGCCAACAACCAGGCATTGTTTGCCGTCATCGGCAATAGCTACGGTGGGGACGGCAAGAACAGTTTCGCTGTGCCGAACCTGAAGGGCCGCACGCCTGTCGGTATGACGAGCAAGTTGGGCGAGCGCCTCGGCGACGAGTTTCATGCTGCCGACGATGCAAAAGGCGCTGGTGTCGGCATGAACTATTGCATGTGCACGGCAGGCATTTTCCCACAGCAATAAACCCTGCCCAATTCCAATCAAATCCATTTTTTTACTAAACCTATGTTTTCTATGAAAAACCTGTTTTGCATTGCCTTATTACTGGCACTATTCACCAGTTGCACCTATTACAGTGGCCCTCAGCCCATGGGTGCGCCCGATATGGATGCTTTCCCACGGGAAATGCAGGGCACCTACCTCGCCGAACAGAGCAAGATCGTCATCACCAGCAACAAAATTGAGTACTGGGCCGACAAGACGAAGGGATCTATGAAATCCTATATTAGTGACAGCCTTCATGTCCGCAGTATGTCACCGTGGGTTATTGGCACCACCAGGGGCAGGTTTGCTTCGGGCGGTGATAATTATTCGGTGTTTGCCATCAAATTGGATGAACGCAACCCGAACATCCTATACGGTATCCAAACCGACGAAGACGAGATTAAGCAGCAGTTCCCCTACGTCCGCCATTCGGTCGAGCAACATTCGGTCACCACCTCGAACGGTGTTCCTGAGCCCCCCAAGGACGTGATCATCTTCGACCCAACACCGGAGGAGTTCCGCCAAATCATCGAGGCAACCTTCGCCAAAAAGCTGGCAGATGCTGACTACAAAGGGTTTGAGCGGCAATAAAGCCCTGAAAGGGCGCAATATGTCAGCATTGGGCAACGCCCGATGAAACATGGCGGGCAACGCCCGATGAAAACGAAATGGGCAACGCCCGATGAAAACGAAATGGGCAACGCCCAATGAAAACGAAATGGGCAACGCCCGATGAAAACGAAATGGGCAACGCCCAATGAAAACAAAATGGGCAACGCCCCATGAATCATCACCAACAATTTTCACCAATAAATTTTTTAAACAACCAATCAACAATGAAATCGAACAATTCAATCCAATTCGCAGGCATCCTTTTCTTCCTCGCCTTTTTTGGCTTGCAGCAAGCGGCTGCCCAAGATTGTAGTAAAATGCCATATCCCCAAAAAACAAGTTGCTATGCGTCTATGCTAAAGCTTGGACATATAGAAATACCCAATGCTGATTTGCGGGGAGAGCACCTAAGAGGATTAGACCTTGGCGGTGCTATTTTAAGGCAGGCAAACCTGAGCAAAGGCGTTTTCCGGGGTACTGATTTTCCCAATGCGGACTTTTCGGGTGCCGATTTGAGCGGGGCCGACTTCCGTGGTACGGACATGAAATTCGCCAACTTGGTTGGGGCCAACCTTACGGGTACTTTGTTCGATGGCGCTGATTTGATGAACGCAAAAGTCAGCCGCTCGACCACGAAGGGAATCGCTGATTTCGATGCTTTCGCAGAAAAGTACTTTGTCCGAATCGAAGACTAAACTGAGGTTGAAAGAGAGACAGGGGGACTTCAAATCACCCTGTCTCTTACTATATAAATTCCCTTCTTTTTAAAAGCTAAATCAAGATGAAAAAACTAACCGCAGCCCTCGTGCTGCCAGCCATTCTCATGCTTTCGCTGAACCTTTCGGCGCAAACTTATTGGCTCGCCCGCAAGGACGGCAACAACCTCCGCTACGATGTAAAAGCGCCCGCCGACCTGGCCGCTATCATCAAAACTGCCAGCAAGGAAGGCTGGGCAACCGTCTATTCCACCGAGCAGCGCACCATCAACGGCAAGGCTTGGACTTTCTACAGCAATACCCTTGGCTGGGATGGGAAAGTGGACGGCGGCATCACTTGGGAGGGCAAGGACGGCGGCGTAGGTGGGCAATGGGCCGACCTCAACAGCAGCAGCCCAGACTGGCAGAACTGCTGGTCAAAAGTCATCGAGCCGAGCGCCAAGGTTTACAACGGTAACTGGAAAACGGCCAAGCTGGACATGCTCGAAAACCCCGGCACGACGGCTCCCGGCGTGGTCATTGACCTGACTAACCCCGAGCAGGCAGGCGCTGCCAATGTGCCGCTGACCAAGGAGCAGGCCATCAAGGCTTTTGTGGACAAAATGAACCTGCTCCGCACCGACCCCGCCAATGGCAATGCCATCATTGACGCCTTGCTGAAACGTCGTGGCGCAGCTTGGCTGACCAGCAACGAATACACCCAGGACGACATCCGGGGCAAGACCCGCCAACAGCACCACAACGATTTCAAGGCTTGGCTGAAAGCGCAGTCCAAGCTCGGTGCGCTCACTTGGGATGACGACCTCGTAAAAATTGCCACCGCTGGCAAAACCTCCAACAAATACACCAAGCTCGACTTCCGCATGGACGCCTGGGGCGACCCGGTCGAAGAGGCCCTTGGAGCTTGGGCCGTGGACGGTGAAAACGGCATCCAGCGCCTGCGTGACCCAAGGCTCAAGTTCATCGGCATCGCCTCCAAGCCGGGCGGTTCCAAAGAAGAGTTCATCATCGTGGCCAGCGAGGTGAAGGGCAGTGTTTACACGGCAAAAGATACCGATTTCGGCAACCGCCCTTTCCAGCTTGACGTGACGGGTTTGCCCGTCAGTGAAAAAGCCAGCTTGGCCTACGAGCGTTGCCCGCAAATCATCGGGTATCCCAATGCCGATGGCACCTTGGACATCGCTTGGCTGACTGCCGATGGCAGCAAAATCTTCGTCCATCGGGCCGGGGCAAACTTGCAGGCTGGGAAAGCCAATACACTCGAACAGCGCCGCACCTTCAACTCGCTCGGCCTGTTCGCTGGCTACACCCGCATCGGCGACGACGACTTCGTGCTGAGCGCCGAGCGCCACACCATGCCCGACCAACCACAGGCTTTGAAGCTGTTCAAAAACAGCAACAGCAGCATGGTTTGGAGCGGAAAGAACGAAGGCAAATCGGGTGTGCTTTCGCCGCTTTATGCGGGTTCGAGCAAATTGGCAGCGGGCGAAGGCAAACTCTTCGTGGCCATCAACGGTGGCTATTCGCATCCTTATGTAGCGATGCTGGATGCCAGCAAATTGAACCAAACTGATGCCGTTTCGCCCAGCAGTGGCACGCACAATTTCGACAACCGCCTGCTTTGGGACGGGAAGAAATTCGTGGTCATGGAGAACCGTGACCACAGCTTTGGCACCGTGCTGCTGCGGTTCAGTCCTTCAGAAAAATACCCGTTTGAAAAGCAGGACGAGCGGGTGCGCACCATCCACAGTGGCATGCACTACGCCAACGACACGCACACGGAACTCGGTGCCGTGCAGCCCGGCATGAACGGCGGCTACCTTGCCATTATCGCCACGGAACAGGATTGGGACGACAAATTCGGCGGCAAGCCGCGCAGCGAAACAGACCCTATCGTAAACACCGACGGCATGACCAATCCATTCGACATTGCGCTGGTACACGTAAAGGCCAATTTCGACGATGAGGCCAATATCACCCGCTTCGACCCCAGGCGCACCGAGGACGGCATGGTGGCCCTCAACGATGGCGGTGCAGTTGATTTTGGCGATGAAAATCCAGCGTCGGTGCTGGCGCAATATGGCAACAACATGACTTGGGGCGGCGAAGGATTCGAGCCTTGGTATGTGAACTGTGCGCCCGTCATCAACAGCCAAGGCGAGGGCAAAACGGTTTCCCGCCACTCCACCGACGACGGCTTCAATTACAATCTCTATTCCGGCAAAAGCAATGCATACGAGCAAGCCGCTGCACGCCGCCACATCACAACGGCTGGTGTGGTCTGGGCAACGAACTACAGCAAGGGCTTCGTGGGTCGCATCCCGAAAGGCGAGAAATTCACTACGGCACAGCGCCCACGATTGGTGAAAATCAGCGAGAACAATTACATCGCCCTTTGGGAAGAGCATACTGCCGAAATTGGCGGCTGCATCGCTCTCGACAACCCTCGCTATGCCACGAACTACGTGACCACCAAAGCGGCAAAAGTGACCCTCAGCGGCAGCGGCGACCAAGTGAAAATCAGCGTCGGCGCTCCGAAAGTGGTTGCCCCCGTGCGCATGCACTGGCAAGACGATGCATTCAACTACCAAGGCAAAGCGGCTTGGCTCACGGGCGATGCCGCTGGCCGGAAAATCATCCTGCACACGGTGGATGGGAGCTTGAACTATACAAGCTACGAGTTGGGGCTTTCTGCTGCGGCAGGTGGTGGCCCTGCGGCTGAGGAGAAGTGATGAAAGTATTGACGGCGTGACAACTGGTTACGCCGTCAATCAATACCCTGGTCAATACCCCATGATTTGCTGGAATTCCGTCAGAGAAACGACTTTGACGGTTGGGAAAGGAAGGTTTTTCAAGATATTGAAATGGCGGTCATTTGAAACCAGATAATGCACATTAGAAGAGATGGCAAGGTCTGAAAATTTATTGTCATCAGGGTCGTCAGTGATAAGCTCCCATTTGATAAAAGGTTCAGCCATTATCACATTGGAAGCTGTAGTGAGGATGGCCAACACTAAATCAGCCGTATGCAAGGAATAGAAATCACCGATTATCTCCTCGTATTCGAGCAGGATTTCATTGCTGACAACCCATTCAAACTCCTTGTTTCTAAACGATTTGTATAGCCAATATTCAGGGTTATGACGAGGGATGGAAGCGATGAGGCAGTTGGTGTCTATTACAACCTTCATTTTGTGCGCTGCTGTTCGTTCAGCACCTTTTCAAAATCAGTTCTTGAAATGCCTTTTTGCTCCATGACAGTGTCCACTTCTTCCTGAAGCATATTGTCATAATAGTCCAACAAGAGACTGCGAATTGCCTCCGTGTCCTTTTGACTAATGGGTCGGCTGAACAGCTTGAGCAGCATCAATTGGACATCGTTGAGCGGAAGTGGTATTTCAGCCTGTGCGGTCATAGCAAGCAATTTTCTACAAACTTACGAGAAATTGGCAATTTTCAAAACCACCAAAAACCAATTCAATCCAATCAAAACTTAACCACGCTGCCATGCAGCATTAAATCTCAATAAAAATGAAGAACGTATTTCCAGCATTTTCAATAATCCTAATCCTGTTCCTTTTTGCAAGCAACACCGCCACTGCCCAATACATCAATGGAGCGTGGGAAGGCGTGCAGGTCGTGCAGAAAAAACCATTCCCGAAGGACATGACCTTCAATTGGGACACCCGTAAGTACAATTACAACCTGCCAGCGGGCTTCTCGACCTTTGTGATGGAACTTCATTTGGAAGGAACGAATGACGAAGTAAAAGGCACTTGGCGTACCACTGAAAAATATGGCAAGGTCAAGCCGAGCTTTTATGAGGTAGAAGGCAGTTTCAATCCTGCCACGGCGTTGTTGGTTTGGCAGCCCACGAAAGTAATTTCTGGCGCTCCCTTCGCCAATACCATTAACCGCACCATGACATTGCTGGAGGATGGCGCTTATGAGTATTTTGAAGGCCGCTGGACCTCGCAAGACGGCAATAACGGCATCATGTTCTTCCGCCGGGTGCCACCTGCGGCAAAGGATGAAAGACGCCTGACCGCTGCTGCTTTCGCTGGTTCCCACCCTGATGGCAACTCCGTTTATTTCGAGGTCGAAATGGAGCAGTTTTTAGGGGGCGACGAGCAACCGAAAGCCACCTATACCTACGTCCTTCCAGATAATACTAAGTCCAATCAACAGTTCAAATATGTGATGCGGGAAGACAACGTCTATACCTTCTCGACCGAAGGCATCCAAGGCAATACCGACACCTGGAAAGTAACCGTGAATAGCCCCGACGAAATCGTGCTGGAGTTTCAGTCGGTGGACTCATCTGGGCCGATGACTTTGGTAAAGACCTTTTAACGATTCACCAATTCACCAAATTCTTAAACCTTTAAATCCTTTTTCATCAATGAAAAAATCAATTGCATTCGTTTTTACACAAGTTTTTATCCTTGTTTTTGCTGCGCAAATCATGGCGCAAGACGTGACAGGAAGCTGGCAGGGTATGCTCAATTTTGGCACAGGTTCTATCAATCCCGATAAAATCCAATATAATTGGGATACGGATAAATGGACGCCTGCATATTCCAGATATATCCTTGAAATTGAGGTCAATGCCCTCAACAACAACGCCGACGATGGTTTTTACAATATCATGAGCGGCGGCAGCCGTGGCAAGATGAGCATCGCCATCACTTGGGACGAGAACCGCAAAGTCTTGAAATACAGCACCAAAAAGAACCTCGGATATGGCTA
This sequence comes from Saprospiraceae bacterium, assembly GCA_041741095.1. Classification (GTDB taxonomy): domain Bacteria; phylum Bacteroidota; class Bacteroidia; order Chitinophagales; family Saprospiraceae; genus UBA6168. The sequence continues at coordinate 19,192 of JBGSKQ010000142.1, forward strand.
TTGCTTGAACGACGCTACGCTGAACTACCGGGTGGAAGGCGAGTATGAATACCTCGAAGGCACCTGGAAAGGTTGTGGCATGGGCAAGATTGCGCTGCGCCGCAAAGTTGGGGCGCCAGCACCCGTACATGTGCCTGCCGAAACCACAGAATATGCCCAGTTAAATGGCATTGGGTTCGATTTTCCTAAAAATTGGAAATGGGAAAAAGAACCGGAGATGGTAACGGTCACCTCCCCAGATGAAAACATCGTGTTGATGGTCATACAGACCAGCACTTCTGATATCAACGAAGCAGCTTCCATTGCCCGCAAAGGCTTTGATGCAGCCCTGAAGGATATTGTTTTGCCAGAAGCTTTTTCGGAGTCGCAGCGCAATGGACTCACCATCCAAACCATTGATGGCACGGCTGTCGTAAAGGACAATGACGCTTATGTGTTTATCAGCTCCTTGTTGATACAAAGTGAGAACAACCAAAACTTCACGATTTACCTCGGCATCGGGGAGAAGAGTTCCATCTTGAAAAATGGTTCGACGATACAGGCTGCACTGGATTCGTTCAAGCCTGCCAATTAAATGGACATGGATTGCACTTGGATTCTTATTTCAACATCTAAACTCATTTCATAAAATGAAACAGATTTTTGCTTCCATCATCATCATTTTCGCAGCATTGGCAATGGCTTTCAAGCCGTCTGCCACCACCCATGAGGTGGATACCAACGCCAGTATCGTCAACTGGATAGGCTACAAAGTGACTGGGAAACATACGGGCACGGTCAAAATCAAGAAAGGTAACATCATCTTGACCGACGGCATCTTGACGGGCGGCAGTGTCGAAATGGACATGACTTCCATCAAAGTCACTGACATGGATGGCGAATATGGCCTTAAACTGGAAGGACATCTGAAATCAGAGGATTTCTTTGGTGCGGCACATTATCCTACCTCAAAATTTGTACTTACCCGTGCAATTGCAACAGATACAAAAGGCAACTACAAGATTATCGGCAATTTGACTATCAAAGAAACGACCAAAGAGGTGAAGTGCTTTGCCAACCTTTCCCAAAATGGCTCAACAATGACGCTCAAGGGCAAGGTGACGATTGACCGTTCGGAGTATAACGTTAAGTACGGCAGTGGCACTTTTTTCGATGGGCTTGGCGACAAGACGATATATGACGAATTCGATTTGGATGTCACATTGGTAACCAAATAGGTAGCTGTTTGCATTGTTAAAGTGTTCATGGGGTATTTAATTGATACAAAAATCCATGAAGATTTTGGGGCTGCACCCCTGCCTAAGGCACTCATTTTAGCGAGCTGTATTGGATTATAAATGGTTGGGGCAAAACCCGAATCAGGCATATTTCAATACGCTCTGCCACTGATAATAAATTCATTGAGAACCACCTTAAATTAATTAATTAAAATGAAATTTACTTTACGTATTTCCCACATCATGGCCAGTGTTGCCACGCTGCTTATGGCAGCATTCATATTTACCGCATTTAGCTGGAATGCCCGGCCAAGTGCCGCCGATTCCAAGGACGAGGTTATTCGCCTCATCAACGAATACCGCAGTTCCGGCAAATACAACACGAATATCGCCAATTGGTCGCCTAACAACTGCCTAATTGGTGCGCCTGCGGCAACTAAGGGCAACGTCCAACTGGAGGTCAATCCTGACCTGATGAACGCCGCACAGGCCACTGCCGAGAAATTTGCCTCCGGCGAATACAATTACGACAAAGCCCATCACCAGAAAGACCCCAATGGCATCAATGGCCCGATGGTGCGTGCCATTAAGGACGGCTTTTGGCCGCGTTGGAACTTGATATACTCGGCTGCCACCACGCCTCCTTTCACGGGTATCATGGAAAACCTGTTCCAAGGTCCAGAAAACTTATCGCCTGCTTCGGTCGTGGAAGGTTGGAAGAAAAGCCCTGGGCACAACTACACCCTACTGAGGGCATCTGCCTATAGCATGGGCGTGGGCATGGCGGAGGGCAATGGCCACAGCTATTGGGTCTTCCTTGTCGAAAGCGAATGGAGCATGGACGAGACACCGGAGAACTTGGGCAAATATTTCGGGATGGGCACCGGCTTCAATTTCCGGGAAGGCGCAACACCAGACCCAAATGGCAAAGCAGGCGATGTATTCGATTGGGTGGAGGGCATTGCGGATAAAATCAAGAACGAGCGGTAGGATTGAATTGTGAATGTTGAATGGTAGCCCTACCAATCTCCATTCACCATTCATCTAAAGCTAATACATTGACTTACAGTGATTTGCTTCGCCAGTTTTTCATTGTAACGCTTTTGTAACGCCATAAATAATGGTGTTTTCAACTTTAGCCTGCTCCTTTGTATCATCGTAAAAAAAACGACTGGAAAGGCTTCGGTGAAGTCCAAGCCTTTTCAGCAACGCATCAATTTTCAACAACATAATATCATTCAATGAAACAGCTTTTTTTCATTTTCAGCTTTCTTACCTTTGGCGCAATGGCTGCAATTGCGCAAGACGGAAATGGCCCAGTTATGACTTTTGAAAAGACCACCATTGACTATGGCAAGATTGAAAAAGGCGCAGACCCCATCCGACACGTCAAGTTCACCAATACGGGCAATGAGCCGCTCATCATCAGTAGTGCCAAAGGCTCTTGTGGCTGCATAAAGCCAACCTTTCCACAGGAACCGATTATGCCGGGGGAAGACAAGACCATTGATGTGTCTTATGACACCACACGGCCCGGCCCATTTACAAAAACAGTGACTATAGTAACTAACGAAACCCCTGATACACATACATTGATGATAAAGGGGGAGGTGCTGGTTCCTCCAGCACAGGAAAGTGTACCTGCACCAACGGGTGGGAACTAATTTTAAGCTTTTTCATCTTTAAATCCATCCAAAAATGCAAACAGGAACCGTCAAATCCTACAATGAAGGCAAAGGCTTCGGCCATATCGTGGACGATGCAAGCAGGGAGGAAATCTTCTTCCATGCGAGTGGACTGGAGGAAGAAACCATCAGGGAAGGCGAAAGGGTCAGTTTCGAAGTGGCAATTGGCAGAAAAGGAAAGAATGCCGTGAATGTTAGGAGAATCTGATAAGCTGCAAATGCCGGATTCATCTGAGATAAATGGTAGGAGAATACCATGCTTTACCCTGAATAATCACCTAAAATTTAAAACAACAACAATCGAAGCCCTGAGGGGATTGGTTGACAATTCCCCCGGGAAACAACACCATAGCATTGGACAGGAATGCTCCAGAATTGATGCGCCCTTCATATAGTATGCAACCGAGCTTGGGCAAAACTACATCATTTGCATTTTCGGGCTTTTTCCTTTGAAGTAATAATGCTTAATTAAAATCTTATCAAGGCTCATTATGGGTAAATGATTGCTGTTGCTAGTGCTATGGCTTGTCTTTGCTATGCTTGCATAAAACAACCATTTATTTCAAAATGAGCCCTCAAATAATTTTTCAATGAAAAAAGCTATACACCTAATTTTCACAATTTTTAGTTTTCTGTTTTTATCCAACGCCAATTTAAACGCCCAAACCTGGGACGGCGGCGCTGGTACCAACAGTTGGATGGACGCCGCCAATTGGAGCGGGGATGTTTTGCCGACGGCAGCGTCTAACGTATCCATTGGCAGTGGTGTAACAGTCGTAATACCTTCCGGTACAGCCTTGGCCAAAATCGTTGGCAACAACGGGCACCTGACTATTGAATCCGGCGCAACTTTGACCGTTACCGATTCCAACAGTGGCGGTCATACTTTTAACAATGGCAGTGGTTCTTTGACCAACAATGGAACCTTGAACGTTTCTGGAGGTAGTGGAACACTCAGCGGACTGCTTTTCCAAGCTGGCGTTTCCTTTTTGAACAATGGCACCATCAACCTGAACAATATTGGACGCCGTGCCCTCACCTTCACGGGTGGTACTGCCACCAACAACGGCACCATCAATATCAGCAATACTGGTCAGAACACTGGCTTCTCAAGTTTAGGCGATGGCATATTTTTTACCACGACCGCAGGAACCTTTGTAAATACAGGTTCTATAATAATGAGTTCTATAACTGCCAACGGAATTTTGAATAGCTCAAATTCCATCATCAACAACTCCGGCAGCATCACCATCGTCGCCGCCCTCAACGGGATTACGGGCGGGGGCACTTTCAATAACACTGGCAGCGGCACAGTTGATTTTGGCACGATTGGCGGTGTAGAGATTGCTGCCAATGTTACCTTCAACCAGTCCTCCACGGGTACAGTGACGACCACGGGCGTCATCAACTGCTCAGGTACCTTCAAAGGCAACAGTACGGGCAGCGTCGGGGCATTCGACAATACCAATATTACGGCACCCGGAGCCTCTCCCGGTTGCTTGGATTTTTCCAGCAATTTTACGACGAGCGGCACCCTCCAAATCGAAATCAACGGAGCGACTCCGTGTACACAATTTGACCAGATCAGTATTACAGGTACAGCAACGTTGGGGGGGACTTTAGCACTGACCATCACCTATACCCCATCCAGTTCTACCTCATTAACTATTATTGATGCAAGTTCACTTTCCGGTACTTTTTCAAGTGTGACAGGTTTGGCTTCGGGTTGGACCCTCTCCTACATTCCGGGTAGCGGCAACGTCGTGCTAAATTATACGGTACTTCCCGTTGAGTTGGTGTCCTTTGAGGCTAAAAGCATGGGCGATGCCGTGCTGCTCCTTTGGCAAACAGCAAGTGAAACCAACAACCAAGGCTTCAATGTTCAACACAGCACCGATGGGCGCAATTGGCAGCTACTTGGCTTCGTTGCAGGCAACGGCTCGACAACCAAAGCGCACCGTTATGAATTTTTTGATAAAAAACCGCTGCCCAGCATGAATTACTACCGCCTCCGCCAAGTGGACTTCGACGGAGGGGAGGAGTTTTCAAAAGTTGTTAGCGTTGACTTTAGGGATCGGAATGGCGGGGGTCTCAGTGTCTTTCCAAATCCTGTTCACCACGGAGAATTAACCTTGCTTTTACCAGATAATTTCGGAGAAAAAATGAAAGTCCAGTTGTTTAGCCCAACCGGACAAATTCTGCTGACTGCAATTTGCGTGAGCGGCGCTAATTCATTGAATGTTAATAATTTACCAACTGGAATTTATACCCTGCGGGCTGTTAGCTGGGTGGAAAAAATCTTAGTAACCAATCAATAAACACAACAGCAATTTTAATAAAAACATGAGCAGTGGCCACTTAAATGGCCACTGCTTTTTGTTTATAAGTGAAATTGATTTAATAAATTAGACCAGACATTCACCCTGCTCTTGCCCCTCCTCGCCGCCTACGGCGGCTCGTCGGGGGAGAGGTTTTCTTGGGGCGTTCCGCCCCAAACCCCTGTTTCCACAAATGGTATATTTTATTTTTTTCATTTCACTAAAGCTCAGTACAAGCATAGAATTGCGCTTGTTGTTTTTGAACCAGATTCTGTTTCTCGCTTGTCAAAACTCATCCTGCCTTTGAAAACCAAGTCCCGGCTTTTGCAATAAATTTGCCCCTCAAATCCATTTTCATGAATAGAAAGCTACTTATCTGCGCACCGCTCTTTGCCATCCCTTTTCTCATGGCCCATTTCAGCGCCTCTACAGAAGAAATGGCCAAACGTTTCCATTCCGACGCAGAAACGGCGCATTTCAATTTGATGCTCTCCGATACTTCTTTGCCCACGGAATACAACTACCTTTTTGCTGGCAGCGGCGTTTGCCAAAAATGCCACGGCTTCGACACGGCGCACATCGCCAGCGTGGACGCATTCGGCAACGACATCAATGTGGTGGACGATTGGCGGGCAACCATGATGGGCAATTCGGCCAAGGATCCTTTTTGGCGGGCCAAAGTGAGCCACGAAGTGGCGCTCTATCCGCAACACCAGGAGGCTATTGAAGATAAATGCACGTCCTGCCACGCCCCGATGGGCCATTTTGATGCAAAACACCTGGGCGCCAGCCATTACAGCATTGCCGAAATGGCCGCCGATCCGATAGCGCTCGACGGCGTCTCCTGCCTGGCCTGCCACATGCAAAGCGACCAAAACCTGGGCTTTCATTTCTCCGGCGAACTGGTGTACGATACGTTCAAAGTTGCCTACGGCCCCTTCACTTTCCCGCTCGTCAGCCCGATGTTGACGGAAACGGGGTACAGGCCTCAGTACAGTCCCCATATATCCGATGCAGGTTCCTGTGCCGGTTGCCATACGCTTATTACGCAAACGCTTGATTTTGAGGGCAATGCAACTGGCAATGATTTCGTGGAGCAGGCCACCTACCACGAATGGCTCAACTCTGCCTACAAGGATTCCCTCTCTTGCCAACAATGCCACATGCCCGAAATCGGCAAATTCCCGGTCTATTTGGTGACGGGGGCGCAGACCGAGGCCCGGAGCCCATTTTTCCTGCACGAACTGGTGGGTGGCAATGTGACCATGCTCAAGCTGCTGCGTGACAATATTGATTCGCTGGACTTAAAGGCGAGCACCGAGCAGTTTGACGATGTGATTGCAAAAACAGAAAACATGCTCCAAAACCGCAGCATCCAATTGCAGTTGACACCTATTGACAGGGATTTGGACACCGCTCGTTTTTCTGTAAAAATATTGAACTTGGCAGGGCACAAATTCCCTTCCGGCTACCCGGCCCGCCGTGCTTTTATCGAGTTTTTGGTAAAAACAGCGGAGGGCGACACGATTTTTATTTCGGGCAAAACAGATGACGAGTACGAGGTTTTTGGCCAAAACCCGACGTATGAGCCACATTATCAAATGATTAACTCCGAAGAGCAAGTGCAGATTTACGAAATGGTGATGGGCGATGTGAACGGCGATGTGACCACCGTGCTCGAACGGGCCGACCAACCCATCAAGGACAACCGCTTGCCACCGTTGGGTTTCACGACCTCCAATGCTGTTTACGACACGACCCGCATCGCCGGGGCAGCATTGAACGACGTGGATTTTAACAAAGAAAACGGTGCGGAGGGCAGCGGCAGCGACATCGTCTATTTCCATGTGCCGATGAACGGGCAACTGGAACCGCTCATAGTGAGCGCCCGTGTGTTTTACCAACCTACGCCGCCTAAATGGATGAAAGAAATGTTTGACCACCATACGCCCGAAATTGACAAGTTCCGCAGCCAGTTTGCCGAGGTGGACAGAAGCCCTGTTTTGATGAGGGAGGCCGTCATTACTGTGGATGAGTTTGTTGCAACGAGGGATTCCAAGCCCAGGGCCAGGTTTGTAAACCTATTTCCCACACCGAGCAGCATTGGGCGTATTTTCGTGCAGTCCACCCAGCCGCATACAGTGGAGGTTTTTGACCTGAAGGGCCGACGTTTGGAATATTTCAAAAATAAATCCGGCCAATATGAACTGAAACTGAAAGGCAAGGGCGTACTGATGTTGCGTTTTACTTCCAACACAGGGATTTCACAAATCGAAAAAGTGGTATTGGAATAAAACTGTTTCAAAATTTCCCCTGTTCTCTTTAATAAACATCATTGACGGCCTGTGCCAGCATGGCCTTTGCTATCGAATGGCCACCCTATTCTCCTGCACTTGGCACAATGCTTGCCGAAGAAGGGCATACTAACTTCCCGCCTCAGACTTCCCTTCACGTACTTCGGCATTTTACAAACACAAAAACTATATGAACAAACTACAACTACCACTCATTGGCATATTCTGCCTTTTAATTTTCAGCAGGGTTTTTTCGCAGGTACACTTAAAAATTGAGCAAATGCCGGGAGGCGAATCCTTTGGCGTCTTTGCACAAATTTGTCCCTCCTACAATCCATCCGGCAATACCATCACAGGGTCAGGGCAAGTCACCATTCTTTTTCCAAAAACATCGCAATTGACTGATATGCACAGCGTAGCTGGGCAGTGGAGTGTAAATGCTACGGTGGTAGGGCCAGATGAGGCGCCTGATATGTGCTACGTTTCTATCGGTTTTGCTTCTGATAGCCCACAAATCGTTTATGGGCAGGATGCCCCGTCCTTGTTGTTTACCTTCAAACTGACAGGCAGTCAGGCTGGAGTGCCAGCCCTCATAGAAAACGAAGTGGACCCATTTGATCAATTGCCCAATTCCCTTAGTTCCAACCCTGGGAACGAACTCAGCGTCGTGGATTTTGGGGCCAACCCCATGGGGCTTTACTCCTATTCTGGAAATTTCACTGGAACCCTGGAATGCGGAAGTACCAACCCGCAAGACACGACGACCAATCCACAGGATACGACCGTCACCAACCCACAAGATACAACGACCAATCCACAAGATACGACCATCACCAATCCGCAGGATACAACGACCAACCCGCAGGATACGACCGTCATCAATCCGCCGGACACAACGGCGAGCAGTGTTTTTGATTTGAAAAAAAGCGAGCATTGCTTTACCCTTTCGCCCAATCCAACACAAGACTGGATTAAGGTTTCTTTTGAAAAAATTTACGCCCAAACAGGTGGCAACCTGCGTTTTTGGTCTTCTAATGGAATGGCCTTGGGCAGTTTGAAAAAGGACGGCAAGCCAAGCCTCCACCTCAACGTGGAAAATTTGCCGCCAGGCATTTACTTCCTGAGCTATGATCTGGATGGCCAGATTTTGCAGCGGGAGCGTTTTTTAAAACAGTAAAATCTATAATGCAGAATATTTCAAAGCACTGTGATGCAAAGGCACACAGTGCTTTTTTTATTTTCGAGCAAAATGTACCAATACATCCGAGCGGCTACTTTCTTTTTTTAATGGAAATTGGTCATAATAAAATCCGCTACCTTGACAGTTTGAGCAAGCCCCCGCTGTACACGGGAAGCAGAACTTCCGTACCCGTCAACATTTTTGAACCGTGGTGAATAGCTGTGGACACCCCATGGTCTAAATGTAATAACAGGGCGTGCAGCCATCAGGCTTTCTCTATAGTAGAGTCTATTGTCCGATACAGGAATGCAAGAGCGGACTTGATTTTTCTGAATCATAGTATTTAACCGAAGCCGGGCCCTGAATTCGTCCACTTTATAGCCAATAATGGTGTCAGATAGTAAGAGGTATTGCTGAAGGGCGGGGGATTGCGCATGAGTGGAGGTCCATGTTCCAAGTACCAATACAGTCAAAAATAAGGATGTCTTCATGATAAGTGTTTTTAGAAGTTAGTGAAAAACATGTTGCAGTCAGGTCTAAAGTTTACACTCGCATAAAAATAGTTTGAGAGTTAAAGTATTTACTAAGTAATTTAAAATCAGGCTTTTGCATATTTGCCAACTCTAATAACTCCTTATAGTATAAGGTGCATTATGGATAATATCGTGTTTAATTCGACAGCTAATACCATCAGGGCTTTCCTATTTATTTACTGCACCACCAGCCTTTCCACCAGCACCTTTCCCCTGTTTTCAAGGGCAACGAGGTACAAGCCATTCGTTATTTTGCCATCGGCCAATGACAGCGTCCAGCTTTGCTCCCCTTCCGCTGTTTTTTGTTGAAAAACCAACCTGCCCTGTGCGTCGTACAAGCGCAGAAAGCCATCTTCAGAGAGGGTTTCCGACAGGCTAACCATCACTTCGTCGGTCGCCGGGTTGGGGAAAAGCGACAAAGAGGGCGGTTGTGATTCATCCACTCCCGCCGGGCAATCTGGGCAGGGCAGGGCTGTTAGATTCTCGCTGCCGCCGCCGTCGAACAGCGGGCAGGTAGTCAAAATCTGCGTCGGGCTGTTGCAATTGCCTGGCGGTTTGTTACCCGTAATAATAGGGACGCCTCCCAAACCCCCGAAGACCAGGAAATGCTCTATCGCACAGCAGTTGGAAAGCTGAAAGTTGAGGGTGACATTCAAATTGCCCCCGATGGTAAGAGAGGAATTCAACCCGTTGAGGTTACTCAACAGGTTATTTGATTTGATTTGAAAAAAGCCGACGATAGAAGTCAGTTTTCCCAGTCCTGTCAACGAAGTCAACAACGGATTGAACTGCATATCCAGGTTGCCGCCAACGGAAGTCAGGTTGCCCAGCGCTGCGATGGAATTCAACAAGTTGTTGGATTTAATGGTCAAATTCCCGCCAATAGTGGTTAGGCCGTTCAATCCATTCAGATTGGTCAGGCTGTTAGCACTCTGGATGGTCACTGTTCCCGTGACTTCTGTGAGGTTGGCGAGGGCCGCCAAGCTGGTAATGAAGACGCCGGAAATGGTCAGGTTGCCGTTGATTTTAGTATAACACGGCGGCCAACTGTTCACCAGGGCCTGGCTTGTGAGCACGACGGTAACGGGATTGGGCGTATAGGTAATTCCCGATAGGCCCTCGTCTTTCACGCCATCGCAGTCGTCGTCTATGCTGTTGCAGATTTCGGGTTTGCCGGGGTTAATGTTCACCGGCAGGACATTGGGGTAGCCTGTCACGGCAGTGGTTCCGTCCTGGCAGTCGCCGGTCGTTTGAGTCAGTTCGATAGTGGCTTTGTAATATAACGGCCTTGTGCATTGAACTATCGGCGTCGTCCCGGTAGCCCCGTAGCCATCGTTGTCCTGGTCTTTGTACCAGGTCTGGCCGGGCCTCTGTACTGAGCTGTTGTCGTTGCAGTCTATGTTGGTGCCGGTGGGCGGCGCAGTGAGTTGGGCGAGCAGCTTGAAATTCGCAGGCTGGGTGCAGGCACTCTGTGTCACGCCATCGCTGTAGCCGTCGTTGTCGAAGTCTTTGTACCAGGTTTGCAGAAGAGGTCCTGCGGCAATGATGGCGGTGGAACTGGCTATGGGATTGCTCCAGCCTTGCAGGTAAACTTTGATGCTGTAATTACCCGGCGGGAGGTTGTTGAAGATATTGGTGGAGGGTAAGTAAGAAGCTCCGCCATTGATAGAATACATCAAAGTACCAGGGCAAGAGGAGGCGTTGATGGTGATGCTACCATTGCTCGCATTCTTGCAGGTTTCATTTGTCACGGTCACACTGTTGATAACGATGAAAGGCGAAATGTTTACCGTTGCCGAGCAGGTCACCTGGTTGCCATTACTATCGTTCACAGTTAGCGTCACGGTGTTGTTCCCCAGGTTGCCACAGGTGAGCAAATTGGGCGAAACGCCGACGAGGCTCACTGTACCGCAATTGTCGGCGCCGCTTTGGTACACCTGCGCTGGGGCGATAGTTAAGTTGCCCGATGCATTCAACTGAGTGTTTAAATTTTTACAAGCAACTGTAGGGGGTGTCAGGTCTTTCAAAGTCACCGTGAACGAGCAGTTTGCACTGTTCCCGTTTCCATCGTCGGCTGTCAGAGTGGCTGTCAAGACATCATTGATTCCTGAGAAATTAGAAGGCGTGACGGTTTGTACAACAATAATATTGTTAAGAGCCGTGCAATTGTCACCAAGGGAGGCTGGTTCCCATGAGTTAATCAAGCCTTGGCAATTGGCATCCGCTGTTATAATTTGGTTCTGCGGGCAGGTGATAACAGGCGGAGTCATGTCCTGCAAAGTCACCGTGAACGAGCAGCTTGCTGTGTTTCCGTTGCCATCGTCGGCGGTGAGAGTCACCGTTTCCAAGTCGTTGTCACCCGATAGCAGTGTTGAAGCGAATGGGGCTTGCGAAACGGCGATGTTCGCCGAGGGCGTGCAGTTATCGGTAGTGATAGCGGAGTTGGTCCAGTCACCGAGAAGGGCATCGCAGTTGACGCCGTCGAACTTCAACACTGACACTTGGCAGTTATCTCTATATTCTCTGGCATGGTCTGTAAGATTTCCTGCACCCAAATCCGCCGGTTTTCCGGCACCACAACCGTCCACACACGCCATATACAGTGTTGTGCCGGAGAAGGCTATCGAAGTACCAAATGTTAAACCTACCAATAAGCCTGGCGTACCAACGCTTACCCAATTGGTGCCGTCGAACTTCATCACCATTACTTTATTACCGCCACCGTCGCCCTCGTCTATGTACGCCACGTACGGAGTCGTGCCGGAGAAGGCTAACGAAGTGGAATGAGCGACGCCTGCCGAGATACCCGGCGTACCGACGTTTACCCAATTGGTGCCGTCGAACTTCATCACCATCGCCTTTCCGGCATTGCCCTCGTCACGATATGCCACATATGGGGTTGCACCGGAAGAGGCTAACGAGAGAGAATAAGCCTGACCTGCCGAGAAGCCCGGCGTACCGACGTTTACCCAATTGGTACCGTCGAACTTCATCACCGCCGCTTTTCCACTGTTGCTACCATCGGAATATACAATATATGGGGTCGTACCGGAGAAGGCTAACGAGATGTAATATGCCGAGCCTGCCGAGAAGCCCGGTGTTCCGACGTTTACCCAGTTAGTACCGTCGAATTTCATCACGGTCGCTTTGAAGCCGTTGGCAACATCTAGATACGCCACGTACGGTGTAGTAGCGGAGAAGGCTATCGAGGTGTTGCCTGCCGGTCCTGCCGAGAAGCCCGGTGTTCCGACGTTTACCCAGTTGGTACCGTCGAACTTCATCACTCTCGCTTTACCGCCGTTGACATCGTCACCATACGCCACATACGGCGTCGAACCTAATGTGGCCAACGAGATGTGATTTGCCTGACCTGCCGAGAAGCCCGGTGTTCCGACGTTTACCCAGTTGGTACCGTCGAACTTCATCACTGTTGCTTTCAGGCCATAGACATCGTCCTGATACGCCACATAGGGGGTCGTGCCGGAAAAGGCTAACGAGAGAGAATAAGCCAAACCTGCCGAGAAGCCCGGTGTACCGACAGGTTGCCAAGTACTTGCGAGCGGAATTGTTTGGTTCTGCGGGCAAGTGATGTCCGGAGCAATCAAATCCTGAACGGTGATGGTGAAGGTGACGGGATTGTCGGTGCAGGTGGTGCCGGTGATAAAATTGCCGTATGCTTGAGGTGTGTTTCCAACTCCGATGTTGCCTATCACTGAATTGGTAGCTGTGTTGATAACAGAAACGTTGTCTGAACCCTGGTTTGACACATAAACCCTGCTACCATCCGATGTAATACTAACTCCCCACGGAGTGGAGCCGGGTATCGGAATGTTGGTGACCGCATTGGTGACTGTATTAATGGCTGATACCTGATTGGAATGATGCGCCACATATACCCGGCTGCCATCCGGGTTCGTGCAAACTGCATATCCCGAGTATGGAATTGAAATATTGCTGACAACATTGGTCGCCGTATTAATGATGGAGAGATGGTTGGAATTTAAATTCGTTACATACACCCGGCTGCCGTCGGGACTCGGGCAAATTCCATGCAGGTTGACGCTGGAAGGTATGGGGATGGTGGTCACAGCATTGGTCAGGGTGTTGATGACAGAAATATTATTTGAATTGATGTTTGTTACATATACCCGACTGTCATTCGTAGAAATACATACGCCATGCGGGCTCCCACCCGCAAATGTTGGAATCAGGGAAACAGCATTGGTTGTAGTATTTATGACTGAAACATTATTGGAGCCAATATTTCCCACATAAACTCTACTTCCATCCGAATTAATGCAGATTCCATGAGGCCCGATTCCTCCCGGTGTCGGTATGTATGAAACGGAATTAGTAGCTGTGTTTAGAACAGTTACATTGTTGGAAGTAGTATTGGCTATATAAACCCGGCTGGCATCTTTGCTGACGCAGATTCCATTTGCACCTGTTCCGCCCGGCGTTGGAACAGAAGCTATGACGGAATTGGTAGCGATATTGACAACCGAAATATGGTTCGAGCCAGCATTTGGAATATAGGCCAATCCACCTACTTGCGGAGTGACCGTAATCGTCGCCACCTTTGGTATAGTGCCGTTATTTAGCGCCGTAAACGAAGCAATATTCCCCATCCCGCTCGCAGGAAGGCCAATCGAGGGGTCGCTGCACGTCCAGGTAAAACCTGCCCCCGGACTGCCGCTGAAATTTACGGCTGCCGTCGGGCTGCCGCTGCAAACGGTCTGGTTGCCCGGCGTGGAAACGGTTGGTGAGGCAACCACCGACAAAACAAGTATATCTGTGGAGGCTGGGCAGGGGCTATTGGCAATGCTCCATTGCAACTGATAAGTGCCCGGCCCGCCCGTCGGGGTAAACGTGGCCGTCGGATTGGCAAGGCTGCTGAATTGACTGGATGCCGTGCTGGGCCCGCTCGATACACTCCAGGAACCTGTACCAACAGTAGGCGCATTCCCTGCCAGCGTGACAGATGAGCCCTGGCAAGTACTGCGGTCGGCCCCGGCATTGGCAATTGTCGGTGCTGCATTTACCGTTATTGTCTTTGTAGCTGTACCTGTGCAGTTGTTGGCATTGGTGTACGAATAGGTAATGGTGTGCGTACCTGTTCCTGCCGTTGCAGGATTGAATTGGCCTGCCGACACGCCAGGACCACTGTAGGTGCCGCCCGCAGGCGAGCCGTTGGTTAATAGAAAAGCAGCCGCATTCACACAAACCGGGGAAAAACCGGCAATCGTCACAGTTGGCAGCGCATTGACTGTAATAGTGTTTGTAGCCGTACCTGTGCAGTTGTTGGCATTCGTGTACGAATAAGTAATCGTATGTGTCCCAACTCCCGCTACAGATCCATTGAACTGGCCCGCCGACACTCCTTTTCCTGAATACGTCCCGCCCGTTGGTAAGCCGCCTGTCAATGCAAACGGAGGTGTATTCAGGCAAACTTGCGCAAAATTGGCCAGCGTGACGGTCGGTGCTGCATTCACCGTTATTGTCTTTGTAGCTGTGCCTGCGCAGTTGTTGGCATCCATGTACGAATAGATAATGGTGTGCGTACCCGTTCCTGCCGTTGCAGGATTGAACTGGCCTGCCGATATGCCGGGACCACTGTAGGTGCCGCCGGCTGGCGAGCCGCCGGTTAATAGAAAGGCCGCCGCATTCACGCAAACCGGTGAGAAATTGGCCAGCGTCACGGTCGGCAACGCATTGACTGTAATCATCTGCGTAGCGGTGCCCGTGCAGTTATTGGCATCCGTGTAGGAATAAGTAATCGTATGCGTCCCGGTGCCTGCTGTCGCAGGATTGAATTGGCCCGCTGACACCCCAGGTCCGCTGTAAGTACCGCCTGTGGGCAGGCCGCCGGTAAGTGAAAATGCCGGAGCGGTCAGGCAAACGGAAGGAAAAGGATTTAGGGTGACATTCAGAGCCAGTACCGTTCCCTGAAATTCATAAGGGCCCAGGTCAATTATGTTGCCGCCCGTGATGGCATCCACCTTGCGGGGGTTTCCGGCGAGGTCGCTGGTGGTGGTATTGGAAGCATCGTCCCCTGCATCAATGGCTGGTGAGCAGACTTGCAGGTGCAGGTCGCCCGAAGTGCCCAGTGCGACAGGCGGCTGGCTGACGAAAAGCGGGTCAACATTTTGCACGTTGGTGCAGGCAGCGCCTACCGGACAACCGCCCTGCACGATGCTGTGACTGACGACGGGAGCGCTGCTTTGGTTAAGCATCTGGCTGCTGTTGCCCCAAAAAATGCAATTGGTCAGGCTCGGACTTGAGGAGATAACGTTTTGCATTCCCCCGCCGGAAGGGGACAAATTACCGGAAAAGGTACAGTTGGTCAGGCTTGGAGAGGTGTTGTCGTTAAACATTCCGCCACCTCCGAGGTTGCTGCCTGCCGTATTGCCGGAAAAGGTGCAATTGACCAAACTTGGGGAGAGGAAGTGATTGTACATCCCACCGCCCCCGTATGTACCCGAATTGCCAGAGAATATGCAGTTGACCAGATTCGGAGAAGCGGCATAATTGTTCATCCCTCCACCGTAGAAATTCGAATTGCCGAAGAAGGTGCAGTTTGCCAAACTTGGAGAAGAAGATAAATTGAGCATCCCACCGCCTGAGTTATTGGGAAAGCTGGTGTCAAAGGCATTGATGCCCCCAGTGATAGTAAAGCCGTCCAGTATTGCACTACTGTTTAGCCCGTTGTTGATATTAGCCATGACATGGAAGCTGTTGTCAAAATTGTTGCCTGCTGTTCCGAGTTCTCCGCTGAGGATGGTCACGTTGCTCACCCAATTCCGCTGCGAAAGCAGCGTCTCCGTGCCAGTGAACCCGCCATAGATGGCGAGGTTGTTTTTCATCACGAAAGAAATCGTGGGGTTCGGGCTGGTGGTAGGCTTGTAAGTCCCTGCCGCCACCCAGATTTGCGTGATGTTGGGGCAGTTTAGCGCAAGAGCGCTTTGCAGGTCAGTGAAGGCGTTCACCCAGGAGGTTCCGTTATTGTTGCCGGTGGCGTTGGCTTTTACGTAAAGGATGTTGCCTGCCGGGCAGCAGACGTTGCCTTCGTCAATTTGCCCGTCGCAGTCGTTGTCAATACCATCGCAGATTTCTACCGGACCTAGTTTTACAACCCAGAAGTCAAAACTGCCCTGGCTGTTTTCCGTTTTGTCGCCGGAAATGGATGTATTAGAATATCCACCCAATATGTACAAACCATCGTTGGTCGGATGGGCGAAGAGCAGGTAATCGTCATTACTCCCTCCGATGGTTTTCTGCCACAAGAGGTTGCCAGTGGCATTTAATTTCATTGCCCAGTAATCATTTCCGCCCTGGCTGTTCTGGGTTTTGTCGCCGGAAATGCCCGAGTCGGAATAGCCTCCTAAAAGATACCCGCCATCGCTGGTTTGACGAATGGAATTCAGTACATCTTCCCCGCTGCCACCGATGGCGTTTTGCCAGAGGAGGTTGCCGAAAGCATCCAGTTTCACCACCCAGTAGTCTTTTCCTCCCTCGCTGTTCTCGGTTTTGTCGCCGGAAATATTGGAGGCGGAATTCCCCGCCAAAATATACCCGCCTTCACCTGTCTGCCGGATGGATTTGAGAATATCTTCTCCAATACCGCCGATGGTTTTCTGCCAGAGGAGGTTGCCGACAGCATCCAATTTCACCGCCCAGTAATCAAAGCTGCCCCGGCTGATTTCAGTTTTGTCGCCGGTGATGTCGGAGTCGGAATAGGCGCCTAAAATATACCCGCCGTCGCTGGTCTGCTGGAGGGAATAGACCCCTTCGGTCTCATTTCCTCCGAGGGTGTTCTGCCAAAGGATGGTGCCGGAGGCATCCAATTTTACCACCCAGGCATCCGAAAAGCCCAGGGTGTTTTCAGTTTTGTCACCGGAAAGTGGTGAGGCGGAATTGCCTCCTAAGATATATCCGCCGTCGCCAGTTTGCTGGACGAAGTTGAGTATGTCTTCGCCACTTCCTCCGATGGTATTCTGCCAAACGATGTTGCCGGAGGCGTCTAGTTTTACCACCCAGTAATCTCTGCCTCCTTGGCTGTTTTCCGTTTTATCGCCGGAAATGTCGGAGTTGGAATCGCCTGCTAAAATGTATCCGCCGTCGCTGGTCTGCTGGACGGATTTGAGCGCATCAAAAGCATTTCCCCCGATGTTATTCTGCCAAAGTATGGTTCCGGCGGCATCCAATTTGACTACCCAGTAATCATTTTGCCCCTGGACGTTTTCGGTTTTATCACCTGAAAGGTAGGAATACGATTCACCCCCCAAAATGTACCCGCCGTCGCTGGTCTGCTGGAGGGCATAGAATGTTTCCCAACTGCTTCCTCCGATGGTATTTTGCCATACTAAACCAGTTGAAAAGGGGACCACTCCTTCGTCCACCGACCCGTCGCAGTCATCGTCGAGGCCGTTGCAGATTTCCGGAGCGCCCGAACGTATGGAAGGGTTGAAGTCATCACAATCGGTGGCGTCGAGTTCGCCGTCATTGTCATCGTCCGCATCCACGCAGTCCGCCATGTTGTCGCCGTCGAAATTGGTGAAGAATTCATCAATTTGTGTGTTGCAGTCGTCGTCAATGCCATTGCACACTTCCGAAGCGGCGGGATTAATCCCGCCGTTACTGTCGTCACAATCACCGCTGGTAGCAATGAGGTTGCCAGAAAGCTTGTAGCCGTTAGGTTGCACACAACTCTGCTGCGTGGTGCCATCGCTGTAGCCGTCGTTGTCCTGGTCTTTGTACCAGGTATCGTAGGTGATGCCCGGGTCGTTATATAAAGTGTTCAACTCCGTATTGGTAATGACAGGCGGGTTTAGGTCGAAATAGATTTCCGCCGAGTTGGTCAGAGTAGTGCCTTCGGGCAAGCCGGGCAGGTGATCGAGGCTGAAAAACACTTCGCCGGTGGCGTTGGGCTGCAACTCAATGCCGGTGAAATGAATGACCAATTCGTTGCCGGGGTCAATCTGGATGGTGAATGTGTGGTCGCTACCCAGCATTTGCAGCGACAAGGGGTCGAAATCGCTGTCCAGCACATCCCTTATCATCACATCGTGGGCGGGTCCCGTGCCTACGTTTTCAAAGCGTACACGGTAGGTGAGGGCTTGTCCGAAGGCAATTCGCCCGTCGGGGCCACAACCTTTCGGAGAAACGAGTTTGTCGTTTGGGTCACAGGAGCAGGAATTGGATTGTGAAAACAAATCGTTCGAGGTGTGATTGTTTTGTGCCGTACACGAGGCATTGAATTCTGCCTCGATAGTGTAAGGCAACGGGGGAATCGGGCTGGTTTGAACAAAAACGGTGCAGCGGAGCAGGGCTTGCCCAAGTACGGGAATATAGCCGGACATGTTGGTGCTGTTCCAGGTAAGAACCTGATGCAGCCCCTGCGTGGACGTGATAGGTGCAGAAAAAGAGCCGCCAGCCCCTGGTATGATAAATGAAAGGCCTGTGAAATTCATTCCTTCAGGCAGGATTACCTCAAGCGTGGATTGGCTCAAGTCTATACTGTTTTGGTTTGCCCTGTTGTTCAAATAAATACGATAAACATGAGGAGCGCCCGGGCACGGCGAGGCAAGGGGCTGCGCCGCATTTGCGCAAAAGCTCGTGGCGAAAGGCGCTGAAACAATCTGGACGCCGCTTGCACAGGGAGACCCAAGCAGGTCTTCCATGAGAAAGTCATTTCCAAGGGAAGTTTGCCCGCCCGTTACAGTTATTGGAGTTGCGGAGGGTTGAAGGCAGGGGTTCGGTTGAAAAAAATTGTTCGGGAGTATAGACAAAAAATAAGTGCCGTAGGGAACTTTAAAACTATACTTTCCCGCTCCATCCGTTATTCCAAAATAAGGTCCCGGCTGTAGCTTCACGATTTGGTTTTGCAGCAATGGCTCGACGCCTGGGTCATACTGGCAGTTGTTGTTAATATCATGAAAAGTAGTGCCTTCGATGAAGGCAAACAGGCTGGGGTCTTCCAGGATGAGCAGCCAGGTGTCTGCGTCTCCACTGGCGGTGGTATATTTTCCGGTCAGGATGTATTTGAAATTATCCTGGTCAACTATAAAAGAGGTGAAGTCTTCGTTGCCTATTCCACCATAGATCCCATCCCACACGAAGTTGCCCAAGGCATCCGTTCGCATCAACCAGCCATCCGTGCCTAGCGCCCCCTGTCCATCCGTTTCTCCTGCCACGATATAACCTATAATGCCCGTGATATCTAAAATGGGGTGAACTGCGTAGGCAAAATTGTTGCCCGGCCGGGAGATGGTTATGGGCCAGCCGCCGAGGACGTTGCCACTGGCGTCCAGCCTGGCTAGAAAGCTGTCGTCTACAATTGTGCCACAGGCGATGTATCCGCCACCGGGCAAGGGGTCGAACATGTGGCCGTTGCCGCCCGGAATGATGGTGTTGTAATTAAAAGCAACGCCGCTATCCTCCGTGGAACTCGCCCCCGACGCGGCAGGAAAGGTGCCGTAGCCGCTGTCTGGAATGCCGGTTGACTGTACCCGGAACAGGTGTGAGCCACTGCATAAAACGAGATAGCCGCCTCCGCTCAATTCCACCACGTCGTTGCCGCCTTCATTCCCGGTGAGATGGTAGGTGAAATCCCATTGTTTGACACCGTTGGCGTCTGTTTTCACGAGGTAAACATCCGTTCCCCCAGATACCCCGAAACTCTCAGTTTCCGCCACAATGATGAAACCGCCATCTGACGTTTGGCGAACAACCCTGGGACGGTCATTCAGAAGCCCGCCATACGTTTGGTGCCAAAGTTCGTTGCCGTTCTGGTCGGTGCGAATGAGATAAATGTCTTGCCCGCCAGCCCCATGAACGGTGGGAACAGTATAGCTTTCAGTTGTTCCGACCATCAGAAAGCCGTCAACCGGGCCGCCGGGGGCGCTATACAAAACTTGCAAGGCATTGTCTTTCGCTTCCTGCATCCTGTCATTTTGGGCAAAACCATAAGTCAAGGTATTTGACCCACCATAAATGCTTGCAAAAGTCAGAGAAATGTCGTACCCGCCTGCGGTTTGATTTTCTGTTTCACCTGCGATGACGAATAATGAATCGGAAAACATCTTCACGGTTCGGGAAAATTCGTTGAGCGCAGTTCCATACTGGTTGTCCAGTATAACGGTCGGCTGTGCAAAAAGCAAAGAAGAGGCAGTTGAAATCAGACAGGAAAGAAGCAGGTAGATTTTCATTTCATTTGATTTTTTTGGTAAATAAGATCGCAGGAAGGCACTGCCATAGGCACTGCCATTGAAAAAAAATTCTATAAAACCGTAAGATTAATCTGTTACACTGACAAGTGGTGTGCAAACTTATTGCAGTTGGAATTGGCTTTTTATCCGATTAAAATCCCTAATGATGTGCTAACTTGTAAAGGAATTATTGTAAAATTTAAAGGCGTGGAAATGTTGGGCAAATAAAGGCGAGGCAATGTAAACAATTTCAAATATAAGTAGTGTTATTTTTTAAAGAGGTAGCCCAACAAAGAGGACATAAAATAATAAAGGCAAGGCTGTGTGTGCAGCCTTGCCTTCAAATTAAGCTATGGATTGTTTAGGCTAATCGCTCATTCCACCGGTTTCATCATTTTTCCCATAAATAAAATACTGTTGGTCTTATTGTCACGGATGACGAAAAGGAAGGGCTTGTTCACGTTCACGGTCGGCGTAGAACCGGCAGATGTTTCCACGATAATGACAACCGTCACGGCGGCGGCCTCCGTGCCTTTTTCGTCCACTTCGATGAAGGCTTTGTGGATGACATCGTCAATTTTCACACCGCCGCCATCTATCATTTTGGTAAAATCGGCCGCATCCGAAAAAGCCTTGCCCATGCCCATGTCCGAGAGGGTGCGCTTCAGTTTTATGTCAAACTCCATTTTGAATTTTGGCAAAAACAACTGCACGGGCGTCGAGGAAAAAGAGCTTACCCAGGCATCCCAGTTTTCGGCGCTCATTTGGCCAATGATTTCGCCCACATTGTGGCCTTCTTTGGGCAGGAAAATGCTCATGGAATAAATGGAATCGCCATAGGGCAGGTCAATGGCCTGGAACAAATCATTGGAGAAAAAGGGGAAATTGTTTTCCTGGATGTGCATCATATCCACTTCCACTAGGCCATCGGCGGCGTAGAAGTTGGCCTTTTGGGTGTCGGCAGGTTTGAATTCCGTTTTCCAGGTGCCTTTGAAATAAATGGCATTTATCAAAAGCATGACCACGTCTGGCGGCAGTTCGCTGAGCGTTTCCTTGATGAGGCCATCGGTGTTGTCTTCCACCCATTGGTTTACCTGTTCGATGACTGCTGGGTCTTTAAACTCAACTGGCTTTATTTCACTGTTGTAATACTGCGTATTCAGGTCGAGGAATGATTGCAGCACGGGATATTCCAATTGTGGCCAAATAGAATTGGCCAGCTTCAATTTGGTTTTTGGATCGAGTGCGGGCAGCACTTCGAGCAGCTCTTTGTAGGCTTCATTGACGGTTGGCATGGACAATCCATTGATGCGCAAGGTGTTGCGCATATCATCCAGGGTTTGGCTATTGGCACCGTTGACGGTCATCGTCAGGGCCGTAGAGATGCTGAACGGGGAGATGAATAGGTTATCGTCCGGCGATTCGCTGTTGATTTGTTTAAAAATATCAATGGCGAAATTGCCATTGGCATCGGTCAGCTCGCAGGTATTGGGGCTTTGTGTGCAGGAAAATTGAGTGCCGTCTGGCAGCGGGGTGTCCGATTTTTTACATTGAAAAAAGAAAAGGGAAAGCAAAAGCGGAAAGAGGAAATGGGTTTTCATGATGATAATTTTGGTACTTTGATGAATCCAGTGGAGCGGCTCAATTGTGTTTATGAAGTACTGCAAACACATAAACACACGAATGCATAAACACCCTCACTCCACTAAATTTGTCAAAGAGCGATAATTTTTAAAGCAAATGCCCTGGTATCACGCCCAAGGCAAAGGCATGAATGTATTATACCTTTAAAGACAGGCGCAATGAGAGACAA
Source organism: Saprospiraceae bacterium (assembly GCA_041741095.1). Classification (GTDB taxonomy): domain Bacteria; phylum Bacteroidota; class Bacteroidia; order Chitinophagales; family Saprospiraceae; genus UBA6168. The sequence goes on from JBGSKQ010000142.1 coordinate 41,439, forward strand.
GGTTGGGGGTACATTATTCGTTTTGCAGGCAATGCTGGAATTGCAGCTTTTCAAATTCCGCTGTCAAACAATCTCTATCCCAATGCAGCGCTCCGCAAAACCATGTAAAATAACCATTTGCTGCCTGCCCATTTTTTGCCCAAAATAGGACACCAGGTAGAAGGTGAGAAATAGGGCCACCAATACGGGAACCCACCATAGTACGGTCGCCGGCTGATCAAGTGAATAGTACGACAAGCCCACCATCAACAAGGCAACAATGGCCAGGCCAAGGCCAGCATAAAAAAACACGAACATCGTCCAGACCGCAGGGGCCGGTGCGTACATGCCCCGCACAATGCTGCCCGTTCCCGATTCTTTTGCCTCTACGGTCACGGTAAGTTGCGGCGACCAATAATGGCGATCCTTATCTGGGACTATAAGGGTAGCAAAACCTATGGTGGCATTGCCAATGCAGGCCGCATTGGGCTCTTTTAATCCTTCCCTTATTCGTTGGATGACCTCGCCGGGCAGTAGGTCGCAATCTACTTTGAATCGGGGCCTTATACGGTAGGCGGGGAGGTGGCTTGCTGCATCCATATCGCTGTTGTTTTGTGGGGAAAAGGTAGCGAACAATTTTTTTTCATTTCTAAAAATCTCCTTTGTAATAGGTATTTTTTGGTGGCAACAAGTTTCGTTTGCTTTCCCAAACCCGTCTATTACCTTTGAACAAATCAAAACCAACTACATGAACCGACTTTTTATCCTCCTCGCCCTGCTGTGCCAACTGCGGACTGCGGACTGCCAACTGCGGACTGACATCTCCCCCCGCATCCTCGACAACTACTGGAAAGCCCGCTGGATTGTTTGCCCTGGCGAATCTCCCACGCAATACGGGGTTTATCATTTTAGGAAAACGATTGATTTGGAAAAGGTGCCGAATCGTTTCGTGGTGCATGTTTCGGCGGACAACCGCTATCGGCTTTTTGTAAACGGGGCGCCCGTCTGTTCCGGCCCGGCCCGCAGTGATTTGGCCAACTGGAATTTTGAAACGGTGGACATTTCGCCATTTTTAAAAACAGGAAAAAACCTGCTCGCCGCCCAAGTCTGGAACGCCGCTGAGCACAAGCCTTTTGCCCAAATCAGCTACCAAACGGGCTTCATCCTGCAAGGCAACACCGAAACCGAAGACCTCGTCAACACCGATAAAAGCTGGAAAACCGTCAAAAACGAAGCCTACCGACCACTTCCCGTTGACCGTGGAAAACTGCAAACATATATCGTGACGGGCGACGGAGACGAGGTGGACGGCAGCCGCTACCCCTGGGGCTGGGAGCAACCGGATTTTAACGACACCAATTGGAAAAACGCCGAGCAACTTTGGTTCTCTGGCAAACCCCGCACTCTCGGCACAGACGGGAACTGGATGCTGGTGCCGAGGGAAATTCCACTTTTTAAGGAGGAAAAAATAGCGATGAAAGAAATACGTAAAGCAGGCGTGACTGTTTTTGATCCCAGCAAAGAAAAGGCTCCAACCATTGACAAATTGCCAGCCCGCCTACCCGCCCATGCCAAAGCGACCATTTTATTTAACCAAACACACCTGGTCAATGCATACCCGGAACTCACCGTCAGTGGTGGCAAAGGCGCTGCCATCACTATTACCTATGCCGAAGCCCTGATTGACAAAGACCGCAAAAAAGGCAACCGCAATGAAGTTAAAGACAAGGAAATCATGGGTGTCCAGGACAAGTTCCAACCCGACGGCGGCCAGCACCGCCGCTTCCGGCCGCTGTGGTTCCGCACCTACCGCTATGTGCAAATTGAAGTAGAAACGGGCGACGAACCACTTATTATCGAAGACTTTTACGGCATGACCTACGGCTACCCTTTTGAGGAAAATGCCACTTTCAAAAGCAGCGACCCATCCCACGAAAAAATCTGGGAAGTGGGCTGGCGCACGGCCCAACTTTGCGCCGGTGAAAACTACTTCGACTGCCCCTATTACGAACAGTTGCAGTATGTGGGCGACACTCGCATACAGGCCCTTATCTCCCTCTATGTGAGTGGCGACGACCGCCTCATGCGCAAGGCCATCGAAGACTTTGACCACAGCCGCATACCCGATGGGCTGACGCAAAGCCGCTACCCTTGCGCCGATATGCAGGTCATTCCGACTTATTCAATGTTCTGGATTTCAATGATTTATGATTATTGGATGCATAGGCAGGACGATGCTTTTGTAAAAAAATTCCAGCGGGGAATGGAGGATGTACTGGCTTGGCACGAAGAGCGTTTGGCCGAGAATGGAATGCTCGGCCCGGTGCAGTGGTGGAATTTTGTGGATTGGGCCTGGCCCTGGAGCAACGAGGAGCGGGTCGGTGGCGTGCCGCCCGGCGTGCGCAACGGCGGCTCTTCCATCCTGGCACTGCAATTTTCCTACACCCTGCAGCAGGCCAGTCAGTTGTTTGATTTTTTTGGTGAAAAAACAAAGGCCGAACATTACCGCCAATTGGCCCAAAAACTCAACGAAGCCACCTACCGCCTTTGCTGGGACGCTGGCCGTGGGCTGCTCGCCGATACGCCTGACAAGGCCACTTTCAGCCAACATGCCAACATCCTCGCCGTGCTGACCAACACACTGCCGGAAGCCCAACAAGCCAGTTTGCTCAAAAAAATAATGGCGGATAGCACCGTCACGCAAACCACGTTTTACTTCCGTTTTTACTTGTTCGAGGCTTTGAAAAAAACGGGCCTCGGCGATGCCTACCTGGCCGAACTGGACGATTGGCAAGACATGCTGGCTGTAGGCCTGACCACTTTTGCCGAAAACCCCGAACCTACCCGCAGCGACTGCCACGCATGGAGCGCCAGCCCCAACTATGAGTTCCTTTCCTGTGTATTGGGAATCGTGCCCGGATCGCCGGGTTTCGGATCGGTCATCATAGAGCCATTTTTGGGCGACCTGACCTTTGCCGAAGGCAAAATGCCTCACCCGCTGGGGGAGATTTCCGTTCGGTTTGAACGGAATGGGAACAGCTTGAAGGCAAATATTGCCCTGCCAAAAGGGCTGAATGGGAAAATCGTTTGGAAAGGCCAACAAAAACTACTAGAGGGCGGCCAGCCATTACTTGTCAACTTTTGACCATTGGCCCGTCACAGTCCTTTCTTTTTTACATAAAATAACTCCGTAGCCACCTGGAAATCCGTTTTGGACAGGTGGGGGATGATGGTCTCCTGTACGCCGTCAGTAGTAGGATAAATGGTGGAATAGCTATCCTTTTTGCCCACTTTGATGGGCATATTGAAGCTGGGTACTTCGGCTTCCCACTTGTAAATGACTTTTAGGTCGTTGCCCATTTGTTCAAGCCCAATTTCTATGCGGGGGATATTGGCGTAGTAGAGGTATTGTTCAAAAAAACTGCTATAGTCCTTCTCCAAATAGCTGTTGGTGAAGCCGATAAAATCTTCCGTCGTGCAGTTTTTGTACTTGTATTTATCATAAAAACCACGCAGCAGGCCGAAGAATTTCTCGTCGTCGTCAATGGTATTGCGCAGGGTGTGGAGTATCCAGGAGCCTTTGAAATAGTGGTCGCTGCCATTCCAATCTTTAAAATTCACATCCTTTGGCCCCACGATAGGTTCGGAATTCCTGATGAATGGCCGCTGGCTTTCCAGGTAGCGCACGGCATCGGGGTAGCCCATCATACATTCCACATACAGCGCCTCCATGTAAGTGGTAAAGGATTCGTGGATCCACATGTCGCAGTGGTCTTTTGTACTGATGGCATTTCCAAAATACTCGTGCCCGCTCTCGTGAATAATGAGGTAGTCGAACTCCATGTCACGGGGGATCATGCCGCCGAGGTAGCCACGGTTGTAGTTGTTGCCGTAGGCAATGGCGCTCTGGTGTTCCATGCCCAGGTAGGGCGTTTCCACCAAGGCATAACCGTCGTTCCAAAATGGGTATTTTCCAAAATATTTTTCATAACAGGCAAGCATGGGCTTCACCTGTTGGAAGTGCTTTTTAGCCTTGTCCAGGTTGTAGTCGAGCACATAATAGTCCAGCTCCAACGAGTCGCCATCCTGTGAGTGGTAGGTATCTGAGAAATGGGCGTATTTGGCCACGTTGATGGATACGTTGTAATTATTGATGGGGTAGGAGACGAACCAGTGGAACTCGGTATAGCCGTTGCCCACCCGCCGGGCCTTCCAAAGATTGCCGTTGGAGACGGCCACCAGCCCAGTTGGCACGGCTACATGGATAAACATACTGTCCGGTTCGTCGGAAAGGTGGTCTTTGCAGGGCCACCAAAGGCTGGCACCGTCGCCTTCGCAGGCCACGGCCACCCAGGGGTTGTTGTTTTTGTCTTGCGACCAAACAAAGCCGCCGTCCCAAGGGGCGTTCGTGGCGACGGTCGGAAAGCCCTCGTATCGGACGACGATGGAATGGTGTTCGCCCTTTTCGAGTTTTTCCGGCAAATAAACCATCACGGCATTATGGATGCGCTGATAGGTGAGCGATCGATTGTAGAAGGTAATTTCGCTGATGCTCATGTTTTCATACAGGTCAATTTGCATCAGAGTAAAATCCTCCGCCACGTCGAACTCGATTTCCACAAAACCCTTGATGAATTTTTTGTCAATGTCCAGGGCCAGGTGCAGGTCATAAAAGGTGACATCGTAGCAGGCCCTTTCGGGCGTCAGTTTTCCCCGCAGGGTATCCGCTTTCGTAAAAGTGAACTTATTGTAGAAGTCCCGCTGTGAAACTGCCTGCAAAGCCAGCAATAAAAAAAAGGGCAACAGCAGCGATTTATTCATAGTAAAATACTGGTTTACAATAGATTATAATGAGATGGTTTTTTGCCTAAATTTGTCCGCCCCCGCAAACGGCACGGGAAAATTAGGTATTTTCCATCTTTGTGCAATGTTTCTACCTTTGGGAATAATTGGGCAGGGACATACAAAAATCTACTGCTAACCCTCAACCACAAACAAACAACATGAACTTAGACGTAGGCAAAGCTATCAAGGAACTCCTTTTTGAAAATCCATCCGTCATAGTACCTGGTTTGGGCGGTTTCACTTCTACGCCAGAACACGCCACAGTGGACTATGTGCAGGGCGTGGTGCTGCCCCCCTCGAAAAAACTGGACTTTAACCCCAACCTGGTCATCAACGACGGTATGCTGGTCCACCACCTGCAACAGTCAAACGTGATCACTTTTCAAGAGGCAGGAGAGGCCGTCAGCCGCTTTGTGGACAATGTAAAACAGGCCCTGGAGCGCCGGGAAATTGTCGAAATACCGCAAGTGGGCCGTTTGTACAAAGATTATGAGCAAAAAATCCGCTTCATGCCGGAAGGCACCAATTTCAACGCTACCACATTTGGCTTGCCTACCATTCAATTTAGCCCAGTCACCAGGGAAAGGAGAGTAGAGACACCAGCAAGCGAAGCCTCACCAGTCGCTGCTGTTACAAAACCCGCTCAAGGAAAGGCTGCCCCGCCCCCGCCCCCCCCTCTGGCAGAAGAAAAAAAGGCAAGTGCATTTGCATGGTCCCAAAACCTTATGCCTTGGCTCGTATTGTTGTCGGCAGTGGTATTGGCCGCTAGTATATATCTTATTTTCTCTGGTGAAAACCCATCCGCCGCCAACCTGCCTGTTGACAAAGAACGCCTCAATGTGAAGCCTAAAGTGGAAGAGGATGCGCCAATTGCCGAAAGCACGGAGCCGGAATCAAATACTGCCATACCTGCCGCCCCAGCGGAAACGCCATCCACCAAAACGCCGGCGACAACCAGCGAAACGCCACAAACCAAGACTACCGAGCCTCCTTCCGCCAACAATAGCCAGAGTGTTTACATCGTCATACATAGTTTTGGGGTACAGAGCAACGCCACCAAATTTGCCCAAGCCTTGACCCGTGATGGCTACTCCCCTGAAATCCGCAAAGTCGGCAACCTGCAAAGAGTGGGTATCGTTTTTCCCTACAAATCCCAGCAGGACATTAGGGATCAAATCAATTTATTGGGTAAAAAATACAAAGCCCAGCCAAAAACAGAGCAGGAGTTGAACGAATTGGAATAAGGGCTTTTTTAGCAAAAACAAAACTATTTTCTCACCGCCACCATTCCCCACATCTTTTTGCTGGGGAATGAGGAGCATAAACTATTTGCTATGGTAAAAATTTACTTTTCTGCTTCAATTCTATTCCTTGCTTTCTTTGTGTTAAACACACCATCAGCCATTTCACAACCAAGCTGCGACAGCCCCTTGGCTATTGTTCAAGATAATTTTGATAGCTACACTGCCGGGGCACTTGGCCCACAGGCTACGCATTGGACTACCTGGACCGGTACGGAAGGAGGTCCGGAAGACGGCATTCTTACAGACGACCTTGGCAACAATGCCCTGTACCTGCAAGGCCAATCGGGGGGCGGCCCACAGGATGTGTTGCTGCTGCTTGGCAACAGAACCAGCGGGGCCTTCTTTTTGGAATGGAGGATGTACGTGCCGACTGGTTCAGGAGCCTATTACAATATCCAGCATTTTGAAATACCTGCTACAGAATGGGCTTTTGAAATCAACTTTAACGACGACGGCACGGGACAGGTGAATGCAGGCACCGCAGGCTTGGATGTTTTTACTTTCCCACTTGATGCATTTTTTAAAGTCCGCCACATCATTGACGTTGACAATGACAGGATTTACCTTTTTATCAATGGTAAATTCGTCCATTCCTGGCCTTTCAGTTGGCAGGCGGATGCCACAAATGGAACCAACCAATTGGGAGCCGTCAATTTTTGGACAAGGGGTGAAAATGACGCTTACTATGTGGACGATGTGGCCTTTAGCGAAATACCTGCGGCAGAAACTGGGCAATACTGCCACACGGCCACGCCTGTTGTTGAGGGCACTTATTCTATTGATGGCATCACTTGCTTTGGAGCGGGCTTTACCGTTCAAACTTCTGGGGCCGGCAATGCGGGCGAATGGTATTCCTGGACAGCCCCATCTGATGGCATTTTAACAGTGGCAAGCTGCGAAGGCGGAGGCGATACCAGGCTCTGGGTTTTTTCAGGTGGTTGCGACAACCTGACCATCGAAGGTGTCAATGACGACCGCTGCCTGACAGAACCAGCAGGTACGAATTCTTACGCCTCCTATCGGGAAGTTTTGGTGACTGGCGGGGAAACCTACCTTATTATGTTTGATAATGTTTGGGAAAGTGATGTGCCTTTTACTTTTAGCATATCTTTCGCTACCGATGCGCCCGCTGAAGGTGATTTTTGTGAAACGGCCATCCCCGTTGCTCCAGGCACACATACTATTGATCAAATCAATGGCGATGCTGCTGTTGCAGGCCCGAACATCAACCACACCGGCGCTTCCACGACTAATTATGCCCAATCTGAATGGTATTCATTTACCCCAGAGTTTGATGGTAAAATGAATGTATTTACCTGTGGGCAAACCGACGAAGATACACGACTGTGGATTTATACGGGCGATTGCGGCATAGAATCGCTGGTACTGGTGGCCAATAACGATGACACCTGCGGCACCCAATCATTGGTGGAAGAATTGGCCGTCACCGGCAACACTACCTATTTTATTGAATGGGACAGCGAGGATACCGACGCACCAGGTTTTAATTGGATTTTGGAATATGAGGCCGAACCGAACGGCACGGAAGAAGCCCTTGCCCCGTTATTTGCCATCAGCCCAAATCCTGCCGGCGATGTGGCTTTTTTAAATTATCATTTTCAAACATCGGCAGACCTGGAAGTGCATTTATACAACCGCCTTGGCCAGGCAGTGGCCAGCTCAAACATGGAAAATGCCAAGTCTGGCAAACTTCCCATTGACTTGAACGGAGTATCCGCTGGTTTTTATTTTGTAGTGGTTTCAAATGGTGAAACAACCGCAACGATGAAGTTGGTAAAGGAATAGATCACCCTAAAAAACTCGGATCCTCATTTGACCCTAAAGTCAAATGGGGGTTTGTTTTGGTTTTTAACAAAAAATTATTCCCCATACAAAAAGAAGGGTGTCCGAAAGGCGGAAGTTTGCAGGCTTTTTTAAAACATGATGGAAAAAAATCTCGCCATAGATGTTGGCAATACCCGCACAAAAATTGCCTTGTTCGAGGGCAGTGAACTGGTACACAAAGAGGTTTGGGATACCTTGGATTTGGATCGGATACAATCTTTGGCGTACAACCAAAATGTCAAAAAGGTCATCTTTTCCAGCGTGGCGAATGTGCCTGTGGAAGTGGACGGTTTTTTAAAAGACATTTTCTACTGCCTGCACTTGTCCACGGCGACACCTTTGCCCATCAACATCCATTATAAAACGCCGCACACGCTCGGTAAAGACCGGATAGCTGCGGCAGCGGGGGCCCATTTTCTTTTTCCTGGTGAAAATTGCCTGGTCGTTGACGCTGGCACCTGCATCACGATGGATGTACTTGACAGCAGTGGCGTTTTCCGTGGCGGCAATATTTCACCCGGCGTGGAAATGCGCCTGAAGGCCATGCACCATTTCACGGCAAGGCTCCCTTTGGTCAAACATCAAAGTGAAAATCACGGGCTTTTTGAAAATGCTTTGGGAGATTCAACAGAAAATGCCATCAGAAATGGCGGCGAACTGGGCGCTTTGCTGGAAATAGAAGGATTTACACACTTGATGGGCAGGCATTACAAAGATTTAAAGCTGGTTTTGACAGGCGGCGACGCTGATTTTTTTGTCAGAAACATGAAAACCAAGATATTTGCGCACCCAAATTTGGTCCTCATTGGGCTGAATCAAATTTTGCAACATAATGCTAAACTTTCAGAAGGTATTTAGAGGCGTTTGGAAGACTTTCGTCTTGATGTTTTTTACACTCACCTTGGCCGCACAGCCCAAGGACAATTCCCCTTATTCCCGGATTGGCCTTGGAAAGCCCATTGACCATTCCCTTTCTTCGGTAGGGTTTGGTGGGCTAAGCGCTGCCTATGCCGATCCGCTCCACTTGAACCTGCTCAACCCAGCAGCTTATGGTACGCTCAACACCACGGTATTCGAAGCTGGCCTGTATGGCATCCATTCCAACCTAAAATCCGACAACCAAAAAACGAGCGTTTGGTCTGGGAACCTCAGCCACCTGGCACTGGCCTTCCCGCTGCGGAACCCATTGAACGATGCTTTGTCCAAAAAGAAAAGGGAAGTTTTCTGGGCCATGAACCTTGCGCTCCTCCCGGCTACTACCATTGGCTACGATATTGAAACCCTCGTAGTGGATCCAGAGGTGGACACGGTCACCAACAGCTTTCAAGGCACCGGAGGCACCAATAAAATGATAGTAGGCATTGGTGCCCGCCGCAAGGACTTTTCCTTCGGCCTGAACCTGGGCTACTTTTTTGGCAGCCTGGAAAGCGAACGTTTGGTCAATATCGGCAACTTGGTAGGTGGATATGCCGACCGCTATTTAGACGATTTGAACATTAGAGGGTTTATTTGGAATGCTGGTGTGCAATATAAACTCGATTTGGACAAAAAAACGGAGGAAGAATACTACACTGGCAGGAGCCTTATTTTTGGTGCCTACGGCAATAGCGCCACCGATTTTTCGGTAAAAAGCACCAAATACCGCCTGGGCGAAAACTATTGGTACAACCCCAACGAGATTGACACGCTGTTCAGTCAAGTTGACTTCAAGGAAAACGGCAAGCTGCCAGCCGAATTTACCCTTGGTGTTGTTTACCAAAAAATGGCCAAGTATAGGATCGGGGCCGAGTACGGCTTTGCGGGCTGGAGCGGCTACGAAAACGAAGCCAAGCCGGAAACGCTGTTTGACAGCCACCGCTTCGCTGTGGGCGCCGAGTATATCCCCGATTATTCCTCTTACAACAAGTACCTGAACCGCATCCGCTACAGGGCTGGTTTTTACTACCGCAACGATCCACGCCTCGAAGAATTGAACCAATATGCGCTCACTTTGGGCTTTGGGCTGCCGCTCGTTTTGCCACGCCAGCAGACCTCTTTTGTCAACCTTTCCTTCGAGTTTGGCAAGTACACCACGCCCGACGACATCAAAGAGAATTTTGTGAAAATAGCCCTCGGCTTCACTCTAAATGATAACTCTTGGTTTTATAAACGAAAATTTGGATAATGTGGCCATTCAAGGGTTTCTGGCAGAAAGCTGAAGTTTAGTATTGCACTTTTTCTTTCTCCATCCTCAGATTTGGCCCCGATAAAAAAATTGGTTGATCATGAAAAAACTACTGAAGATTTCCTTGTTCGCCACACTGTCAGTGGCCTTCGCCGCCCCTGCCTACAACCAGTGCGAAACTTGGAACAATTCGCCTCAAAAAGATGCCCTGGAAGAAGCCCACGTGCTATACCGCCAGTTCATCAAAACAGAGGAATATGACAATGCCTTTCCCTATTGGGAAAAAGCTTATAAAGGTGCCCCCGCTGCCGATGGCCAGCGTTCGGCGCACTTCGTAGATGGCCGCAAAATCTACATCCACAAGTTTAAAAACGAAAAGGACGAGGCCAAAAAGAAGGAGTACGCCGATATGGTGATCAAACTGTTTGATCAGCAGATCCAATGCTACCCAAATGAAAAGGCGCTTACCCTGGGTGTGAAAACCTACGAAATGTTCTATACCCTGAACTCGCCTTATTCCGAAAACCTGAAAGCGGCCAAGGAAGCCATGGAAGCAGGCGGCAACAAGACAAGCTATGTGGTCTTCCAGCCCTATGCCTCTATTGCTGTTTATCAGTTCCAAAACAAGCTGATGGAAGCAGAGGAAGCCCGCAATGCCTATATCAAGTTGAATGAAATAGCAGATTACAATATTGCTAACAACAAGGAATATTCTGCATACTACCAGCAGGCAAAAGATGCCATGAACGGCACATTCGCCCAAATCGAAAACGAGATTTTCGACTGCGCCTACTTCAAAAGCAAATTTGAGCCGGATTTCAGGAAGGACCCAGACAATACCGAGAACCTGAAGTATTTCTACAACCGCTTGGTTCAGCAGGGTTGCCCGGAAGACGACCCGCTCGTGCTGGAAATGAAAGTGCGCTACGAAAAAGTGGTGGAGGCTGAAAATGCCGAAAAATTGGCTGGGTACTATGCCGAAAACCCAGGCGACCATGGTATCTCCCTGTACAAGGAAGGCAAATACAACGAGGCTTTGTCAAAATTTGAAGCCGGTATTGCCAAGGAAAAAGCCGGCGGCAACGACGCCGAAAAATTGGCGAACTACTATTTCTACATGGCGTCCATTGAGTTCCGCCAGTTGAACCGCTACTCGGCTGCCCGTGACGATGCCCGCACCGCCGCCAAATACAAGCCGGGCTGGGGCCAGCCTTACATGCTCATTGGTGACATGTACGCCAGCACCAGCAGCTCTTGCGGCAGCGATGCTTTCGAGGCACAGTTGGCCGTTATTGCAGCCATTGACAAATATGCTTATGCCAAGTCCATTGACAGTTCGGTGGCGGGTGAAGCCAACAGCAAAATAGGCCGTTACAACGACTTTTTGCCCAGCAAAGAGGAAGCATTCATGCGCAAGGTCAGCGAAGGCCAGTCCATGACCGTGCCCTGTTGGATCGGCGAATCCGTGAAAGTGAGGTTTAAATGATTTGCCATTTTTGAAATGCGCAAAAAAGCCCCGTTTGAAATCAAGCGGGGCTTTTTTGTTTGAAATTTTGCCAATGAACCTAAACCCTTTTTACCTTATTTAACATCTATACCCCATCTTTGCTGGAATCAAAAGCAAGCATTCACCTTCAACCGTTTTTACAAAATAGAAAAACTATGATGAAAAGATTTTTTCTTCCCGCCCTCGCTCTGGCTTTTATGATTGGCTGCACGCCAAAGGCCACCGGGCCAACCACCGAGACGAAACCCAAACCTACTCCCACAACGGAAAAAATTAAAAGCGTCTGCCCTACCTTCGACGATGCGCCCAACCCCGATCAGGCGCTGGAAAATTTCGTGCTGTACCGTGATTTTTTAAAAACCAGCAACTGGAAAGACGCTTATGATCTTTGGCAAAAGGTCTATAAGGAAGCGCCCGCCGCCGATGGCAAGCGCAGCACGGTGTTTACCGATGGCGTAAAATTTTACGAGCATTTCATGGCGGAAGACAGCACCAAAAAACAAGAATATACCACCAAGATCTTCCAGCTCTACGATGGTATGGAAAAATGCTACCCCGACAGCGGCTATGTGACGGGGCTAAAAGCATTCGATTACTTTTTCAAATATCCGAACCTCATTTCAAAAGAAGAGCAATACCAGCTTTTCAAAACTTCCATCGAAAAAGATGGCGGCGAACCCCGTTTTTTTATCCTCAACCCCTTCACGGCGCTGTTGGTGGATTTGACCCTGGAAGAAAAAATACCCGTTGAAGAGGCCAAAAAATACGAACAGATTATCCGGAATGCTATTAAAAAAGGCCAGGCCAACTGCCAGGGCAAGGACTGTGAAAACTGGATCATCATCGCCGAGTACGCCCCTGCCCGTTTGGAAGCGCTCGAAGCCGTGGAAGACTTTTACGACTGCGCTTATTATAAAACTAAATATTACGAAGGCTTCGACGTGGCCTCTGCCGATTGTGAAGCGGTAACCAATGTTTATAGCCGTCTGAAATGGGGGAAATGCGCAGATACTGATCCGGCTTTTAATGCTTTGGAAGCAGCCTATAATGAAAAATGTAATGTTGTTGTAGAAGACAACCCAGTTCAGAAATGCAATACACTTTTGCGGGATGGCAAATACCGCCAAGCTGCCAATTGCTACGAAGAGCTGCTTCCCAACATCTCCGATGCCAGCCAAAAGGCGCAGATCACGCTCGTCATCGCCAAGATTTATTATGCTTATTTGAAAAACTACTCCCGTGCCCGCCAATATGCCTTGCAGGCAGCCAAGCTGCGCTCCAATTGGGGCGAGCCGTACATGCTCATCGGTACGATGTACGCCTCCAGCGGCCCACTTTGCGGCCCCGGCCGTGGTTGGGACAGCCAGGTGGTCACTTGGCCGGCCATTGACAAGTGGCAATATGCCAAGTCCATTGACCAAAGCGTGTCCGGTCAGGCGAATAAGTTGATTGGGCAATACCAACAATATATGCCGAGCCTGGAGGATGGTTTCCAGCGTGGCATTAAAGAAGGCTCATCTTATTACGTGGGCTGTTGGATTCAGGAAAGTACGACGGTGAGGTTTGCGAAATAGTTGTGTGTTTTTGTGTTTGGGTGCTTGTGTGTTTGTTCTGCTCCAGAAAACACATAAACACCCAAACACAAAAACACAACATCAATGGTTCCGCTGATCCGTCCCCCATGTCAGTTTATTCCGGATGGCATCCAAAAATCCCACGTCTTTCAGGTGGACCATGTTGATGGAAAAATCGCCCCGGCGCACGGCCAATTGGTAATCGGAGGTGATCACTTCAAAGCGGGAATCCAGGGTACAAAGGAAGTTTTCGGCCCGGCCTTCCACCTCAAAAGCAATGACGGAGGCGTCGTCAATGATGAGTGGGCGCACGTTGAGGTTGTGCGGTGCGACGGGCGTGAGCACGAAATTGGTGGAATCCGGAAAGACGATGGGGCCGCCGCAGCTTAGCGAGTATCCCGTTGACCCGGTTGGTGTGGAAAGGATGAGGCCATCAGCCCAATAGGTGTTCAGGTAAGCACCATTCACAAAAGTGTTGATGGTGATCATGGAGGAGGTGTCCCGTTTCAGGATGGTAAAATCGTTGAGCGCAAATGATATTTCACCAAAAATATTGGGGTTTGATTCCAGGGAAAGGGTACTCCGGCTCTCCACGGAGTAGTTATCTTTTACCAAAAGTTCAATGGCTCCATGTATAAAGTTTTTATTGACGGTCGCCAAAAAACCTAATCTTCCCAGGTTGATGCCGAGAATGGGCACACCCGTATCCCTCACAAAAGTCGCTGCCGCCAGTATGGTGCCGTCGCCGCCGAGTGTGATCACGAAGTCAAACTTCCGCACTTTGAAGTCCATGTAGCCCTCAAATTCGCCCACATTCGTTTTAAAATCTACTACGCCCCGGATGCTTTCCAGATAGGATTTGTTGACGTAGGCGGCTATCCCAAATTCGTGCAATACGTCAAAAAGATGCTGTACGTGCGGCAGGTCGCCGTCTTTAAGGTATTGACTGAAAACAACTACTTGCATGTTGGATGGCTAAATGGTTGGATGGTTTTAGGGTTGGATGGCTAAATGGCTATATGGTTGGATGGTCATTTGACAAGAAACCATTTAACCATTCAACTATCAAAAGCTAAACGCCCAATGTAGGAAAAAACCGATTTCGCCCAAATGGTTGCGGCTTATTTCAAAGTTAAAAACCTTGTTATAGTAAATGACCACGTCCAGCCCGATGCCCGTGCCCCAAAGGAGGTCGTTGCTGAGGGGGTTGCCCGTTTTGTAAAAAGGGTTGTTCACGTAGCCCAGTTCATTGTGCAACACCACATAAAACTTGAGCGGCATGATGCGCAGGCCATCAAAAATCATCAAGCGGCCCCAGTTGATGCTGCTGTTGAAAAGCTCGTAGCGCAGGCTGCTTTTTTGGTAAACATAGTCCAGCCCGTCAATCACATAAAACTCGTAGCCCCGCAGGTAGTCGGGTTCGTAGCCCAGGGCCGAACTATTGTAGTAAGGCTGTTTTTCACGCAGCAAGCCCGTTTTGCCCTTTAAAATTGAGACATAATTCCAGCGTTTTGCCAAGGGCACATATTGTATGTAGGTGGCGCTAAGGTCAATGGCATGGATGCCTTTCGACAGGCCAAAGCCTTTTTCGCTCAAGGAGCTTGAAATAAAATAGCCGTTAACGGGATATGGCTTGATGTCCCGTTTGTCGAGGGAAAACTTGTAGGACAAGGAAAGGAATTGCTGTCGCAGGCCGTTCAGGAAAAAATCGGGGTTGAGTTCTTTTTGTACGCTTTCGTAAATGTGGTTGTTGTGAAAGGTGACATCCAATTGGTGGTAGGTATCCAGCCCTTGCCGATAAAGAAGCCCCGCCCCCAGCCGCAGCCGCTGCAGGAGGATGTTGTTGCCGTCCCGTTGAAATAGCAGTTTGTTGTAGAGCGTGGTGTAGCCTATTTCCTTTTCACGAGTATATAAAGCATTGATGTTCAATCCGACAGTGCCGCTTTTGTTGAAATAGGGCAGGGTATAGATCAGCTCGAATTTTTTGGTAAAACCAAATTGTACCACTGCTTTTAACCAATCCTTCCTGCCAGTGAAATTGGTATGGTAAAACCGCATTCCGAGGTTGAGCCGCTTGAGCGAGTGTTCATAAGTTTCCCACCAGACGTTGAAGTTCCGGTCAGCAATTTCCACGATGGGAAAAGGATAAATATACCAGCTTTCCCGCACGGAAATCTGCAAGCCAACCCTGTTTGAACTGCCTTCCCATTCCTTGAAAGTGATTTCGGCATTGGTAAAAAGGCCGGTGTTCATCAGGTTGTACTGGTTGATCAACAGGCGGTTGGTGAGTGCAGAAAGAAGTATGGTGTCATTTTTTCCAAAATCAAGCTCCCTCAGGATGATGTCGGGTTTAGTGCGTTTGTTGCCTGTGATATAAATGTTTTCGACAACGGCGTAATCCATTGGATTGGCAGTGCTGGTGCCGGGCGAAGGTGGGTAGCTGGAGTCGTCGCCCAACGACTGGCCCAACAGCAACAAAGGTTGGGTGACAAGGAAAAGGAGAATTGTTCGGAAAAAATACCGCATCATAAAAAACCTAGTGGTAGTGTGTTGGGCGGCTGCGAAGTTATCGTTTTCCACACATTCGGAGATTCGTTACTTTTGCCCGTGTTCATGGAGGAGGTCGCCACTTCGTTTATTTTGGTAAAAACAAAATTGCTATCCTTTCCGTAAACTGCGTGAAACCAATTATTTAGTGTTCCAAGATCCGCTCATACGCCTGTTGCTGCTGCCGTTCTCCCTGCTTTATGGGTTGGGCGTGAGCATCCGTGATTTTTTTTACAGAAGGAAACTGCTCATCAGCGTAAAGTTCAATTTGCCTGTGATTTCCGTTGGCAACCTTTCCGTAGGCGGCGCTGGCAAAACTCCCCATATCGAGTACCTCATCCGACTGCTACAGCCCTTTCTTAACGTGGCCACCCTCAGCCGGGGTTATAGGCGAAAAACGCAGGGCTATCAAATCGTGCGGCCTTTCAATACGGCTGACGATGTGGGCGACGAGCCGCTGATGTTCGCCCGCAAATTCCCCGATGTCTTCGTGACCGTCAATGAAAGCAGGGAACTTGGCATCCCGCAAATCATGCAGCACGCCCCGCAAACGCAGGCGATCTTGCTCGACGATGCTTTCCAGCACCGTTCCGTGCAGCCGGGACTGAATATTTTGCTGACGGAATACAGCCGACCTTTTACCCGTGATTATTTGCTGCCTTCAGGTAGGTTGCGGGAATGGCGCAGTGCCTATCGTCGTGCCGACATCATTGTTGTTTCTAAATGCCCTCCAGATTTGACGGAAAAAGAAAAGGAGGCGATGGTGGCGGAAATCAAACCTTTCCCCTTTCAGGATATTTTCTTTTCCAGCTACCGCTACTTGCCGCCATATTATATTTTTAATCCTAATTACCGTATTGATTTACAGGAAGATGTGTCCGTGTTATTGGTGTGCGCCATCGCCGGTACGGATTATCTGATGAACCACTTGGAATCAAGAGCTGGTACCGTCCGGGTAAAGGAATTTGAGGATCACCACTACTTCAGCAGCACAGATTTGGAAGATATAGAAAGGCTGTTCAATACCATGCCTGGCGGCAAAAAAATCATCCTGACCACTGAAAAAGACGCCATGCGCATGGAAATGCACCGTCAATGGCTGTTGGAAAAAAAACTCCCTGTGATGGTGCTGCCTGTGGAGGTTTATTTCCACTTTGAGGATGGGATTTTGTTCGACAAAGCTGTAAAGGAATTTTTGCTGGAATTTAAGGTGTAGGCAAAAAAAAGCCCTGCGGTAGGGCAGGGCTTTTTTTTGATGGAAAACAGCCTATGGCTTCTTCCCATTTTTCGATTGCCCTTTTAGAGGCTTAGTGGCTGGTTGAGCTTGTTCCATTTCGTTTTTTATTTCCTCAATCAGCATAGCTGAAACCCCTGCAAGTTTTTGTATCTGTTCCATCGTGAAATTCCCCTGCGCCAAGAGATTTTCAACAAAAGCTTTTTTGGCTCTAAGTTGGCCTTTCTCAATGCCCTTTTCAATGCCTTTCTCAATGCCTTCTTCTATGCCCTTTTTGCGGCCTTGTTTGTACCTGATGTCAGTTTCCAAATCATATATAAATGGCATGGCAGTAATAATTTTTGATGTTAAGGGTTGCAAATTACGCAGCTTGGACAAGACAGATTATTTTGGGTAATTATCGTCCCATTCCTTTACTTCCGGCTCACCCAACTTCCCAATGCTTTTTGCCACCATCATAGAAACAGTGGCATCGCTCGTCACATTGGCCACGGTGCGAAGCATGTCCAAGGGGCGGTCAATGGCAAAAATGAGCGCAAGGCCCGTTTCTGGAATGCCTGCCTGGCCCAGCACGATGACCAGCATGACCATGCCCGCCCCCGGCACTGCCGCCGAACCGATGGAGGCCAGTGTCGCCGTCAGGATAATGCCCAACTGTGCCCCCAAGTCAAGGCCCATCCCGAAAGTTTGGGCAATGAAAACAGCGGCCACACCTTGATACAGCGCCGTACCGTCCATATTGATGGTAGCGCCGATGGGCAGAACAAAACTCGCCACCTCTTCGTCCACGCCCAGGTGTTCTTCCGCCCGCTCCATCGTGACGGGCAAGGTGGCGGCGCTGGAACTGGTGCTGAAAGCCAGCAACTGTGCTGGCGAAATTCCTTTGAAAAAGAAGGAAAAACTTCTTTTTGCGAATACTTTGACGAGTATAGGGTAGAACAATCCTATCAAAATCAAAAGTCCAACCACCACACATGCCGCATAGCCCAACAGTGCCACAAACAAATCGGGACTGGGCAGTTCTACCACCAGCGAAGCCAGCAGGGCAAAAACGCCATACGGTGCAGCCAACATGATCAGGTCAATCAATTTCAGCACTACCTCATTGACCCCGTCAAAAAATGCCTTGACGGGTCGGGATTGTTCTTCGGGTATCAAAATCATCCCTACCCCGAAAAACAGGACGAAAAAAATGACCTGGAGCATGTTGCCGTTGTTGGTAGCGGCACCGAAGATGTTTTCCGGCACTATATCAACCAGCGACTGGAGCGGCCCCTGGCCCTTCTGTTTTTCTGCTGCCGCAATGCGGGTAGCCGCATCTCCGCCAAATTTTTCCATCATCTCTGTGCGGGTTTCTTCTTTCACCAAATGTCCGGGCCGAACGATGTTGACGATAATTAGCCCCAGGCTGATGGCGAAAACGGTAGTCAAAATGTAAATACCGAGTGTCCTGCCGCCCATTTTGGAGAGTTTGGAAATGTCCTTTAAGTCGGAAACGCCCTTGATCAATGAGGCCACAATGAGCGGTACAGCAATAAGTTTCAGCAGGTTGATGAAGATGGTGCCGAATGGTTTTATCCAGTCCACCACGAAGTCCACCCAGCCTAAGTTGACGGCCAACAATCCAAATAGTACGCCCAGGGCCATGCCGATGAGTATCTGCCAATGCAGTGCGAGTTTGCGCATGTGAGAAGGTTTTGATGATGAAAAAACCCAAATAAAAGCAAAATGACGGGAAAGTCAGGAAAACGGAAGGATAAATCTACCTGCTGGCAAAATAAACGAAGCCCGCAATACAGCCCCCGATGATCAAGAACTCCAGCACATTGCCCAGCATCTTGTTTTTCACTCGCACATTGATGATGGCGAGCAGGGATATGATAAATGCCAAGCCCATCAGCAGCAGGATCATGCCTCCGCTGGCTCCGGCCACTTCTGTAAATGCAGGCGATTTTGAGACTTTAGGGAAAACAACCAAAAAAGCGGAATAAAGAATGGCGCTGATCCCGGCAATCATAATGCCCGCCAGCATTAGTTTCCAGGCCGCTATGCCTTTGCTCAAACTGTTGATGCTGCGGATGCCGCTGCTCACCACCAGCCAGAGAATGAGCAACATTAGTCCGATGGTGGCTTCGTCAGCATATTTGCCGAGCAGTCCGGCAAGTTTGTTTTCCAGAAAAAACAAGGCGATGAAAGCTCCTGCCAGCAAGAGGCTGGAAATAATGACCGTGCGGACGGCGGTGCTGTTTTCGGCGGAAGTGTTTGTGTTTGCCATGATGTTTAGAATGATGAACTATGAACTATGAACGAAGGGCTGGGGTAAAAATAAATTTTCTACTGGGTTGATTTTCAAATGATTTTCGTCAAAAGGCTTTCCAGCCCTTCCACCATCGTCTGCCAGGAGAAACGTTTTTTCTCCTCCCTCACACCTTCCGTCAGAGCCGCTTCTTTTTTGTTTTGGTAAAAATCAATCACCGCATCGGCGATGGCCTTCGCCGCTACCGGCACGACATAGCCTGCTTTTCCATGCGGCACGATTTCGGGCAAGCCACCCACTGCCGTTACCACCATTGGTTTTTCAAAATGATAGGCCATCTGCGAGATGCCGCTCTGAGTGGCCGATTTGTAGGGCTGAACCACCAGGTCGGCAGCGCCAAAGTAATAGCGCACTTCCTCCGAGGGGATGTAGTCTGTTTTTAAAACCAATTGATTTTCCAAGCCCAAGTCCCGTATCTGTTTTTCATAAGCCTCCTGGTTGCCGTAGTATTCGCCTGCCACGATCAGCTTCAAGTTCATTTGGCGGATACGGTTATCGGCCATTGCCTCAAGCAATAAATCCAGCCCTTTATAGTCACGGATAAAGCCGAAAAAGAGCAGGTAGCGCTGGTTTTTATTCAAACCCAAATGCGCAAGAGCTGCTTCCCGGCCCACTTTTTCACCATAGTTATCATAAATGGGGTGGGGGATGCAGACGGCTGGTTTTGTTTTGGAAAACTGGCGCAAATCTTCTTCCACAGACTGGCTCATCACGATACAGGCATCCACCGGCCCCAGGAAATATTGGGTAAACTGGCGGTCGCCCGGCCTTTTTTCGTGCGGCAAAATATTGTCCGCAATGGCCACCACTTTCGTGTGGCCGTTCATTTTCGCCAGCCGCAAAATAGTGCCCAGGCAAGGCCCCATGAACGGGAGCCAATAGCGGGGCATGATGACATCGGGGCGCAAGCGGCGAAGCTCCAACCCCACCTTCAGCCAATTCAGCGGATTGATAGAATTGACAATCGTCTTGATGCGCAAGCCCGTTGGGGCCGGGTCGCTCGAAAACTGCGTTTTACCAGGAAACAAAAAGCCGGGATATTGTAGGGAAAAGGAATAGATGCTGACCTCGTGGCCCTTCGATTGCAATTCCTGGGCGAAGCGCTCGGTGAAGGCCGCTATGCCGCCCCGCAATGGATGGGCAGGGGATAAAAGGACGATCTGCTTGATGTTCGGCATTCCTTTTTTTGATTTTGGGCAAAAATACCCATTGATGCAATTGTTTTTTAAGGCTGACCAATGTCATGGCATACGGGGCATGGTGTCTTTAGTTTTGGCACAACCAAAATAAAAGGTGCCATGAAAAAGCGTGATCTTCATCCTGAAAGTTTGATGATGTCTTATGGTTATAGGCCCGAATGGTCGGAAGGGGCCATCAAATGCCCAATTTTCCAGACTTCTACGTTTGTTTTTCATACTGCCGAAGAAGGGAAGTCCTTTTTTGAATTGGCTTATGGCCTTCGGGAAAAAGGCGAAAAAGAACATCCCGGCCTCATCTACAGCCGACTGAACAACCCCGATTTGGAAATCTTGGAAAACCGCCTCTGCCTTTGGGACGGGGCAGAAGATTGCGCTGTGTTCGAGAGCGGTATGTCTGCTATTTCAACGGCCATGCTGGAGTTTCTAAAGCCGGGGGATTTGTTGCTGCACAGCAACCCCATTTACGGGGGCACAAGCCATTTTATTGACCAAGTACTCACCAAATTTGGCATTCACGTGCTTGGTTTTATGGCCAATGCATCGAAACAAGAGATTATACAGGCGGTGAAAGATTCGGGCCACGCAGCAGGCCTGGCCATGATTTTTATCGAAACGCCGGCTAATCCCACCAACGATTTGATTGACATACACTTGTGCCGGGAGGTCGCCGACTATTTTTCAAATGACGATAAAAAAGTGCTTTTGGCAGTTGACAATACCTACCTCGGCCCTATTTGGCAACACCCGCTCAAGCTGGGCGCTGACCTCGTCCTTTATTCCGCCACAAAATACATCGGCGGCCACAGCGACGTGATTGCCGGGGCCTGCCTCGGCCCTGCCACATTGATGAGACGCATTAAAGAGCTACGCACTTTTTTAGGCAACATGGCTGGCCCGTGGACGGGATGGTTACTGCTTCGGAGCCTCGAAACGCTCAAGCTGCGCATGGAAAAACAGGTGGAAAACGCCATGCGGGTGGCTATTTGGTTGCAAAACCATCCCGCTATTGAAAAGGTACACTACCTGGGCCTGCTCACGCCCGATGACGGCGAGGCATGGCATGTTTACCAACGGCAATGCACTGCGCCCGGCGCAATGGTTTCTTTTGAAGTAAAAGGCGGGGAAAAGGAAGCGTTTGCCTTTATGAATGCCTTGCAAATGGTGAAATTGGCTGTCAGCCTGGGTAGCACAGAGTCATTGGCTCAGCATCCCGCCACCATGACTCACGCTGGCATTAGCCCCGATGAAAAACTAAAATTCGGTATTTATGACAACCTGGTGCGGCTATCGGTCGGTGTGGAAAATGTAGCTGATTTGATTTGGGATCTGAGCCAGGCTTTGGATAAAATGTATGTGCATGAACCAACAACCAGTGAACTGGTAGGGCTTGCTTAATCCCTTTCCCCTGTGCGTTTTTCAATCACATACATGTTGCGGGTGGAGGAGTTGCGCACGAGCAACTCTGCGAGGAAACCTGTGACGAACAACTGTGTACCCACAATCAGCATCAGGATCCCAAAATAAAACAATGGCCTATCGGCGATACCGTATTCTTTTTGGATAAGTTTTTCGAAGCTCAGCCAAACAAGCACGAAAAAACCGGCGATGAAAAACAGTGTGCCAAGCAGCCCGAAAAAGTGCATGGGCCGCTTGCCGAATTTTCCGATGAAAGTGATGGACAGCAGATCGAGGAAGCCGTTGATGAAGCGGTCGAGGCCAAATTTGGAAGTGCCGTATTTTCTGGCGCGGTGCTCCACCACTTTCTCCGTTATTTTTCCAAACCCCGACCACTTGGCGAGCAGGGGCGTGTAGCGGTGCATTTCACCATAAATCTCAATGCTTTTCACCACGTTGTGGCGGTAGGCTTTCAGACCGCAGTTGAAGTCGTGTAGCGGTATTTTGCTGATCCAACGGGTCACGCCGTTGAAAAACTTGGAAGGGATGGTCTTGGAAATGGGATCATAGCGTTTCTGCTTCCAGCCAGAAACAAGGTCGTAGCCATCCTCTACAATCATTTTTCGGAGGCCGGGTATTTCGTCAGGACTGTCCTGTAGATCGGCGTCCATCGTGATGACCACATCACCTTGCGCTACCTCGAACCCAACGTGCAGGGCCGCCGATTTGCCGTAATTCCTGCGGAATTTGATGCCCCTCACGTTTGGGTTTTTATTGGTCAAACCCTCGACGACCTGCCAGGAGCGATCCTTGCTGCCGTCGTCCACCATGATGATTTCATAGGTAAAACGATTGGCCTCCATCACCTTGCGGATCCAGGCCTCCAACTCCGGCAGGCTTTCTTCTTCGTTGAACAGGGGAACGACTACGCTAATATCCATGAGCAGTGTGCAAAAGCGGGCCGGATAGAGATGACTTGTTAGATATGGGATTACGTGGTCAAAATCAAAAATCTTAAATCATGTAATCTTATATCTTAAATCAAAACAAAACTATCCAGCGCCTCCACTTTATTTTTTTAGGATGGATGCAATGAGGTACGAAATAAAAAAGCCCCCAATGAGGCTAAAAGCATACCCAAACATCACCCGTCCAAAGGACATTTGAAAATCCAGGTCTTTCGTTTCACGGCCAGCCGCCTCCATCATTTGCTTTTGCAGGTCGGCCAGGCCGGGGTCAATGTAGTTGAACAGCGCAAAGACAAACAAGTTGAAGATCAACATGGCGAGGACGAAGACCAGGAAGGCGGTTTTCAGCGCCTCCTGCCTGGCTATCTTCCCTCCATTGTCCGAGCGGCGTTTTTTGACCGCCGCCACCATGCCGATGCCAGCAATGATCAGGGTGCTCCAATAAACCAATGGATTGAGGATGGAGGCCCGGCTGGAATAATAAAAAACAAGCAGGTACAGCACTGTTGCGATACCTGCTATGATACCGTGTTTGATAGCAGTTTGTTGCATAAAAAGCCAAATAGGTATTAGATCTGCGGTGGGTTCTTTTTCATAATGGCCCCAATGATCAAGGACAAGATTACACCGCCAAACAAGGTGCTCAAAGTGGTCATCAAAAACAGGCCAATAGGGCTGAACATCGTCTCCGTCCAACTCATGGCCATTTCGATGGCGTTGTCGTCCATGCCCTTTTCGGCAAATTGCTCCTGCAATTGGGAAAGGATTTCACCCTTCAAGCCAGGGTCAATGACCGTAAAATATAATACGCCAAATATGCCGGAAATGATGCCGATGACAAGGCTGGTAAGGCTGCCCAGCCCCACGCACCTGCCGAAAGTGATGAAGCCGCCGAGCTCGTTGTCACGGTGGTGCTTAATCGCCAAAACCAATGCAGCAATGATAGTTCCCCAGTTTAAAATATTGGGGACGACGTTGCTTTTTTGCCCCGTGTAGTCAATCATGTCGGTCATGTTGTACAAAACGCTGAGGATGATCAGCACCAGGCCCGCAATCAGGCCGTAGCGAATGGCCGTTGGGCGGGGCGAAACGGTGGATGTATTGGGGAGGTTGGAAGGATTGTCCAAAGTTGTCATAATGTTTTGAAATTAAGTGAGTTAAACGTTGAAAAATATCCGGGTGAATTTGCCCAAACTTTTTCAGCCTGCCAAATTAATTATTCGGCCACTGGGTTTTTCACTATGAAATGCTGGTTGTTATGGACGATGCCCACCACTTTCCCAGTAAAATGCCAACCAATAAAGGGGGTATTTTTTGACTTGGAATAAATATCTTTTTGTGAAAAAGTCCATTCTTTATTTGGATCAAAAATAGTCAGGTTGGCCCGGGCACCTTCCTTGATTTCCGGAATGGGCAGGTTCAGGATTTTGCGTGGCGCTATGGCCAGTTTTTCTACCAATTCATTGATGGACAACAGATTGCGCAGGTGGGTATTGCAAAGTGCAAAAGTCGTCTCCAGGCCGATGGCCCCAAAATCGGCGAACGGGAACTCCACATTCTTCGCCTCCTCGTCCAGTGGCGTATGGTTGGAAGTGATGCAGTCAATGACCCCGTCCTTTAATCCTTGCCGCAGCACCTCAAAGTCCGATTGCTCCCGGATGGGCGGCATCACTTTAAAATTGCTGTCAAATTCGTTGAGCAGGTGGTCGTCGCAGGCGAGGTTCATGGCAGCGACGGAGGCCGTTATTTTCAGTCCCTTTTCCTTGGCATCTTTAACCAGTTTTACCGTGCTGGCGGCGGAAATATTGTGCAAATGCAGGCGGCCCCCAGTGTATGCTGCGAGGTAAATGTCCCTTTGCACCATTAGTTCTTCGGCCAGGGCAGGAATGCCACGAAGCCCAAGGGAAGTGCTCACGATACCTTCGTGCATCTGCCCGTTTGGGGCAATGGATTTTTCAAGCGGTTGGTTAATTATGACGCCCTCGAAGGGTTGCACATACTGCAATGCCCTGGTCATCAGGCCACTGTCCTGCACGGGTTTTTTGCCATCGGAAAAGGCAACGGCCCCTGCGGCATGCATGTCGTAGATTTCGGCGATGTCTTTTCCTTTACATTCCAAGGAGATGGCGCCTATGGGCAAAAAGCTGACCGGGCTGCCTTTAGAGTTGTTTTTTACATACAAAACCTCCGATTTGGAATGGATGGCGGGGAAAGTATTGGGCAGGCAGGCTATTTCGGTAAAACCGCCCGCCGCTGCCGCTTTTGCCACGGTGTTGAAATCTTCCCGGTGTTCGAAGCCTGGGTCGCCGACCAGCGTGCCGAGATCCAGCCAACCCGGTGAAACGCATACGCCTGCTATATCAATGACCTCTGCACCTGCCACAGCCTCCACTTTCCCAATTTTGGTGATTACTCCGTTTTCGATGAAAATATCAGCCTTTTTACCGTCGGGCAAAAAACCTGGGCCAATGAGGGTGGCGTTTTTTATCAACAATTTCATCAGAAGGATTTGCGGCAAAAATAGGACGGCAATTCAAATGGACGGCAATTTTTGGTTTTTTTGAAAAAGGCAAAAAAAAAGGCGTCCGTGGAGGACGCCCTGATAAAATTGAATTAGTATGAAAAAACTGCCTGTTTGACTTGATAGGAGGTTTGATGGGATTCGATGCGCTTTCACTCTTTAAAAAACTATGCCAGCCGCAATTTTTCAAAAACCTTTGGCAAACATTTGTTGCGAAGCCTCTTGGCTTTCTATGGTCAGGTAAAAACTGTCCAAGTAAGCAATGATGGCATCCCGGCTAGCGCTGTCCAACTGCCGGAAATCCCTGACGATGCCCAGCAATTTCTCCCGTTTCAATTTGAAATAACTAATGGTGGAATACATGGCCTCCGAGCTCTGCGTACTGCCCATGAACACCCGCTCGGCCATGCTTCTTTGGCCAACATCGGAATTGGGCCTGGCATAAGGGGCGCTCACGAGGGTTGAAAAATCAAAGTCGTATGGAACTGGGATGAGCTTATCGTCGCCAATCTTGATCAATTCCACGTTGCGGAGCATTTTTATGTCCCAGTCGGTGTTGCCGATCATATATTGAAAGAGCGATACGATGCGCTCGTGGCTGGTGTTGAGCTCGTTGGGCTCTTTGCCCATGCACTCGCACACGCTGGCCCCCAAGCGGTATGTCAATTCTTCGGCATCTTCGATCAGGAAGCCCCAGCGCTTGATTTTGTTGCCCGGATCTTTTGCGTCACGGTAGGTGATTTTTACCAATTGGGTGCGCAAACTATTGGGTGTCAGTTCGTTGTACATTTTGTAGGCCAGATATTCCCGCAGTATCAATTCTCTGGAAGTTGCCTTGTCGTCGAGGCAGTGGGTCACCAGCTTCATCTCGTTCATTTCGTTCAGGCCGGCGGCTTCTAGGTCTTTTTTGGAAAACTTCAGTTTCAACGGCGGGAAGTCGCAGACCTTGCGGCGGAACCGGCCCCTTGCCTTCAACTTTGCCTGATAGGTGTGCTCGACTCCGGCAACATCCTCAAAACTGAAGGTGGCGGCACTGTAATCGTCGGTAAAGCGGTTTTGCAACAAAGAATCGAGGTTGGTAACGATGGTCATCTCCACCACTTCTTGGCGGTTGACCATGTCGAAAAGGCTTTGGCCAGAATGTGGGAGCAGGTCTTCCCAGTCGTCCATCGCCATGGAAGGCGTACAGGACTGGAAGCTGGCCCAGGTAAGCAAAACGAAAACTAAAATTGGGAATTTATTAAATCGGGTGAACATACAAATACATGTTATTCGAAAAAAACAGCCGGAAATACAAGGTGCAAATAAACGAGGCAGGAAGACGGGTAGCCAAATTTTATAGACCTATGCTGCGAATTTATCTATTTTTCGACAGCCTTTCAAGCGACCGATTTTTCAATGAAACAGAATAAAGTACCAAATCAGGCAAAAAGTTTCACAACAATCAGAATATTATCCTGTGCCATTTCAAATATCAATCCATTGTCTATTTAAACAAGCATTTTTTTACTAAAAATCCACTGAATTGCTTGATACCCAAAAAAGGAGTGCAAAAGTCGTGCATGGTTGTTTTTTAACCACTATAAAATGGTTAAGGATAGGTTAATTTTCAAAAAATCAATTTAGGAACATTTCAATTGGAAACTGGCCATAGTTTTTTACATTTGCCGCCGTAACCTTCTTTTGGTCTTGCCAGAAATTTTTCCCAGTCGAATATCCCTGCAATTAAACATCTCGTAGGCAAATTTTGCCTCAATGGTCTAACCCACTTAAGCACGGTTAAAAATTGACTTCCTTCATGCTCTTGCATTGGCATCGCCAGGTTCCAACAACCTGTGCCAGCAGAGTACCGAAGTTGTTTTTTAGCCTCCCATAGTCTCAACCAGACTTCTTACAAATCAACATTTACTACAGTTTCGATAACGGCGGAACTGGGCAACACCTGTTGTCACGTTACTGCCACATTGTTCTTTTAAACCACTTTTAACTATGAACAAAATTACTTCCATGCTCCAATGGAACCTGTCCCCAGGCCATTGGAACAAATTCAAAAGCGCCCTTATTCTGGTAGTTGCGATGCTTATCAGTACCGGGGCCAGTGCGACGGTTTACCTTACCATCCACAACACGGGCTGTGAGGATATGAAAGTTTACAAAAAAGATTGGGGTTGGGAATCTTACCAAACCACCATCCCGGCAGGCGACACCTGGAGTTGCTGGACTTGGTACAACCAAGATTTTGTTTTCCGCAAGCTATCCGGCAGCTTTCTGGAGAACTACACCTGTGGTTACAATTCCAACCAAGACCATAACTGCAACACTGGCGGTTGTGGTGGCGGCGGCGGAGGTGCCTGTGGCGATCAGTTGTCGTATTGGAGCCTGAATGCTTGCAGTGCCGGATCTTCCTATTCGGAGTTCACGGCTTCCACCAATACGCCTTCGGGTTTCAGTAGCGTCAGCGCAAGTGTCGTTTCCAATACTGGCGACCACTCCTGTTCGCCCAGCCCTTATGGCAAGAGCATGTGCCACGGCATCCGTGACAACTGCTCGTGGAACAACAACGACGCCAATGCTTTCAAGTTTTCCATCACTGTAAAACCCAGTAGCGGCAAAACTGCCAAGGTCGGCAAGATCAGTTTTTATGAAGCCGCACCCAGCAGCTACAACTGGACCAGCGGACAAAGCGGCGACAACGACCCGCCTTCCAAATATGGCATCCGGGTAACGGTGAACGGCAATGAGGTTTTTAAACAAATTGACATTGCAACCTCATCAAGCTGGTCATTGGAAGAATTTGATTTTTCAAATGACCCAGACTTTTCCGTCACTTCACAGACCACCTTCAATTTTGAATTGCTGGGCTATTGCCGCCAAGGTTCCAATGGTTACGCCGTTTGGGACATTGACGAAGTGAAAATTTTCGGTTGCTCCGAATCTCCCTGTGCCAGCCAAGGCGGCGACAGCGACAACGACGGCGTTTGCAACAACCAGGACTGCGCACCCAACAATGCCAGCCTGCCCGCCACGCCAGGCACAAGCTGTAACGACGGCAACGCCAACACAACGAACGATGTCATCCAGGCCGACGGCTGTACCTGTGCAGGTACGCCCGTGGTGCAGTGCAACCTCAACTTGAACGTCACGCAGAAAGTATGCGACGGCAAAGGCACTACTTCCAATGCCGACGATACTTACACATTTGCAATTACAGTAACTGGTACCAATACAAGCAGCACTTGGTCCGGTAGCTTCAACAACGCCTATTTGGGCACCTTTGCGATTGGGCCGACTGCTTATGGCACCGCCATCACATTAGGGCCATTCCCGGCTGGACAGTTTACTTCCAGCAATACCAACCCGCCTATTGTTTTGCAAAATGGTCTCGATATCAATGTGTCTGTCAATGACTCGCAAAACACGGGTTGTTCCAAATCAACCACTGTCACCTCGACCGGGCCTTGCTCGCCACCACCTACAATATGTGACAACGTGACCAGCGGCGGCACGATAGGTTTTGGTTCCAACTGCCTATCCAGTGCTTCTATTGCCTGCAACACCGCAGCGCCTTCAGTAACCAATTGCGCCAACCCAACGGGCGGCAGCGGAGCATTGGAAATTGTTTGGTTAAAAAGCACCACTTCCTGCAGCACACCGACTTCGACAGCAGCCGAAATTGCTGCCGGGCTTGACCCACATTGGAGTATGATCCCAGGCCAAACCGGCCTGTCGCTCAGCCCTGGCGTGGTCAGTGCGAACACTTGCTACTTGCGCTGCGCCCGCCGTGCAGGTTGCGATGTTTTCATTGAATCCAATATTATTAGTTTGACAACTGATTGCGGCGGCGGTGGCAGCACCCCGAATTGCGCTGATATTACCATCACCACTGGCAGCGGCACTATTACCGTGGCTGGTTTGGCAGGTGCGCCTATCAGTTCGCTGCAAGTGTTCACTTCTACTTGGCAAACAATAGAGAACTGCTTCGGCAACTGCGGTGCCACCAAAACCGTGAACGTGCCAGCCGGTTCTTATTATGTTTATGTAAAATACTACACGTCAGGCTATGCCTTGATTTGCGAAAAAAATACAACGGTAACTGTGACAGGTGGCGGATGCGCTGACGCCGACAACGACGGTACTTGCGACGCCAACGACTGCCAGCCGAACAACCCGGCCTATCCCGCTACGCCCGGTACTGCCTGCAACGACGGCAATGCCAATACCAACAATGATGTGGTGCAGGCCGATGGATGCTCTTGCGCCGGTACGCCCACAGGCGGCGGTTCAGATTGTGCCAATATTTCCATCACAACTGGCACTGGCACCATTATCGTGACGGGCTTGGGTGGTGCGCCGATCAGTTCTTTACAGATATTCAGCGCTTCCTGGCAAACGATTGAAAATTGTTTCGGCAATTGCGGAGCCTCCAAAACGGTGACCGTGCAGGCTGGCACTTATTATGTTTATGCAAAATACTATACGGCCAGCTATACGCTTATTTGCGAAAAAAATACAACGGTAACTGTGACAGGTGGCGGATGCGCTGACGCCGATAACGACGGCACCTGCGACGCCAACGACTGCCAGCCGAACAACCCGGCCTATCCCGCTACGCCCGGCACTGCCTGCAACGATGGAAATGCCAATACCAACAATGATGTCGTGACAGCCGATGGCTGCGGATGCGCAGGCACGCCTGTAAACAACGGTTGCGTTTCCGGCACACAACGCAGCGTTACCAATACCAACGACAACTGCGGTTCGTGGTGTGGCAGCAGCTACGTGCTGACCTTCGGATCCGGCCAATGCTACACCGCTGGCTCGGACTTGGTGTTCAAAGAATTCAACGATGGCACTGCTACCCTCACTGGCACGGTGAAAAAAGGTACTTCTACCTTGAACGTGAATGTGACTTTCTCCGGCAAAAAAACCAGTGCGCCATCGGGCAGCCCGCACTACGATCTTTGCATCAGCAGCGGCGGTTCAAGCTGGTACTACTACACCAATTTCTCCGGTACGGTCGGTTCGTACAACATTACACGCTACGGCCCATCCTTCCAGATAGGCAATGGTGCCAACCTGCAGGACAGCCAATATGGCGCTTCCGGCTGGTTCTCCTATGGCGGCAGCACCAACGGCGATTTCAACTTTAGGTTGGGCGCATCCTCCAACGTCGGCGGCGATGCGGACAATGACGGCGTTTGCGACAACGTGGACTGCCAGCCGAACAATGCCTCCTACCCGGCGACGCCCGGCACTGCCTGCAACGACGGCAATTCCAACACGACCAATGATGTCGTGCAGGCCGATGGCTGTAGCTGCGCTGGTACCACCACGGGCGGCGGCTCCCATTGCAAAGTCGGGAAACGGGTTTTCCACGATAAAAACAAAAACGGTATTTTCGACGGCAACGATACTGGAATGAGCGGTATTTGGGTCAACCTGAAAGACCACCTTGGCAACTCCAAAGGCTGGACGGTGACCGACAACTCAGGCCATTTCCAATTTGACAACCTGAACCCGGGCAATTATAAAGTTGGTTTCTCAACGCCGGGCGGTTATGTGCCGACGTCGAAACATTCGGGCAGCGATGACCACAGCGATAGCGATATTGATTACTGGACGGGCCATACCGACATCTTCTCCTTGATTGCCGGACAGTTCCTCGATCATTGCGATGCAGGTTATATCTCAGGCCAATATCTGTTGGGCAATGAGCAAGGATTTGACTTCGATGTGGTGAAAAACGAGGAGCATACTTCGTTGCATTGGGCGCACAAAGAAGGCTACAAAGTGGAAAACTACGTCGTGGAGCGCTCGGCTGACGGCGAAAATTTCGAACCTATTGCGGTCAACCAATCAGAAGGTACACACAGTTTTGAATACTACGAAAACTACGATCTGGAGCCGATGAAGGGCGACAACTACTACCGCATTGCAGTGGTAAGCCTGGATGGCTCGATTGCTTATTCGGCAGTGAAAATGGTCAATTATGCCGATTTGGTGGACTTTATCCTCTTCCCGAACCCTGCCAACGAGTTTGTGAAAATCAACTTTGAAGAGGTGCTGGGCCAAGCTGCCGATATTTCCATTTACAACAATATGGGCGTATTGATGCAGCAGTTCCAAGTGGACGAAGTCTATGGCAAATACTATCAGATGGACATCCGCAACCTCCACGAAGGCCACTACATCGTATGGGTGACTGTGCCGGGCAGGAGGCCAGTGGCCAAGTCGCTGATGGTCGGTAAACTGTAAATCTCCTGAATTTCTAATAGTAACGAACTGGAAATAGGGCACTGGCGAAAGCTGGTGCCCTTATTTTTTACTGCGTTTTCAAAAATTTCTCCGTCCGCGTTCCTTCTGCTGTTTTTATTTGTATGAAATATACACCCTCTGCCCAATTGGCTGTTTCTATTGTAAATACATTATTTCCTTCCAATAATTCCAATGACTGTATATACATTTCGATGCCTGCATTGTTCCAGATTTTCAGCATGGCCGACCCTTCTTCTATTGCAAACATATCAATCCCCAGTTCTCTGTCCACAGGATTGGGGAAAACCCGCATAAGCGATTCGTCTTCAATCTTCGCCGACCGCACAGGGGAGTATTCAAACTGGCCGTCGTTGTCCAGCATTTTTAGGCGGTAGTAGTAGGTGGTATTTGGGCGGACATCGGCATCAAGGTAGGAATAGGTGTGGGGGGAAGTGCCGCCTTGGGCGGGGAGGGAGGTGATGTTTCTAAAATTGGTTAAGTCTAATGTTCGCTGAATTTCATATCCTTTCGTATTAAATTCCTGAATTACTTTCCAGTTTAATTCAATTATTTTTTTATTAGATTTTACATAAAAATAAGATAAATCTACTGGTAAAGGAGTGTCCGAGTGATTTGAAATAACAACAGAGATAGTAGAAGTTGGCCAGGGAGTGGTGGTTTGAGTATATGCAGTAACATTTGTTATCAATCCGCTACCAGTTACTTTCCAATTTAATCCTGCTGTGCCATTAGGATTAGTTATCCCACTTAATCTAAATCTACCAAGGCGATGTATTGAAGTGGTATTGTCAATTTTTGCGACTTTCTCATTAAATTCAGTTTGATTTGAAACAATAACACCATTTAGATTAATTATTAATTCATCTCCAGATATTGAAGTGCTTGTATTTCCAAAATAAGTGAAGGAGCAATTTAAAATTGCTCCAAAACTGTTTGGGTCGGGGAAATTTGTTGGGCTAAAATCGCAATAGCCATTTTGAATTCCAAATGGGGGCGATGGTTCACTTTCTTTTGTCAAAACTGGATTTGTAAAATTGGAGCTATTAAAAGTAATTATAAAATCAGAATTATCTAAGTAAATATCGCCACTTGAGCTGACATCTCTTGTTAAAAAAATATCAAAGAAAAAATCTGTGCCAACAACAGATTGGTTTTCAATAGAAAGTTCAGCAACTAATTGCGCTTTCAAAACCTGAGAAGAAATGAATAAAAAGAAAAAAAGGGTGGTAATTTTAAACATATTTAAAGGGTTATTTTTGTTATGGAATTTGCTGAATCTTGTTCCGATTGTTCCAGACAATACTTCTGTCTATGGCGTTTACAACTCCATCCAAATTAGTATCACTTATGTGATATGAAATTAGATTACGGTTGTTCCAAATTATACTTCGATCTACTGCATTGATTAGCCCGGATACATCAACATCAGCAGCAACTAAACCTAAAATATTTCCTCCCAAACTTCCCTGCGCATTCACCCCCCAAGTCCCCAAGCCCGAAGTCGTAAAATTCAAACTGGTCGTACTGTTCATATTTAATGCAACAGAATTTGCCGTCATGACCCCCAAATGATTCCTATGCCGCACCGCCACATAATAATCATCCGCTGCCATCGAATGAAAATCCACGGGCGAAATGCCATCCACGTCCACCACATCGCCGTCACGTTGTAACAGGGCGGCACGGGTGGCCAAAACGGTGCTGGGGGAGTTTTTGTCCCGCAGTTCCACAAATACCCAATCCACGATGGCGTCATTGCCCGTGTTCGACAGGACGGCGGCCCAGGTCGTTTCCCCTCCTCCGCTGTTTTGGTGCTGGAAATTCAGGCCGGAATATGGCTCTATGGTTGGCAGATAGCCGCCACTGCGGAGGTTGTCCGACATGAGTGAATTGCCTGTATTATATGGGCCTTGCAGAAAAACCTTTGGCGATACCTTGATGGATTTTACAAAAACAAATTCCGTGTAAGCGCCTGAAAATGAATTATGTAGGCTGTCAGTGAAAGTATGGTTGAGCGTCCACTCTTCGGTTATTTCGCTGTAAGAAGCATTGGGCGAAAGATGTGCAAGCGTCCAGCCGCTGCTGGGCAGTTTCACTTTTCTGGCCCCGCTTTGCCCGTGCAGCCTGGCTATGATGGAATCCGTGCGGATTTCCAACTCCATTGGGCCGTCCTCGATGGAGGCATTGGCATACGACAACAATTGGTCATCAAAAGTGGTCAGGATGGTTTTTCCGCCACCTTGAAAAGTGGCGTAAGTTAGGTTGGTTTCAAAATCAAAATTATCGGCGTCCACAAAAATGGTATTTCCAGTTTGGGTGACACTCAGCCCGGTTGGGCGCTGGCCTTTGAAATAGGGGACGATAATGGTCAAAAAACCTTCCTTTCCTTTTACCCGCAGCATGGTTTGGCGCTCTACGAAACTACTGCCGTTGGTGGCCAAAAACTCATCGGATTCTACGGAAGGGGTGAAAGTATGTGCCCAGGTGGTGAGCGTCGCATCGTTAGAAACATCGGAAGGCAGATAAACCTCCCAATTGATGCCGCCTGCCGGGTGCGCTGGCCAGGAAGTTCCAGTAAAATCAAAGCGCCTCATGCCCGGTGCCAGGGTAATGACAGGGCTGGCAGAGGGTGTTTGCGTTGGGCCGCCGTTTTCGTTCCATAGAGCGGAAGGTGGCGTGACAGGGCCATTGGGCGTCTGCACCGGACCGCTGGCGGCGAAATTGAAATTATAAACGTAATCGGTGGCGGAATTGCTGAATCCGTCTTTTACAATAATAATTGGAATTTGATCAGTTTGGTTAAACTGAAACAACTCCCTCGTCCAAGATTCGATACGGGTAAAAGTCGCCTTTGAATATCCGCTGTTTTTAAAAGCAAAATAAGCATTGTGCTGCGAAGTGTACCAGGAGAAGTTGCCGGGAAGTTGGAAGGGCTGCCAGGCGGTGTTGTTCCATTCTGGGAATTCTGACAGCAGCACCGGGGTACTCTTCATGTGCGCCCCCGTGACGGATGGTTGGAAAAAACTGCCATAATTCAGGGAGAGCGGTGCGCCAAGGGCGTAAATTCCAAGCGTTCCTTTATCGTCATTCCGGTGGTCTTTGTACCACTCGCCGTTGATGAACCAGGTGCTTGTTTCTTTATTGGTGCCAACGCCCGCCCGAAAACTGGACAGGTAACCCGGAAAATGGGCAGCGCCTATATCCAGAAAGCTCGTGTCGGACAGGTTGTGGTTGACTGCCATCGTGACAAAGCCATAATCCGAACTACGGGCCGGGCCATTGCGATAGGCACGCATTAGCCTTTTGCTCAAAAAAGGATCGAGGCTTGCAAAGCCTGTCGCCATTAAGCCAAAAATGGCAGCGCTCTCCTCCGAGCCGTCGCCGAATACCACCAATTTTCTTTTGGTGCCGGCACTAAACCTTACTGATGGCGGCGTGAGCAGATGGAGTATAAAATCGGAAAACAGGGCCAGGGAAGGGTCGCTCAAAAAAATGTCCTCGACACCTGCATTTCGCATTTGCAAGCCAGTAAATGCTACCAGATCCATGGTTGGCTGCAAATAATGGGGCGTGCCCCTGGCTGCGCCATCATCGTTAATTTGGACGGCCAATATTTCTTCCAGTTTCACAGGGACTTCGGCTGCCCTGGCATTGAATTCTGGGTCCTCTTGTAAAATGAGGGCAAAAAACCAACGCTGGCCCGTGTAGGCTTGCACTTGGTTGGGATTTCCCATTGAAAGGCCATGTTCCACAAACAGCGGCACAAAGTCATCGTCCCAGAGGATTCGGGCAAACAAGCCAGCGGTTTTTTTCAAATTGTTTCGTTGGGTGGTCGTCAGTTTGGTGTCCGCCATGAGTGCCGACATTTGGTCGGTGTAGCGGCGCATGAGGTTGGCAGCAGTGGTATATAGGTAGTAAAAACTGTAGATGCCATCGCCATTGGTCAGGGCATCTTTCATGTTGGTAGAGTAGGTGATGATTTTATTATAAAGCTCCGTGGTTTTGGTGGTGCTGGGGTCTTGCCAGGCGTCCAAAACGTCTTTGAACAAAGGGTCAATGGCCACCATTTGGTTGTAAAACGATTGATCGGTTTTTACTTTTTGAATGATGAGTTGCAAGTCGGCGGAGGACATGTAGAGACTGCCATTTTCAAAAGACGGATCAAAAATGAGCGGCTCGTTTTCATAGTCGCTCAGTTTGTTGGCCAAACCGCTTACCCGGTTCATGGCTTTGGCAATGGGCTGAACCACATCAGCCGCTGGCAAGTCGGTGCTTTTTTTGCCGGCAAAAATGCACCACTCAAAACGGATATCGGGGTAGTAATGGCCAGTTGGCGCCACCCGCTTGTGAATGGATTTTATGCCGCTTGTTTTTCTTTCAGTATTGGGAAATGAATCAACAGAAATAGGGTTGCCGCCCTGCACAAAGCTGAAGCGGGAGAGTTCTCCCTGGTATTTTCCCACTATATAAAATTTGGAATCAGTTGGATTATAATAAATAACGGCAGGCTCAATAGCGTCCCAGGTAGAGTTGAACAGCCAGGTCCATGTTTTTGTACCAAAATCAAAGAAATAATAAAATCCCTCGTGGTAAGCCAGTGCATCGCCGCCAGGGTCGGTAGCAATGGAGCGGCGGTTGGGCAGTTCGTATGCCCCGTGCTCCACATAAGTTGGTATGTCGGTCGTATTATAGGTGCTGACGACATTTGGGCCGTTCATGTCCACATAATTAAAAACCCCAAAATTGTTGACCCAAAAAAAGTCGCCCGTGCGCAGATCCACATTCATGCCGAAAGTAACGGCCTGTCCGGTAAAAGGGAGAAAGGGAACTGTGGCAAAGGTGGTTTCCCCATTGGCGATAAAATTGTAGGATTGGTATGAAACGCCTTCGGTGTAGGCCACCAAAATTCCTTGCGGTGTGCGTTTCATGTCGGGCCGGTTGGAGGCCCTGAAGGCACTGCCGCTCGCCAGCACATCTGCATAGGTGTAAGTGGTCGTATTGTAATCGGCGCTGTAGAGTTGAAAACCTTCTTGCATATTGTGTTCCCCCTCAAATAGGATAAAATCGTGAACTCCGTCGGAAGCTCCATAGACAAAAGGTTCATCCAGCGTGGCGTCGGGCGAAATGGTATGGGTTTGGAAACTGCCCGTTCCAATTTTTTTCATCAAAACAATTTGCTGGCCAGCCGCCGCCAAAGGATTGACAGCCAATATGTTCACCGTACTGCCGTAGGTATAAATGAAAGGGTGGACAAGGCCTGTGGCTACCAATATTTCTGCAGTCCAAGCGCCTGTGGAGTCCACTTTTTTGTACCAAATTTCATCTTCCGACCGCCAAACAACATGGCAATTGCCGTTGACATCGCTGGCTGAGTGCATATCTTCCAAAGATGCCGGTTTTGTGAAAACACCTACCCCGCTCGCCTCTGCACCCAGCAGTTGGGAAGTGTGGCCATCGAAAACGCCGAAGGTATTGGCTGTTCCGGGTGCGGAGGAGTTGTACAGTTGCCAATGCCAGCCCGAATTCACCACGAAGGGGTTCCACCGGGCCGTCAGCGGGTAGTCTTTTCTTTGATCAAAAGCCAAATCAACGGTGGCGTGGTAACCGGTCAGGTCGTTTTTTACATAAATATTGTTTGATACGTCATATCCATTGGCCATGCTGGAAGAGTGGTGCCCAATGTACCGGGCTTTGTCGGGGCTGAGGCCGCCCGATACTTTCAGATCGTAGCCTACTTCGTAGTCGCTTTCCTCCATCACGCAGCAAACCTTCTCGCCTTTTTTCATGCGGAAAGTCACAGTATAGTATCCAGGGCCTCCTTGCTCCAACGTAGTGTTTACGTTGACGAGGGGAGGCTTATTAAATGTATAGGAGATCTCG
Source organism: Saprospiraceae bacterium (assembly GCA_041741095.1). Lineage (GTDB taxonomy): Bacteria > Bacteroidota > Bacteroidia > Chitinophagales > Saprospiraceae > UBA6168. The sequence goes on from JBGSKQ010000142.1 coordinate 78,994, forward strand.
ATGGCACAGGAGTCGTTTGTTTGGTACAATATGGAATGGCTCATTGTGAGCGCTGGAGTGGGAGAGCTTAGGTAATTTTGAAAATTGCTGGAAAGGCTCCCATCCTTGTACACCACGGCACGGATAGGGGCGGGTACATAGTTGGGACTATTGGGATTGAATAGCGAAGATTTGGGTATGCGGACGCCGAGATGCCCGTTTTCCATTTCGAGCAGGTTGCCCAGATCGTGTATGGCTACACGGGTGGTGTCCGTCAATTGCCCTATGGCCAAGGCTGGCAATAAAATGTTCAATAAATACAAAAGGACGTACTTAACGCCTATAGTAGATGTCATGCTTCATTCGGTTTAATGGTCTCAGGTGTAAATTAATTTGGGAAGAGCAGCAATTGGAGAGTAAAACTAATAGGTAGCAAAACGCCTAAATGTTGAGCGTGTTCACAAGATAAAATTTAATTGTTGTTAAACGTGGGCTGAGGTTTTGCGGACAAGATTTTTGATAAAAAAGCGTCCAAATTGGGTCAGGCGCAATGGCCCAGCAAGTGATGATGGCCAAAGATAACAAAATTGCAGCAACAAAAAAAAAGCGGGGAGGCGCTGATGTCGGCAGGGCCTCCCCACTTGGCATGTTTATGCAAAACAATGCTCTATTTTTTACAAAAACTTAATGCTAAAAGCGGCCGGATGCAGATTACTTTTTCCTTCTCCTATGCTGCATCTGGTTCCTGCTATCGCTGCCACGGCTAATCCTGCCGCCCGACTTCCCGCCGGACTTCCCGCCGCCAGAAGACCTGCCGCCGGTTCTTTGCTGCGGACGGCCGCCCATCATGCCTCCGCCCCTTTTGGCACCGCCGCCCCTGGATAAGTTGTCGAGCGACACATCGTCAATCATCTTCAATTTGCCTTTTGACAAAGCCTCCAAATCGTCGAGGATAATGTCATCGCTTACATAATGCTCCCTGTTCCAGGTTTTATAAGCGAGTTTCATGTAAGAGCCGATTACATGGACGAAACCGTCTTTTTTCGGGCCTTCTTCCATAGAAATGGCTTTGTCAATCAGCTTTTGCACATTGTGCCCATAGTGCCTATATTTCGATTCCTTTATAGGATAAGGCACCCGATCCGGCCTTTTTACCCTGCTCTCTGGCGAAGGGATTTCGCCATTGGGCGGCAACACGTCCAGATCGTATTCAGCAATGCGGAAAACGTGTTTCCACAATTTATCGCGGTAGTCTTCCAGGTTGCGGTTTTGTGGGTGCATCTGCATCATCAGGGCCACTACTTGTTCCACGAAATGCTGGCGCTCCTCCCGGTTGGGAATTGCACGGGCGTAGCGGATCATGTTCTGCACATTTCTGCCGTATTCGGGGATGATGAGTTCTTCTTTATTTGAATTGTATTCCATGAAAAATTAAAAATAAAAGTAAAATGTAAAAGGTAGAAAGGCAAAAGTAGGAAGGTGTTTGGAATATTTAATTTAAAAAAATGGCTGAAAAGTAGCCCTCATTTTACATTGCCTTTATACTTTTTACTTGAATATCACTCTACGGTGACTGACTTGGCCAAGTTGCGTGGCTGATCCACATTGCAACCGCGCATGACGGCGATGTGGTATGACAGCAACTGCAAAGGAATCACAGAAAGAAGCGGCGTAAAAGGCTCTGCTGTTTCTGGTATTTCAATGGTGTAGTCTGCAATTTGGCTGATTTCTTCGTCGCCCTCCGTCACGATGGCCAGCACCATGCCTTTCCTGGCCTTCACTTCCTGTATGTTGGAAACGATTTTGTCGTTCAGGCTCTTGTTGGTGGCAATAATGATGACGGGCATGTTTTCGTCAATCAAGGCGATAGGGCCGTGTTTCATTTCTGCGGCAGGGTAGCCCTCCGCATGGATGTAGGAAATCTCTTTCAGCTTCAAGGCTCCTTCCAATGCAACAGGGAAATTGTAACCCCTGCCAAGGTAGAGTGCATTGCTGGCATGTTTGATTTCGCCTGCTATGTACTTGATTTTGTCGTTGCTGGCGAGCATTCTTTCCACTTTTTGCGGAATGGATTCCAGTTCGTTCAGCAAGGTTTGGAAATATTCGTCGGAAATGGTGCCACGCTCCCTGCCGATTTGCAGTGCCATGAGCGTCAAAAGCGTCACCTGGCCAGTGAAGGCTTTGGTAGATGCAACCCCAATTTCCGGCCCTGCGTGGATGTAAGATCCCGCATGGGTCAAACGAGCAATGGAGGAGCCGACTGCATTGACAATACCGTAAAGGAATGCGCCATTTTTCTTGGCCAATTCCAATGCAGCGTAGGTGTCGGCTGTTTCGCCCGATTGAGAAATGGCAATGACCACGTCTTTGTCAGTGATGACCGGGTGGCGGTAGCGGAATTCAGATGCGTACTCCACTTCCACCGGGATACGGGCAAGGTCCTCAAACAGGTATTCGGCAATCAGCCCAGCGTGCCAGGAGGTGCCGCAACCAAGAATGATAATACGCTCGGCAGATTTTATTCTGTCCAAATGATCGTCCATGCCGCCGAGGCGAACCCAGCCTTCCTTGGCATTGAGCCTGCCCCGCATGGCATCGCAGATAGTGGTAGGCTGCTCGTTGATCTCCTTGATCATGAAATAATCGTGGCCGCCTTTTTCCAGGCGCTCGATTTCCATGGTCAGTTCGTGGATGAAAGGGGTGTGTATTTCATTGTCAATGGTGCGGATTTCGTACTCGCCGCTCCGTTTCACCACGGCTATTTGCTCGTCGTCGAGGTAGATCACTTTTTTAGTGTGTTCCACAATGGGCGTACCATCGGAGGCCATGAAAAAACCTTCTTCACCGATGCCGATGACCAGCGGGCTGGCCTTCCTGGCACCGACCAGTTTGTCGGGGTCTTCTTTGTCCATCACAACGATGGCATAAGCGCCAACCACATTCGTCAGGGCTTCCCGCACTGCTTCTTCGATGGGCAGGTTGTCCCTTTTCTGTACCTCTTCTATAAGGTGGACAAGCACTTCTGTATCTGTTTCTGTATTAAAAACATGCCCTTGTTTTTGCAGGGCTTGTTTCAACAAAGAGTAATTTTCAATGATGCCATTATGGACAAGGGTCAAACGGCCATTGCCCGATACGTGGGGGTGGGCATTCACATCATCGGGTTTGCCGTGCGTGGCCCAGCGGGTATGGCCGATGCCAGAGGTGCCGGTGATGTTCTTGTCGCTGGCAAAGTCAACGAGTTCTTTAACTTTCCCTTTCTTCTTGTAAATGTTGAGGGTGCCGTTTTGGAGGGCAATGCCTGCACTGTCGTATCCCCTGTATTCGAGCCTTTGCAGGCCTTTGATAATGATGGGGTAGGCTTCTTGTTGACCGATGTATGCTACGATTCCACACATGATTCAATTGGGTGTTTAATGAGTGAGAAAATATATTTAACGATGGTTTTGAAGTTCAACCGATGATTAAAGCCTTTTCATGCTTATTTGTTTTGGGGTTATAGCGCTTGTGCAAAACTTGTCGGAAATTTAAACCCAAGTACCATCAAATCAAAACTTTGCCCCATTTTTCACATAAAAAAATCAATAACGTGAAAAGGTAAGCCTGATTTTTGGCCTCAGGGACTCGTCGTGGTAACCTGGGCCTGCCAGCACTACCCTGGAGGCTTTTTCGGGCCTGGCACTGATCGTGATCACCATTTTATTGGAGGCCAACCCCCGGATCATATCCTGTGCATAGGCCGAAATGTTCACTCTGTATTTGTTGTCGCTGGTGGGGTATCCGCCATAGACAGCATCAAAGTTGGCCAGGCCACTGGAGGATTGGTAGTCCTCAATGATTACCCTGCTTGTGTCGTTTACAATTTCAGATACAAGGATACGATCGATGGGTTCATAGGCGGGATCATCCTGGGGAAGCTCGATAATGGAAAATTCCAATTCTGCTTTATTGATGACGAGGTTCTTTAAACCCTGCACGTAGGGCACTTCTAATACCAAATTGATGCCGTTCATTGCTTGCAGGAAAAATAAACTGTCGTTGGCCACCCCATTTACCGGGAAAAAACCTTCCACCACCGAGCCAGTGTAATCGTTCGAGAAGGTGGCAGTCACTACATTGCTGGTGAATATTGGAAAAAGATATTCGCCGTAAGTGTTGCTGCTGTCATGGTAATATACCCTCATGCCCGAGAAAGTGTTCCTCATCAAAAAACTCAACATGCCCCCGTTGCCGCTTTGCAGGACAGGTTTTAGGCAAAATCCCTTGAAAAAATTCTTCACGTCAGTGCCTGTCAGGAAGTTGATAGAATCTGCGCCTTCCAACCTGGCCCTGAACTCCTCGTTCAGGCGGATGCGCAGGTGGGGCGGCGTTTTGATGGTAGAATCTGAGGTGTTTGGCACGTGGATATTCAGCGAATCGCTCAAGTTGGGCGTGAAAGTAACTGTGCCAATGGGCGAGGGCTTGACCATGTAGGTGGCGTTGGAATAGGCAAAGACGCTGTCCGCCAGATTTTCGTCCAACTCGTACACTTCTATGGTCTGCATGGCATCCAGTTTGCCGTACGACCGCTCTTCCCGGTAGGGGAGCAGCAGCACTACAGAGTCAATCACCACCCCGTTTTTTGTAAATACCGGGACGGTCGTGTTCCTGGTGATTTGGGCATAGGTATTGGCGGTCACCCTACCAAAAATCGGGTCTATGTAGTCGCCCACAAGGAAGCTCTCATACTGAGCCCCAATGGAAACAGGGAAAAAAACAGCCACGGAATCTTGTTTTTCAATATAGCCATTCAAAGTAAGCGTATCTGTAAAATCAACATCCACTTGGTCGCCGGCCAGCAGGTCGGAGCCGATGGCCGTTGGGTCGTTGCAGGAAAACAGCGTGGACAAAGCAAGGGCCGCAGACAGCAGCACCACAGGAAATAAATGTCTCATTCGAAGTATCTGATGAAATTTGTTTTTCGGAAAAAATTATCCAGGAAAAGAGTGTTAAAGAAAAGGCGGGTCGGTTGTATTGATGGAACTTGCAGTTTAAAGGCTGATCCTGGAGTTTGGCTTAAATTAAAACCAATAGGAACAGCCTTTAAACCTGCGTTTTGAAGTATTATTGCTCAACTGCTTCTTCCAACAAGGAATTGTAAAAATCAAGATAAATCGCCGGAAAGTCATCGCCGCTATTGTATTCCAGCACAGGTTTGTCGCTGTCTTCCAGCAGCTTCTCAATAGGTTCGGGCAGGCTTTCGCTCCCCCTGATGATGGCATCGGAGTAGGCAATTGCTCCTTGGTGCAGATTAACACCCTTGCCATTCATGTAGGCGCTGAGGTCTTCTTCTTCCAGGTTGTTGATAGATGCTTTTGTCAAAAATGCATTGCTAAAAGAATCCTCCATTGTATTGTCATACACGGAATAAACAATTTTGGAATTTTGGAACAATGGTTCCGTTTTATAGGCTTCCCGGATATAAAGCGGGATGAGGCTCGTCATCCAGCCGTGGCAATGGATGATGTCGGGCGGCCAGCCGAATTTGCGCACCGTTTCAATGACGCCTTTGCAGAAAAACACCATACGGTCGGCGTTATCGTCGAAGGGCTGGCCATTGTCGTCGGCGAAGACGGATTTGCGCTTGAAGAAGTCGTCGTTGTCGAGAAAATAAACCTGCATCCTGGCACCTGGGAGCGAGGCTACCTTGATAATCAATGGAAAGTCGTCATCGTCCACAATGATGTTCATCCCTGAAAGCCTCACAACCTCATGCAGGCGGTGCCTGCGTTCGTTGATGGTGCCGTACCTTGGCATCAGCACCCTTATTTCCATACCATTTGACTGGGCATATTCTGGAAGCTTCCTCACCATATCGGAAATCTCGGAAAGCGCCGTGTAAGGCTGCATTTCCTGTGTCACAAACAAAACTTTTGTCTTTTCAGTCATATTCAACTCAGTTAATGTGAAATAAAATGTATTGCCTCTCAATGAACGGCCCGCAAAGATACTAAAAAAAAGGGGGGATTATTTAATGCTTCAACCGGAATAAATTGTGGAATATGTGCCTTTAACTTTGCGTTTGCAGCCTGAAAGGTGCTTTTGCATAGCTTGCAAAATGCTTCTTCGCCCTCAAAAACACCCAATTTCGGCGATTGGTTTAACTTCGCCCGCCGTTGGCGCAGTTGCCTTTCAATAACCTGACTTAGCAATGTTGTTGTTCAAAAAAAACGAAGACCTTCAAAAACATGTATCCTATCTTAAAAACGATGGCAAAAGCATCGGCTTTGTGCCGACAATGGGCGCCCTCCATGAAGGCCACCTGTCCTTGCTCCGCAGGGCCAAAAAAGAAACCGACTTCTCCGTTTGCAGCATTTTTGTAAACCCCAACCAGTTCAACGACGCAGCCGATCTGGAAAACTACCCACGCACTCCCGCCGAGGATGTGGCTCTGCTGTTGGAGGTTGGCTGCGATGCCCTCTACATGCCATCGGTGACCGAGGTTTACCCCAGCAAGCTGGAACTGCCCGAACCGCCCGACCTGGGCTATTTGGCAAAACCAATGGAAGGAATGCACCGCCCTGGCCACTTTGAAGGCATGGCGCAGGTAGTCAGGCGTTTATTAGACATTGTAAAACCGGAAAGGCTTTTTATGGGGCAAAAAGATTATCAACAGTTTGCCATCGTTCGCTTTATGCTGTTCGAGATGCATTCAAACGTCGAAATTGTCCTTTGCCCTATTGTGCGGGAAACAGACGGCCTGGCCATGAGCAGCCGCAATGTGCGTCTGACGGCGGCTCAAAGGCAGCTTGCGCCGCTTATTTATCAAACACTTTCCGATGCTAAAACAAAGGTGCATTCCCATTTCCCAAAAGACATCATGGCAGAAGCCATGCAGCAAATGCGGGTGGACGGCATGGAACCGGAATATTTTGAAATCGTGGACGGCCACACTTTGAGGCCCATTCAGTTGTTTGAAGATACAGATTATGCCGTGGCCTGTACGGCTGCGAAGTTGGGGGAGATAAGGCTCATTGACAATTTGATTCTAAAAGGTGGGGCCGAGACAGGTACAGCATAGTGGCCTCTTTTTTGAAATAGAACCACCCATCTAACAAAGTTCATTAAATAACTTTTCCTTATAATAAAGATAAACAGATGAATGGTTTTGCAAATTGAAAAATCTTATACATTTGCGCCCGCTTAGAACTACACACAGTAAAGTTGTACGAATAGCCAAATTTTAAACAAGCCCAAACAATTCTGACTTTACAAAAATTTTGATTCAATGAACCACGAATACCAATACATGGTGGACTTCACCATTCCAAAAATACTTCCTGAAGATTTTCTGCAACTCATTCCGCACCAGCGGGCCAAAGTCAACAAGCTGTTCAGGGAAGGTAAATTGATCAATTATGCCCTCTCACTTGACAACTCCAAAATGTGGGCCGTCATCAACGCCAATTCCGAAGAAGACGTGGCCTGCCTGCTGAGGGAACTTCCCCTTACCCGCTTTATGAAATACCACGTCAACATGCTCACGTTTTACAACGCCGTGGGCCAGGAAAAGCAGGTTTTTTCTATGAACTAAGTTTTGAACGAGTGCTTAATTTTGTTCATCGCTCATCGTTCATCGCTCATCGTTCATCGTTCATCGTTCCTCATTCCTTAAACCACCCTGCATACATCACATAGTTATTGGCGATACGTGCTACCGTTTCTTTGAACAGTTCGGGTGAAAGCGCCTTGACCTTTTTGGCAGGCACGCCCGCATAGATGTGGCCAGCTTCCAAGTGAGCGTTTTCCAAGACCACCGCACCGGCTGCCACCAGGCAGTTTTCCTCCACCACTGCATGATCCATCACGATAGCCCCCATGCCTATCAGCACGTTGTCGTGCAAGGTGCAGCCGTGTACCAGCGCCCGGTGGCCGATACTTACATTGTTGCCAATAGAGGTGGAGGCTTTAAGGTAGGTGCCGTGAATGATGGCCCCATCCTGCACGTTCACCTTGTTGCCCATGCGGATGCTGTTTACGTCGCCCCGCACCACGGCCTGAAACCATACGCTGCACTCGTCGCCCATGATCACGTCGCCGATGATGGTGGCATTTTCTGCCAGGTAACAGTTGTCGCCAAATTGGGGAGTAAAGTTTCTGACTGTTTTGATCAATGCCATAGTATAAATTTAGAGAATGAGAAGATGAGAGAGTGAGAGGACGAGAGAAAGTGAGCTTAGGGCTTGCTCAATTCGGTTATCATTTCCTTGCGAAATAACAGGGTATTGAGCATTTCTTCCACTGGTTTTTCCCAAAAGACCCAAAGGTGCGATTCGTGGTTCCAGCCTTTTTGAAAACTGGCGAATAGTTCGGGCGAGGCACGAAGGGCTACCATTTTTAAAAAGGCCTTATAGTGAAACGACTCCCAATTTTGCCGTTTTGCCGATGATAGCCAGTTTTTGAAACGGTTGATAATCAGGTTGCTAAGTTCATCATCGAAGTGGGACTTATTCTTTTGCAGCAATTTAAAAACAGCCGATCCTTCTTCTGGCAGAAGGTTGTTTTTTTTCAAAAATATCAGCGCCAGCAAGTTGAAGCCGGTTGGTGAAACCTGCGCCGTCAGGGCTTCCATTTCGCCAAAATCCCAATGAGGCGAGGTGTCGTTCTCCATCCAGTAAGCGCAAATCTCATCCACCCACTTTTGGTTTCGGTGGAACAAAGCGGCTCTGGCGGCTGCCCTCAGTAGCGTCCCCGCCCAATCGCTCCGGGCAAAAAGGCTCAGGATTTCGGCAGGTGGTTTATCAAAAAAAAGCTCCCAGTTTTTTGGTTCAATGGCCGCCACCACCTGCCCAAGATAGGCCGCTTTTGCTCCACCCTTCCAGTCTGTGCTTATTTTTAAAATGCCGTCCCTGACTGCCGCCACATCTGGCTCTTCAGGCAGGTTGAAATTCAATTTCCCATTTTTCCAATCAAAAATGGCCTCAGCCCTTTGGTATATTCGCCCTGATAGCCGGGAGCCTGGGAGCTTCGCCAGCCATCTTGCGGCCACTTGCCTGACTTCTTTCCGTTTTTCGTCCAGGCAGTTTTCAAGGAAAGGCTCATCCTGGGCAGAAAGCCCAATTTCCATTTCCGTCAAAAATGCCGCTTTGTCGCAATGATCTTCTTCCAGCCAAGTAGATTGTAGTTTTTCAAGTGCTCTGCCGGGCTTGTTTTTTCTCAAAAACCGGAACAGGGCAAGGCGCTCCCCTTTGCTGCCCGTGTGCCAGTCGCTTTGCGAAAAATCCGTGAGCCATTTGCCCCATTCGGGATGCTGTGCCAATAGCCATCGGCCACCACTGCCAAGGACAGGTTGCATAGTTTCCCACCAATTTTTTGCATCCGTTCGGCGCAACAGCATGGGCAGGTGTTCCGCTGGCAGGCATCTTTCGTTTTTTATTAAATGAAAAATAAACTCTGGCAAGACGGCCTCGTACTGCCCGCTCAAAATCAGGTAAAGATGGTGCGCAGAGGCTAGGGAGCAGTGTTTTTCGGCGGCTGCCCTAGCTGCCTGGGGCAGTTCGCCACTGTATTTTTCCAGCCGAAATCCAGCCTTGCGCAACTGACCGTACAGGGCTGCCCCTTCCAGCAAAACCAGTGGCGATTCTTTGGAAACGTCAATGCCCTGCGCCTGCAAGTCTTGCAGCGTTTCATCGGGCAGGGCGCTGTGCTCCGTGCCGAGCAGGGCCGTTTTGACGAGGGTTTGCCAGGACATGTTTTCTATAAAATTACTTGGTAAAGGTAGGCTGCCGATTAATAAAAGCGGTAGCGGAAGGCGAGGTCGAGGCCAGCCGAATAGAGCCTTGCCCCGGTGGCACTGTCATTGACCATTGGTAGCAATTGGATGCCGCCGTGCGGCTGGATGCCAATTCCGATTTTTTCGCTGATGGGAAGCACCAAGCCTATTCCCAAGCCAGCTATTATGTTGTATTTTCTGATGCCAGTATAGCCTCCCCACGAAGCGTTGGATTTGTTGGGGCCGTCCATGATGTACTCAACTTTGGTCTGGTTGGTCAGGAACATCGCCGGGGCCAAGGTCGGCTGTAGGTACACCTTCAACTTTTGATATGACAGGTAATAGCGCAGGCCTATCGGTACCTGTACAAAGTATTGGTTCTGCTTGAATTTTACACCGTAAATTGGGCCCGAAGGGGCGTTTGGGTCAAATCCTCCATTGCCGTTGTGCTGGCTGCCCCAGCGGAGCTTGTCAACTTCATTCTTGTATCCAAAGGTGGACAGTTCCAAGCCAACGATACCTTCCAATCGTTGGATATTAATAGGTAAAGCAAGCAAGACTCCAAGGTCATAGCCAATTTTCCCCTTGTTGTCTGATATTTTCTTGGTATGATCAGTGAGATTGGGCGAGAAGCGGATTTCAAAAGACGTCTGTTCCTGTGCCGTCGCCATAAGGGAAAGGAAGGTGAAGAGTGCGGGTAAAAAGTTTTTCATAAGTGCGGATATTTAGAACGTGGCTAAACTGTTTCAATGCAAATGGTAAACTAAACTAACTCCAAATCCAACAGAGTAAAACCTCGATTTATTTAAATCATCCTTTGAAGAGGGGAGTACATGGATGCCAGATTGAGATTGCAAATTAATGCCAATTTTATGGTTAATTGGTATTTGCAGCCCTACGCCGAAACCTCCAAAGATGTTAAGATTCCGTATGTCACTGTCCCGATTTGTGTGAAGCATAACACTATCCTTTTTGTTATCATATACTTTGGTTGTTCTGGTGCGCCGCACTAAAAATACTGAAGGTGAAAGCGTAGCCTGAATAAAAAGTTTAACCTTCTTACGCAACAAATGGTATCTAATCCCTAAAGGCAAATCCATATAATAATAGTTGTTCTTTATGTAAGAATCCTTTACAGCCAAAATGTCAATGTTAATATCAGGAAAGGTATCCAATAAATGATCCTCAAAATGAAGATTGCTTAGGGAAATAAAAGTCTTTGTGTGGGAATTGCTAAAGTTGGAAAGCTGCAAACCGATAAGCCAATCTATATGCCCCTCTTTTAGGCTATTTGAAAAATTAAACCCTATATGATAACCAAATTTGCCATTTCCATCAGTAATTGGGTTAGCTATATTGGTATAATTCGGCGAGAAGTGGATTTCAAAAGACGCCTTTTCCTGTGCCGTCGCAAAGAGAGAAAGCAAGATAAAGAGTGCGGGTAAAAGGTTTTTCATGTTGATTTAATTGAAAATTTGCGTGAAACAAGTGGCAAGTTTAGTTCAGTCTATCCAGTTCGGCTTTAATTTTTAATACGAGGTTGAGGTCGGCTTGCAGCTTTTGGGCCACCTCGGAGGGTTCCATACCTTTTAAGAGCAATAGCTGTATGGATACGGCCAAGATGGCACCTTCCTCCCTGCCCTTTTCAATACCTTTTTCGATGCCCATTTGAATGCCTTCCTGGCGTGCATCTTCGATGATCATTTCCCTGAGAGTCAGGCTATTTGTATTTTTCATTGGATTGATTTTTTCATCAAATTTAAGATAAAATTCATCGTGCGCAAAGGATGTGTAGTATTTGATAAAAACAAACAGGGTTCGGATAGTTGCTTTTGGATGGCCAATTTCCAGTAATTTTCTCAACAAACCAATCTTCGCATCCAGCCTTTTTTCGTCGGGTTTGTTGCCCACTTTTAGCTCTTTTACACTTTTGCCGGCCTTGCGTCAAATTCGATACCTTTGCCCCCGTATCCAGAACATACCCATCCAAATAAGCAACGTGAGCAACCATAAATCCACAGAACTTGCCCGCCTTTTTTACCGTGAAATGCTGAAGGTTCACGAGAATGGCGAGTGGTCGCCGACGGCCAAAACCGAGGCATTGGGCCGCTTGCTCGAACTGCTGTTTTTGGAAACGACCAAGGAGGACAACATCCATTTCACAACGCTTTTTGCCCGAATAGCCTTCGCCTGCCACAAATTCCAGGTAGAGAAAAAGACGCAATATTGGGTTCATTTTTTTAGGAAAAAACTACGATCCTTAGTGCCAGAAAACGAGGCGGTAAAACTGTACGGCCTGGGACTGCGTGCTACGGCCGCTTGTATCGAAGCACTTTTTGGCGAACCTGTTCCAGCGGAAGTTGCTGGTATTTTACCCAAAAAAATGCCCTACGCCTATAAAGAGGTAGAAGTAAAAGAATTTAGGAAAAAAGCCCGTGTTGTCGCTTTGGCCGACGACGAAGCCAATGACTTGCTGTTGGCCCGTGATGAAGAAAATCCTTCGCAAATCATTGGTATTCAATATAATATAGCCGACCGCAACGAAACCTTTAGCCCCACCATCCGTGAAATCCGCCAAACCTTCGGCTTTCCCATTACCCTAAGCTTGATTGATGTTGAAATTGTTGATGCCCCACCAAAAACCAAAAACCTCAACCTCAAAACCATCTACCGCCCCCGTGCCATCGTCGTGGAACCTGATTACCTGCTCGATGTTTCTGCTATCGCCAATTGCTTTCAGGGAAACAGTGCCGAGCCGGTCGTTTACCTGCTGCAAAAATTCCTGCCATCCGAGCCAAGCATGGCCATGATCCTTGGTAACGTCGCCAATTTTTTCCTCGACGAACTGATGCACAATCCCAAGGCTGTTTTTAAAGAAACCTTTCCCAAAGTCTTTAAAATCAGCCCATTGTTGTTTTCCCTCCTGCCCGATGCGGCCATCCGGGAGTTGTACGAGAAATCGCAGCGCCACTGGGTTACCTTGCAAACGATGGTGTTGCAGGGCATGAAAAAATTTGACATCGAGCCTGCCCAAACTTATCTCGAACCCAGTTTTTATGATGAAACCCACGGCTTGCAGGGCCGCCTCGACGTGTTTTTCAAAAGCGAAAACCGCAGTGCCATCATCGAACTAAAAAGCGGCAAGCCCTTCATGGCCAACCGTTACGGCATCGGGGCCAGCCATTTTATCCAAACCCTGCTCTACGATCTGATGGTGAGCGCCACCTTCGGTGACGGGGTAGAACCAGCCAGTTATATTTTGTACAGCGGCCTGGAAACCAATCAGTTGCGCTTTGCCCCGCCCGTGAAATCTGAGCAGCACGAAGCCCTGCAACTCCGCAACCAATTGGTGGCCTTGGATCGGCAATTGGCCGCCATCAACGCCAAAGTGGAGCAAGTGCCCATTTTGGGAAAAATCAGCACCGCCAGGTTTCCACATATCAAGGGCTATTTGGCCAAGGACATCGAGTTGTTTGAAAAAACCTACCATTCGCTCAACAGCCTCGAAAAACGCTATTTCAACGCCTTCAGCGGCCTGATTGCCAGGGAACACCAACTGGCCAAAACGGGCATTCAGGGCGTGGACAGGGTGAACGGCCTTGCCTCACTGTGGCTCGATACTTTTGAAGAAAAAGAGGCGGGCTACCAGATCATCAAGTCCCTGAAAATCAAGGCGAACCGGGCCAACGAGGACGATGCGATCATTGTATTTGAAAAAACACAAACAACCAATCCGCTGGCCAATTTCAGGACGGGGGATATTGCGGTGCTTTATCCTAGTGAACAGCCCTCAGTCCTTAATCCTCAGTCCTCAGTTTCGAGCGCAGCGAGAACTCCGAACTTGCTTCGGGACGGCAGTTCCCAATCTCCAGTCAGTACGCAGATTTTTAAAATAACCGTCCTTTCCGTTTCAGCAGAAGAAGTGGTGGTCAGGCTGCGCTATAAGCAGTACAACCTGCAGATTTTCAACGAGTTTGAAATGTGGAACCTCGAACACGACCAAATGGACATGGGCTTCACGGCCATGTACCAGGGCTTGTTCAGGTGGGCGAAAAGCGATTTAAAAAAACGGGAACTGCTGTTGACCACTAAACCGCCCGGACAGGCACAAAATGCCAAGGGGATTTTTGAAAACGACTCCACGCTCACCGACGAGCAGAACCGTATCTTGCAAAAAATGCTGTCTGCCCAGGATTACTTCCTGCTATGGGGGCCGCCCGGCACAGGAAAGACCAGCCAAATGCTCAAACAATACGCCGGATGGGTGTTTAAAAATACCGATGAAAACCTCCTCCTCCTGGCCTACACCAACCGGGCAGTGGACGAAATATGCGAAGCGCTGGACAGCCTCGGCGACACAGTGAAAGGTTCCTACCTGCGCATTGGCTCCCGCTATTCGACGGGCGAAGCCTTTCAAAATCAATTACTTAGCAAGAAAATAGAAGGCATAACCAAGCGCAGCGAACTAAAGGAAGTGCTGGGCCACCGCCGCATTTTCGTAGCAACTTTGGCCTCCTTGTCCAACAACCTGGAATTGTTGAAACTGAAAAAATTCCGCCGGGTGGTAGTGGACGAAGCGTCGCAGATTTTGGAACCGATGCTGGTGGGCTTGTTGCCGCAATTTGAGCAGTTTATCCTGGTGGGCGATCACAAACAATTGCCCGCCGTGGTGGTGCAGACCCCCGAAGCCTCGGCGGTGGGAGACGAACAATTGCAAGCGATTGGCCTGAATAACCTGCGCAATTCCCTCTTCGAACGCCTCTACCGCCGCTGCTGCGAACAAGGCTGGCATTGGGCCTTCGATCACCTCAGCCACCAGGGCCGCATGCACCAGGACATCATGCGCTTCCCCGGCGAGCACTTTTACGAAGGAAAGCTCCGCATACTGCCGGACGGTATTGCCATTTCAAAAAAACAAGCTGCTGTCTTGATGTTGCAAAGCATTGATTTTCAACATGATTGGCAAAAAAATGTCTTGGAGCGCCGACTTGCCTTTATTCCCACTTCCATTGACTGGCACAGCCCCTCCCGCAAGACCAACCGCCACGAGGCTGAACTGCTGGCTGCTTTGGTGAAGCTTTTTCAGAAAACATACTCCCCGTCCAGTCACCAATCACCAGTCACCAATCACCAGTCCATCGGTATCATCACGCCGTATAGGGCGCAGATTGCGCAAATCCAGGAAGTTTTTCAAAAGGAAAACATTAACAGCGAAGGGCTGACCATTGACACCGTGGAGCGATACCAAGGCGGGGCGAGGGACATCATCCTTATTTCACTTTGTACCAATGCCGCTTCGCAAATGGATTCGCTGGTATCGCTTTCGGAGGAGGGCGTTGACCGTAAACTGAACGTGGCACTTACCAGGGCGAGGGAGCATGTGGTGGTGCTGGGCAACGAGGAACTGCTGCGCCAAAACGAAGTTTATGGGAAGTTGATTGATTTTTGCAAATCCTATACCCCCCTGGATGCCTTTTGCCAAAGATTGCCAATGGCCTGATTACTTGCCTATATTTGCCGCTTACCATTGTTTTATGCAAAATAAATCCACCAGCTTTATATATGGCCGCCACCCCATTTTCGACGCTATCGAATCGGGGGCGCAACTCGACAAAATTTTCCTGCAACAGGGTACCCGTGGCGATCTGGAAAAAGATATTCGGCGCCTGTGCCGTGAGTACGACATCCCCTTGCAATATGTGCCGAAAGAGCGCCTGACCAAAATGGTGAACGGCAATCACCAAGGACTGGTGGCCCACTTGAGCATCATCCAATATTATCGGCTGGAAGATGTGGTGCCAGGTATTTTTGAAAAGGGCGAAACGCCCCTCATCCTCCTCCTCGACCGGGTAACGGACGTGCGCAATTTCGGGGCCATCGCCCGCTCGGCGGAAATATGCGGCGTACATGCCATCGTTGTTCCACGCACGGAAAGTGCCCTCATCACTGCCGATGCCATCAAGACTTCGGCTGGTGCGCTTACCCGCCTCAACGTTTGCCGTGAAAAAAGCCTGGCCACTTCCATTGAATACCTTCATAACTCTGGCATACAGGTCTTTGCCAGCGACCTCCAGGCTGAAAATTACATTTTCGACTTGGACTTGACCGTTCCACTGGCCTTGATGGTCGGTTCAGAAGACGAAGGCGTCCACCCGGCCCTGCTCAAACAGGTGGACGGGCGCTTCCGCATCCCGCAAAAAGGGGAAACTGATTCGTTCAATGTTTCGGTGGCGGCGGGCATCATGTTGTACGAGGCGATTCGGCAGCGGCGCTGATCCGGGCAGGTAAAGTTTTCAAACCAGTTTGATAAAAACAGTGATTTTTGTTTACATTAGGGGCAGTTTTTGGTCAAATGTATTGCCCTATGTTGCGTAACTTTCGTTGGCTGTTGTTGCTGGTATGTTGCCAGATTCCGTTCTGCTTGTTTTCCCAAACAGATAAGTTGGATAGCTTGATGCAGCGCCTGCAAATGGCTGAAAATGACTCTGCCACATGGTTGGCCCTCTTCGATCTGTCACAGTTGTTCGCCCAGAGCAATGTTGATTCTGCCATTTTAATAGCTAAACAGTCCTTGGAACTGGCAGAGGAGAAGCTTCCCGGCCACCTGCCGAGAAGCCTCAACAACGTTGGCTTGCAGTACATGAACAAAGGTGAGTTTGACAATGCGACCGAGTACTATTTTAGGGCGCTGGAAGCCGCCAAAAAACAGGACTGCATCACATGCAGCGCTACCACCCTTGGCAATGTGGGCATCATATTTTGGAAAAAAAAGGACCTCGTAAAGGCAGAACAATATTTTAAAATGGCACTGGAGGAATTGGAAGTGGCCAAAGACAGCCAGGCCATCATCCGCACGCTCAACAACCTGGGTTTGGTTTATACTGAAAAACAACAGTTGGACAAGGCAGAAGCTGTTTATAATCAGGCGGTGGTTTTGCTCGACAATATGAAATCAACCTATGCGCTCGGTATGATTTACAACAATCTCGGCAACATCAGCTATCAACGGGGCAACTATGCCGGGGCGATGGATTTTTACCAAAAAAGCGCCGTGACTTCAGAGAAATCAGGCGACAACCAGTCCCGTTTCCTCGGCATCTTGAATGCAGGTTGGGCCAGCCTGGCGATGAACGATGCGGCCAAAGCCATTGGTTTTTTCGATAGGGCCGAACGCCTGGCCACCGAACTTAAAAACGACGACCAACGCCAAAGTGCCTACGGCTCCAAAGCCGATGCCTACAAGGCATTGGGGGATTTTGAAAAAGCTTTCGCTTATCTTGAAAGGTACACCTTGTTGAAAGACACGATTGGCGCTAGCCTGAACAGCCGCCAAATCGCCGAATTGGAAACCAAATACCAAACCCAGCAAAAAGAGGCGCAACTGGCCAAACAGCAGCTCGAAATACAGCACCAGACCAATATCAGGAACATCACCTTGGCCGTAACTGCCGCTGTTTTGCTGGCCTTGTTTGGTTTGTTCCAATATTTCCGCAGCCGCCAGAAAATCCGCCAAAAAGAAGCGGAATTAGCCGCCGAAAAAGCCGAGGCAGCCGCCCAACTGGAGCGGGTGGAATCTGAGAAACTGCGGGAAATGAACCAGGTGAAATCCACTTTTTTTGCCAATATCAGCCACGAGTTCCGCACACCACTCACACTGATTATCAGCCCATTGGAACAAATGATTGGCGGCAGCTTTCAGGGCGATTTTCAAAAATATTACCGCATCATGCACCGCAACGGCAAGCGCCTGCTGGATTTGGTGAACCAATTGCTCGACCTGTCAAAACTGGAAAGTGGCAAGTTGAATTTAGAACTAAAGGAAGGCGATTTGGGGAAATTTGCCAGCGCAATTGCTTGGTCCTTCGAGAGCCTTGCCCTGCAACAGCAAGTAGCGCTAAAAGTGGAGGTACCGGAGGGGCCATCCCTTTGCTTTTTTGACCCCGACAAAGTGGAGAAAATATTGGTCAACCTCCTTTCCAATGCGCTGAAGTTTACGGGGGAGGGCGGCCAAGTGGAATTGCGATTGACGATTGACGATTTACCAGTGCCGCACAACGGCGGAACAAGTCCCAAGAGCCAATCCCTCATCGTCATTCGGGATACTGGGATTGGTATCCCCACTGCCCAAATGGCCCATTTGTTCGAACGTTTTTACCACACAAAACAATCGGAAGTGCAGGCGGGCAGCGGCCTGGGCTTGGCGCTCACAAAGGAATTGGTGGAACTGCACGGCGGCACGATCGAAGCAAAAAGCGAAGAGGGTAGGGGAACGGAATTCAGGGTGACGCTGGAGATTGGGGATTTACGGTTTATGAACAACAATTTAATAATGCAGCATGAACAGGCAGTGCCCAAGCAAATAATTGAAGGAATAGCACCAATCCAGCATCCAAAATCCATTGCCGAAAAACCAGTTATTATTCCCCATTCTTCAGTTGAAACCCCCATCCTCCTCATCGCCGAAGACAATGCCGACGTGCGGGAGTATGTCAAGGAACAGTTTAAAAACAAATACCAGGTCATAGAGGCTGAAAACGGGAAAGCAGGCATGGAAAAGGCCATTGAGCAGATGCCTGACCTCGTCATCACCGATGTTATGATGCCGGAAATGGACGGCACGGAATTTTGCAAACAACTGAAAACCAATGAGAAAACGAGCCACATCCCCGTCATCATGCTCACAGCCCGTGCCGAGCAGGCCGACAGGTTGGAAGGACTGGAAACAGGAGCGGACGACTATTTGGTGAAACCTTTCGACGCCAAGGAGTTGCAGGTCAGGGTGGCCAACCTCATCGAGCAGCGGCGCAAATTGCAGGAGCATTTCAGCCGGACCCTCACGCATTTTACCCCCTCCAAAGTGGAGGCCGAAAGCATGGACGCCGCCTTCCTGCGGCGCATCCGGAAGGCCGTGGAGGAAAATCTGGACGATGAAACTTTCAGTGTAGTTGAGTTGGGAAGCAAAGTCAGCATGAGCCGCAGCCAATTGCACCGCAAGCTTTCTGCCCTCACGGGTTTTTCGCCCAACCAGGTGATACGCAACATGCGCCTGGAGCGGGCCAAACAATTGCTACAGGCCAAGGCGGGCAATGCCTCGGAAGTGGCCTTTATGTGCGGCTTCAATAGCTCGGCCTATTTTTCAAAATGTTTTAAAGACTATTTTGGCATGACGCCGAGCGAACTGTGATGTTCAATGCGCCTCCAATCCCAACACCTGCTCCAGCCTCAACGGCAGGTGTTTCGCAATCCATTCATGGTAATTTCCGTTGTACCCCGACTTGGCGTGCAGCACTTTTATTTTACCAAAAATAGCATCCGCTTCGTCGAAGGAGGGCGGGGAAAGGGACGCAATCTTGCCCAACAGCGAACCTATTTTATCAGAAACAACCGTCTTTTTTTCCAAATAATTACCATTGAAACTGGCCTCTGCGTCAACGAGGTAATTGCCGGCAACGGCTTCCGATACCGAGCGCCCATGCTCCATGCTTTCCTTGATGTTGCCCCGCCCGGTGACGGCATTTCCCAAGGCGAAAACGTTGTCGAAACCTTTCAATTTGCAGCACATGTTATCCTCCACTTCAAAGGTCTGCCATTTCATGGGGATGCCGGGAATAGGCTCGGGTATGCTGCCGATGGAAGAAATGACCAGCGGGGAACGGAACTCCTGTTCGGAGCCTGGAACCTCGGCCACCTTGCCGTTTTCCACTTTTGTTTCCAATAAAACCAGCCCTGCCAAGCGCCCGTTTTCCACGATTTTGTCCACTGGCACGGCACAGGGCATCATGTGGAAAAGGAACTTTGATTGGGCATTCGTCAGCACTTTTTCCCGCACGGCCTCGGCCTTGGCGAGCTTTTCGGGCGTATCGGTATCGCCGGGGAAGAGCGGCATGTCCTTCACCCTGCGGCGATAGACGAGCGTACAGCCTTTCAGTCCCAGGTCGGCCAGGCTGAGGCCGAGGTTTTCCAGCACTTTGGCAATGCCCCGCTCCAGATCGAACATGTGGACGTGGTGGCCTCTTTCTGCCAACGCTTTTTGCACCGTTTCCATCATCAGGGCCTTCACCACGTCAATGGAAGCCAGGCCGCCGCCGATGACCAGTGCCCCGTCCTTTATTTCCATCTGTTCGCCTGTATAGCCAGGTTCATGGAAATGGTTGTACCAATAAATAAAGGGGTTTTGGTAGTACAGGCCTTTGCCCACGTACTCGTCAATGCCCTCGATGGGCAGGGGCCTGTCACGCCAGGCGCCAGTGGCGAGGAAGACGGCAGAAAAGCCCCAGTTTTTCACCACCTCCATAAATTCGAGATCACGGCCCAATTTTATGTTGGGCACATAGGTGACGAGCGGGTGGCTCAGTTTCTCGTTGATGTTTGCCTGTTCTTTGTCCCTCAATTTGGCGTGCCACTTGGGCAGGCCATCCTCAATTTTGCCGTAGGGCAGGGCATTTTGTTCAAAAACCACGGAGCGGACGCCCCGCTGGGCAAGTTGGTGGGCCGCTTCTGCGCCGGAGACGGCTCCTCCAAAAATAGCGACAAGATGACGGTTCATGTAAAGTGTATTTGGAAAGGTGGAATGGGATTGGGGTTAAGGGCAGCAGTTTTTTTTCCTTGCGCTTCAACATCATTATCCTCGCCTACTGAATTGGGGCGTAATTTAAGAAAGGAGTATTAGAGCGTGAAATATTATGGGAGGACTTTTGTCAATTGGGTGGTGGGGGAGGTAATATCGGTAGCCAAACACCAAAAGCTGACTTCCGTCCCGTTAGGGTGCAATGTCGGTTTCATTTATTACCGACATTGCGTCCCTAACGGGACGGAATTTCAAGCGTTTTCCATGTCTACCGACATTAGGCCCCTAACGGGGTCATTTTGTGGGTAATGAATAGGGTTCAAAACCCTCGACGACGTTGTGCCGAAGTTATCTTTTGACTAATACTTCGCCCATCTCTCCTTAAAAATTCCTATAATTTCCCTTCAAAAATTGATTAGCCGCCGTTTCCGAAAATTGCGCTTTATCCCTGTCCCAATGCAGGGTTTTATTGGGAAAACGGCCTGCAATCACGCCCAGCAAAATAGTCTCCGTCAGGCGGGAGGCATAAGAAAATGGGGCGCTGCATTCGCCCTTGCCCAAGCAGGCATCCACAAACTGATGGTAGTGTTTGTTCCCCTCAATATCATAGTTCCTGATAGGCTCGCCCATAGCCTGTACACCTTCTATTTTTGATAAATCCAGCGGCACGTATTGACCATCCACTATCAACCTGGGCAGCTCCATGAAATGCGGCAACAGCAGTCGGCCCTTTTCGCCCATGAACATAGCGCCCTGATCCGGAAGCTGTTCATTGTTTGGCAACACCAAATCCTTGTGCTTGGCCGGGGCACCGGGGCCGTCGTACCAAACCCATTTCAAGGACTTGGTGGTGAAACGGGTTCCGGGGAATTTATAGGTCACGATATTGTGCTCCGGATAACCAAAGCCCGTCGGCTTCCTGCAAGCGTTTTTGATGGTTTTTGGCACATCCAATTCCAGGGCATTGTAGGGTGTATCAAAAATATGCACGCCCATATCGCCGAGGGTGCCGCAGCCGTAGTCCAATAATTTCCGCCAATTGGCAGGGTGGTAAACGTCCTTTTTGAAGGGCCTTTCAGCGGAAGTGCCCAGCCAGAGGTTCCAGTCCAGGGTGGCAGGTACTGGGTCGCTTCCTTCGGGCGCAGGCCCATCGTAGCCCCAGTTTTTGGGCGACCAGGCCCGCACGCATTTCACCTTGCCGATAATGCCCGATTGTATCAGCAGGGTGGCCAATTTATAGTCATAAAAAGAATGAACCTGAATGCCCATCTGCGTCACCAAATTCTTCTCCTTGGCCAGCTTTGCCATTTCCCTGGCTTCCGATACGTGGTGTGTCAGTGGTTTTTGGCAATACACCGGTTTGCCCAAATTCATGGCCGCCAATGACGCCGGCGCATGGGTATGGTCGGGCGTGGACACAATGACTGCATCTATCTCCGCCCCGATTTCAGCCAGCATTTTTCTATAATCTGAAAACACCTTGGCTTTCGGGTGCAGCGCTTTTGCAGCCGCCAGGTTGTTGGCATCCACATCGCACAAGGCCTTCACCTCCACCATGCTGTGGGAGGAAATGGACTTCAGGTCTTCGGCGCCCATGCCCCCGACGCCGATATGCGCTGTACGCAGTTTTCCATTTTTAAATGCCGTGGCCCTGCCATAAGATGGGAAAACAAAGATGGCCGCTAGGCCCGCCGATGTTTTGATGAATTCTCTCCTTTTCATGCTGCTTGATTTTAGTTGGGCAAGGATAAGGAAAGAAAGGGGGATGGGCAAGGAGATTTTTAGTACCTCATCACCGCATTGACCGCCGTGCCGCTGCGGGGCATATCGGCCCGGTCGAGGTTAAAAACGGTGCCGCCATTGCGGTAGGTTTCGATAGCGGCTTTGTTGTAAAGGTCGGTGGCATAAGGTTTTTGTGAATCGAAGATTTCCACGGAGTTGTCGGCGAGGACATGGGTGCCCCAAAGTATCCTTTCGTTTTTGTCGAGGTAAAGCGTATCCACCCTGCCGTTAATGGCTGCTGCCACCACTTCTTTAATGTCAAAAGAGGCTTTTCCTTCTGCGAAAAAATTGCCGAATGCCTCTTTCCCTGCCTCCAGTTGGCGGTCGGAAAGGGGCCTCATCTGCTCCCAGGCTTTTTCGTGCAGCAACACCGGATCGTCCAGTTCGGGATTGCCCTTCACATAAGGTTCCACGATGTATTTGTAATTAGAAATGCGGCGGTACACCGGGGGGATTTCCTCGACGGCGGCGATGATCAAGGGTGCCTTTTCATCGTACAACATTTTCATCAGGCCATCGTCCACTGCCCGGAGGTAAATTTCAAGATCCTCCTCCGTGCGGTCTTTGTCCAGCCCATGCCCATGATAGCCGGCAGATTCCGGTCGGCGGGTACCTTTGGGGGCTTCGGGATGCCACTGGAGGCTTTTTTCCCGTACTTCTATGGCAAAGACTTCCTCCATGCCCGCAGGCACCAGATCCTCGATTTTCACGGGCGTAATACTGTGGCGGTGCCCTTCGAAAAAACGCACCTCGTCCCGGCTGAGCGCCAAGAGAAAAAAGCGGTCGTCCACCTTGATCAGCGGCAGTAGGTGCCGCAGGTAAAAATGGTTGCTGACGTACACCAATGGGTCGAAATCAATAGGGACAATAAAATATTGGAAAAAACCCGGCTGAATGAAAATCGCCAAGCCATGCGATAAATGGAGCAAGAATTGGTTGCTTTCCAGCAGATCGTATGCGGGTTGCAGCATGGCGTCTATTTCTTGGGGGCTGAGCCTGGGATTCAACAGCGCATCCTCCGACGAGAGCTTTTCCCGTGCTTCCGAAAGCGCATTTTTCAGGCGGATTTTGTCCTCCGGCACATGTCCCGCCTGGTGGGTGGGAATTAACAGGGTAATGCAGGGTTTGTCGTCTGTCAGGATGTCCAATAATTCGTCAAAATGTTGCTTGTTAAATTCCATAATCCGGCTTTTTTGTTGAGTATTCTACTTGTAATTTCAGGGCTTTTGCCGGAGATAAAACGAGGAGGGGGGAGGGGTGTTCATTGGAAGGGTTAGGAGCGGAGGTGCAGCGGCTGGAATTTGAATCGTGTGAATTAATATCGTGCTTTGATAAATTTTGTGGAGATGCGCTATTGTGTTTGTGTGTTTTTGTATTCATGTGTTTACGATGTATTGAAAACACGCAAACACCCAAACACCCAAACATTTTCTCCCACTAAAATTGTCAAATAACCTCATATTTTACTAATCAATTTAAGTGTTTTCAGGTTGTAAATATGAATTTTGTTTTTGTCTGCCTTATCGTATTTGTTGTTGTTGTTGTTCGTGTCGAAGTGCCCAGTAACTACAATGGTTCCGGTCAAATTATTAACTGCCCAAGTCATAGTAAAAAATTGCTTGTCGGTCAATTGGGTTTTCTCTTTTCCGTCTGGTGATAAAATGATGATTTGAGTTGGGTCGTTCCAATCAATTCCACTTTTTCCATCCAAGTCAATTGTCCTTGCTACCATAAGGATTAAATTGATTTCCAAGCTGTCAATTTTAATTTGTTCAAGGCTGCCGATACTTGCATCATTGGGAAAGTCAACCTGATTTGTCTCGCCAGTTTTTGTGTTGACGAATAAGAGGTAACGGCTTTTTGTTTCAAGCACTTTTCCCCAGTTCTCAATCGAAGCGATGATATATTCCGTCCCGGCCACCTCGGTCAATTTGTTGAAGTGGACATGGTTGTGCTTGCCTTGTGCGTATGCGGTCAAAGCCAAAATGGTCAGTGTGATGGTTAAGGTATTTTTCACGGTTAGCGTTTTCTATCTTGTTGGTGTTGTCTTTTAAGCTGGTGTATAACGGTTGCACTGAAATTGATATGAAGCACAAAGCTTCATTTAAGCACTGAGCCCGCTTTTTTGCCATGCGCCTGTTACCTGCAGGCTTTCTGTCGTTAGTCAAGTTGAATCACGATTTTATGTTGTTCTGTGTCAATGTTGAACCAATTTTGTTTGTCTGGATTTGGAACACATGCTTTAATGTCCATGTTTCTTGCGTATCTGCTCAATGATTTGTTCCCAAATATCAAAGTCAATTCATATTCTGTTTGACCATCTATGCCTATAAATGCTTTCAGTTTAACTTGTCTATTGTCATTCACAAATTTTTGAGAATATGAGTTGTCAGGTTGGTTTAATAAAACTCCGTCACACCAAAAATATTTGATTTGTTCATTGTCTGAATGCGTAAATGCTTTGCAGATTTCATATTCTAAAAATTCACAAAAGTCTTGGTCTAGCATTTAGTCTTTTATTTCAGTGGGATTAAAGTCAAAAATCTTAAATATCTCGTCAATATTTAGTTCGCTGTCCTTCGGCAAATTAATTGTAGCAATGCTACCGAAGTCAACCTGCCAAAAACCACCTTGTTTCATAATTTCGTCCCCCAATAGTCTATATTCAGATTCCTTGAATTGTGAAGTCAGAAAAAAGCGTCTTGTAATGTAATCCGAGTCTTTTATAATTTTTGTAATCTCATGCTTTCCGTCTTTGTTGATTCGGGTTTCAAATTCAGTTCCAAGTGTCAACCTACAATTAAAAATCTCGTTTTCAGTCATCCTAAAAACATTGTCAGAAAGCCTTTCAACGTGGATAGTGGCTGTCAATTTTTCCCTTTTGTCGTAAAGTTCAATTTCAACTGTCATTGTTTGCATTGTTAGTTGAAGGTTTATTTTTTCATTTTCTGTTTTATGAATTTGTTAATCGATTGAACAACCCTTTCAATGTCATGCTTATAAAAGCCTGTTCCATTAAAACAGTTGCATTCAATCAATTTGTATTCATTTTCAACTTCGGCAATATCCATGACGTAAACATCTTCTATCCGATATTCTAAAATCCTTTCTTCGGCAAATTCTATCATCTCTTTTGGAATATCAATTTCGCTTTCATCTAATTCTCCTTCGTTCATATATCTTGACGCCGAGACGATTTGATTATCAACGATAAACAGCCTCCATTCTTTTTTAATTTCTTTCGGTTCTGAAATCCAAACGTCAGTATCTTTATTCAATTCGGGCAAGTCCAATTTGCATACTTTATCGCTCCATTCTTTCAAATACTTAAATGTATCAACCTTCCCGCTGAATTCTTTACCGTCATTGTTTGGTCTGATAAACCATTTTTTTTCAGGTTCGCTTTTTATTTCCTTCAATTTTCCGAACTTTATTAATTGCCCGTCGGAATTGAGAACTTTGCCGTTCCATTTTTCAACATAATTTCTCATTTGGAATTTTGCTGGCTCGAAGAAAACCCCTTCTTTTAATTTTTCATCTTTATAAGCATTCAGCATAAAAGTTGTCGAACCATAAATTATTTTGAAACTATCTTCATTTACAATTTTTGGAGTTTCCTCGAAAAATGGAATTACTTCAACTTCTTCCCAAATTTCGTCTTTCCCATTGAGAACCGATTTTATTCGTTTTAAAATTTCAGGCTTGGTCAGATTTTTTTGAAGTATCCAATTTATCATCGATGTATCTTTCTTTTTTACTTGCTGCCAACTCATTTACTTACGCACCTTCGACCACACCCTGTAGTCAAACCTGCGCATATTTGCCAAATGAACCAACTCACACTTACCCGGCACTTCCTACTCCTTCGCCCTGCTATCGGCCCGGACAGGTTGGCGCATGAATTGAAAATTGGCAAGACAAATCTACAAAACCCATCCTAGTCCAACTGAAAAATTGCCCTACTAGCTTTTTACACACTTTCTTACGTTTGCACTCCTTCAATCCACTGCCATGCAAGACAAACTCCTCCAACTCCGTTCCTCCCTCTCCGGCGAATTGTACTTCGACGATTTGCTGCGGGCACTCTATGCCACCGATGCCTCCGTCTATCGGGAACTGCCCCTGGCCGTGGCCTATCCGAAAGACAAGGAAGACGTGAAAAAGCTCATCGCTTTCGCACGGGTAAACGGCACCTCGCTCATCCCCCGCTCGGCGGGCACCTCGCTGGCGGGGCAGTGCGTGGGCAGCGGCATCGTGGTGGACATTTCCAAATATTGGAACCGCATCCTCGAACTCAATGCCGAGGAAGGCTGGGTGCGGGTGCAGCCGGGCGTGATCCGGGACGAACTGAACGAATACCTGAAACAACACGGCCTGTTCTTCGGGCCGAATACCTCCACGGCCAACCGCTGCATGATCGGCGGCATGGTCGGCAACAATTCCTGCGGCACTACCTCCATCGTCTATGGCTCCACGAGGGACCACCTGCTGGAGGTGGAGGCCATTTTGAGCGATGGCTCGGAGTTGGTTTTTGGCGAAATATCCGCCGATGCCTTTTTTGAAAAAAACCAAGACACAACGGGGCCGGACAACCTGGAGCGGAGGCTGTACCGGCAGATTTACGGGGCGCTCAGCCAGGCTGAGAACCAGGAAAATATCCGGCGGGAGTTCCCCAAGCCCAATGTCCACCGCCGCAACACAGGCTATGCCGTGGACTTGCTGCTCGACATGCAACCGTTTAGTCCCGATGGGGCGCCTTTCAATTTTTGCAAATTGCTGGCCGGCTCGGAAGGCACCCTGGCCTTTACAACGGCGGTAAAGCTGAACGTCGTGCCGCTGCCCCCGCCTGTGCCGGTCGTGCTGGCGGCGCATTTTTCCTCGCTCTCCGAGTGCATGAACGCCACATTGGTGGCGATGCGCCACCGTCCCGACCAATGCGAACTGATGGACAAGGTCATCCTCGACTGCACAAAGGGAAACATCGAGCAGATGAAAAATCGCTTCTTCGTGGTGGGCGATCCGGCGGCCCTATTGATGATTGAGTTCCGGGCGGACAGCCTGGCGGAGGCAACGGCCCGGGCCGAGGCGTTGAAACTCGATTTCGAGGCGGCGGGCATGGGCTATGCCTTTTCCTTTGTGTCGGGCAAGCAGACGCAGCAGGTGTGGGCGCTGCGCAATGCGGGCCTCGGCGTGATGTCGAACGTGCCGGGCGACGCCAAACCCGTGGCCTTCATCGAAGACACGGCGGTGGCCTTGCAAGACCTGCCCGCCTACATCCAGGAGTTTGGTGAAATGATGCAGGGCTTCGGCCAACAGGCGGTCTATTACGCCCATGCGGGGGCGGGCGAGCTGCACCTGCGCCCGATTTTGAACCTGAAAAAAAAGGAAGGCGTGCAGCTCTTCCACGACATCGGCCTGGCTTCTGCCAAATTGGTGAAAAAATACGGCGGCTCGCTCAGCGGCGAACATGGCGACGGGCGGGTGCGGGCTTCTTTCATCCCCTTCATGCTCGGCGAGGCGAACTACCAACTGTTGCGCAGCATCAAACAAACCTGGGATCCGCAGGGCATCTTTAATCCCGGAAAAATCGTGGACACGGCGCCGATGACCGAATCGCTGCGCTACCAGCCCGACCAGCCTTCGCCGGAATACGATACGGTCTTCGACTTCTCCGATTCGGGCGGCATCCTGCGGGCGGCGGAAAAATGCAACGGCTCCGGTGACTGCCGCCGCCTGGATTTCAGCGGCGGTACAATGTGCCCCAGCTACCGGGCCACCCGCAACGAGAAGGACACGACGAGGGCAAGGGCGAATGCGCTGCGGGAGTTTTTGTCAGTCCGTAGTCCACTCCCGATAGCTATCGGGATCAGTCCTCAGTCCGCAGTCCGCAGTCGTCAGCCCGCAGCCCGCAATCCGAAGTTGGGCACTTTGGAGACTGCGGACTGCGGACTGACGTCTGACGACTTAAAAGAGGTCATGGACCTCTGCATTTCCTGCAAGGGCTGCACCTCCGAGTGCCCCAGCAATGTGGACATGGCGACGATGAAGGCGGAGTTTCAGCACCAATATTACAAGGTACATGGCGTGCCGTTCCGGGCGAAGTTTTTTGGCCACATCGGGCGCATGAATGCTGTGCTGTCGCACTTTCCTTTTTTGCCAAACCTGTTGACGAAAAATCCGCTGACGGGCGGGCTGTTGAAAAAAATAGTGGGCGTGGCACCGCAGCGAAGTTTGCCGCCCTTGCATGGTTTTACTTTGAGGACTTGGTTTAAAAAGAATAAAGCCAAGCTAACTCAGGCGGCGACTTCAAGTCACCCGGTGAGTAGTGCAACGAAAGGCAAAGTCATCTTCTTCTGCGATGAGTTTACCAATTTTTACGATGTTGAAATTGGCATCAAAGCCATCCGTTTACTGACCGCTTTGGGTTACGAAGTGGAAATGCCGCAGCACCTGCAAAGCGGGCGGGCACAGCTATCGAAAGGCTTGTTGTTGGAGGCGCAGCGATTGGCCACCGACAACGTGCGCCTATTTTCAAAAATAGTATCGGAAAAAACACCGTTGATTGGCATCGAACCCTCTGCCATACTGGGCTTCCGGGACGAATACCCACGGCTGGTGCCAAAAGAAGAAGTGGCCACCGCCAAGGCCCTGGCCGCCAACGTGCTGCTCATTGACGAGTTTTTGGCCAAAGAAATCCAGCAAGGCAACATCACGCCGGAGCAATTCACCCAACAGCCCCAAAAAATATGGCTGCACGGCCACTGCCACCAAAAGGCGCTGTCCAACGTGGATGCTTCTGCCTGGGTGCTGGGCCTGCCGGTCAACTATGAAGTGGAACTGATACCCTCCGGCTGCTGCGGCATGGCAGGCTCCTTCGGCTACGAGGCCGAACACTATGACGTGAGCATGAAAATCGGGGAACTCGTGCTGTTTCCGGCGGTGCGGAAGGCGGGCGAGGGGGCCATCATTGCCGCCCCCGGCACCAGTTGCCGCCACCAGATTTTCGACGGGACGGGCCGGAAGGCGCTGCACCCGGTGGAGGTGCTGTGGGGGGCGAGGGTGTAGGTGATGCCCTGTTCTGAATTTTTCGAGGTTTGGGGCACCGGCTTGTCAGCAGAGAGGGAACGCCCCAAAATCCCCATTCCCCGAGGAGCCTCCTGATAGCTGCCGGGATAGGCGGCGAGGAGGGGCCAAATGTCAAAAAACTTAATTTGCAAGGTACTTACATCATCCATTAAAAAATTAACCATAACAATTATGAACGCAGCACTCATAGGTTTCTTTGGAGCATTGGCCATCATCCTACTCTTTACGCTGCTCAAGCAATTCGATAAGAAGATAATTTACGGCTTAATACTTAGCGGCATAGGATTTTTGTATGTAGGCTTTACCTGGTCGGATTTTACACTGTTCATCAT
The DNA here is from genome assembly GCA_041741095.1 of Saprospiraceae bacterium. GTDB lineage: Bacteria > Bacteroidota > Bacteroidia > Chitinophagales > Saprospiraceae > UBA6168. The sequence goes on from JBGSKQ010000142.1 coordinate 108,491, forward strand.
TAATAGCATACAGGCAGTCATTTTCCTATTCATTGCATACTTTGGAATTACAAGGAGTGTGAATTTGCTAATAGCGGGTTACTTCCTTCATGGCGCATGGGACTTCTTATTCAATTATATTATAAGTACCCCATTGATGCCCCCACATTACGATTGGTTCTGTCTTACGATTGATTGGGTTATCGGCTTCTATCTTCTGATGATAAAAAATCAACTGAAGGGTGATTCAAATACTTAATACTTCCGTTAAACTGAGTACTTTGTAGAGTAAGTTTTTTTAAACTTCTTTTGCCTCTCCTCGCCGCTTGACTTTGATTCACCTCGTCACTCCTACAGAAGGTTCAGAGAAAATGCACTTGAAGGCCATGAGTGAAAATGGTTCCCGCAAAGGGCGCTAAGGGTTTCCCGCAAAGGGCGCAAAGTCACACTTAGCGTACTTTGCGAATCCTTTGCGCCCTTTGCGGGAGAGTCCTTCTTCTAAGAAACTGTGTTGAAGATTTTCACGCTAACCCGATAGGAGCCTATTTTAAATTGCGTTCCTTCAATAGTTTTTTCAGGGTTTCGTTCCTTTCGGATTTTTGTGACAGTTTGTAAATTAAAAACAAAGGGATGAGGGTCAGGAAGCCCCAAGTGTTTTTCGCAGCGCTGTAAATGATGACGCCAATCATGAATCCAATTAATACGGCATGAAGGATGGACAATGATTTCATCTTTTTTGCTTCTTCCAAGAGCTCTTGGTCTGTCAATTCAGATAGTTCTTTCTGTTTCATTGGTATTGATTTTTTCGCTTATGTAGCGCCAAACCCCAGGTCGGCGGCGCTAATATACAGGCCACCGAACTGGGTTCGGTACTACCATAAAAAAATTTGAAAGAGTATTCAGAAAAGCGGCACTTGCGGAAGGTCTGCTGCACGTTTCGTAAGGGCTACCCGAAGCAGGTTCAGGACTGACGGCACCGATCAACGGTGGCTGGAAATGTGGGTTTAGTTAAAAGAACAGGAAAGGGTGTCAAAAGATTTGGAAACAACTGGAAAACGCAACATCATTTTTTTATTTTCCATGCAAAACCTATTGATGGAATTGGTCTAGCCCCCTATTAATCAGACAATCATACGACCGGTTATTGAATATAGGTTGACTTGGTTTTACCTTTGCCATTGAGGCGAAACGACCGCCGGTGACCTTTGTACCGTAGGTTGAGCATTCAGTACGGGCCCGT
>JBGSKQ010000143.1:0-207959 GCA_041741095.1 Saprospiraceae bacterium
AGCAATTTTCACCCCCAAACCCCCATCCGTCCGCATGTCGGAAAATAAAGAAATTAGTTTACAGAGTACTCAGGGATGTAAGTAGGAATTGGAAATTGAGAAATTTTTGGTTAATTGCTCCCGGGAAACAGCTTACGAAAACTTCCACCACCCCCTCAAACCGCCCATCACTGCATTGATCCGCAATTCGTATTCTTCCCAAACTGCCCGGAACGAGGTAGTTTCCATTTCGGTGTAGGGCATCTCCCCGCCGTTGATGCCCGCCAGGAAATTATAGACGCATTTCGGCAGCACCTCTACGTTGTAGCCGCCTTCCAGGGTGGCGAAAATGTTATTGGAGCGCTCCCGCAGCATTTTACCGATATTGTAAAAACTGTTTTCCGTGACCCGCAATTGCAGCAATAAATCATATAAATGCGCATCAAAGCCAGCAGAAACGGCCACCACGTCGGGCTGGTATTGTTCCAAAACCTGCATGGAAGTTTGCACCGCATCCAAAAATATATCGTCGCCGCTCTCGGGCGGCAGCGGGATATTGACGGTAAAACCCTTGCCCTTGCCGGTACCGATTTCGTTGACCCAACCATGCCCAGGAAAAGCGGGATACTGATGGATGGAGCAATAAAGCACCTGATCCGTCTCCTCAAAAATATGGGAAGTGCCGTCGCCAAGATGGCCGTCAAAATCAAACAGGAAGACCCGCTTGCCTTCATTGGCCAATTTTTGCGCAGCAATAGCCACGTTGTTGAACAGGCAAAAACCGCTGGAACGGGAGGCGTAGGCATGGTGGCCGGGTGGGCGGACAAGTGCAAAGCCGCCATTTTCACTGGCCATCACCGTAGCGCCAACAGCCCTGACGGCGGCTTCGTAACTGCCCGGCGAGGCCATTGTATCGGGATCGAGGTGGCGGTTGGCGGCACAGGCAGCTTTGACGTTCTCTATGTGCTGTTGAGTGTGGACGATGTCAAGCCAAGGCGAGCCATCCGGCACATCCGTGGCATGAAGCCCTTCAAAAGCTTCGAGGCGCTTAGGGTTTTCTGGGTGCATCCCGGTTTCGTGTTCCAGGAAGACGGGGTGGTAAATAAGATCCATGCTCCAGTTTTTTGCAAGGATAAGGAAGTAGGATAAGTGGAGGTAGGCGGGGCCAAACTTTTTTCAAAAATGCCCGATTTTCACGTTCATCATCGCTGATTTTTCAATCACCTCCTCATAATAGGCTTCATATTCCGGCAGGATGTGCTTGATGTCGAAGCGTTCGGCCTGCGCAAGGGCATTGTGCCTGAATTGCTGCAAAACATGGTCGTCGCTCAAAATGGTGATGGCCTGTTGTGCCATTTCATCCACATCGCCCACCTTGCTCAGGAAGCCCGTTTCGCCGTGGATGTTCACTTCTGGCAGGCCGCCCGCATCGGTTGAGATGACAGGCACTTCGCAAGCCATAGCCTCCAATGCCGCCAGGCCAAAACTCTCGCTTTCGGAAGGGATGATAAACAGGTCGGAAATGGCCAGCAGTTCCTCCACGGCGTCCTGTTTTCCCAGAAAACGCACTTCGTCGCAAAGCCCCATTTGGCGGCACATATCCTCAACGTGGCGGCGCTCCGGGCCGTCGCCGATCAGGAGCAGTTTGCTGGGTATTTTTTCAAAGACTTTTTGAAAAACAAGGATGACATCCTCCACCCTTTTTACTTTCCTGAAATTAGAGGTGTGGGCGATGATGCGCTCCCCGTTTGGGGCGATGGCTTTTTTGAAATGATCCTTGTTGATTTTGCGGAAGCGCTCGAAGTCCACGAAGTTGTAAATGACCTTGATGTCCTTATCAATGTTGAACTTGCGCAGGGTTTCTTCTTTTAAAAAATCCGATACCGCCGTCACGCCGTCCGATTTGCTGATGGAAAATTCCACCACAGGCTTGAAAGCGGGATTAGTGCCGACGAGGGTAATATCCGTTCCGTGCAAAGTGGTGATGACCGGGACATAGCGGCCTTCCCTCAGCAGGATTTTTTTCACCATATAGGCCACTGCTGCGTGTGGTATGGCATAATGCACGTGCAGGATGTCCAGGTTTTCGTATTTCACTACCTCCACCATCTTGCTGGCCAGTGCCGTGTCGTAGGGAGGGTACTCGAACAGGGGATAATCCTCCCCCGTCACCTCATGGTAAAAAACATTTTCCTGAAAAGTACTGAGCCTGGCAGGCCTGCGGTAGGTGATAAAATGGACTTCGTGCCCGTGCCGGGCCAGTCCCATTCCCAGTTCGGTAGCGATGACGCCGCTGCCACCATAAGTTGGGTAACAAACAATGCCGATTTTCATGTAATGTCCTGTGTGAAATTAGTGGGTAAAAGAACAAAGATGCAATGGTTTTTAGGCCTCCTGCACCCCAGTTTTGTGATTAACATTGGGGGCGGCGATTTGTTTTATGGGAGAGGGGGAGGGTAAAAATCGTTGGTTGTCTTTCAGGCAATATTTCGCTCCGCTGGAGCTAAAGGTATGGATTTGCCGTTGTTTCTACCAATATTTCGCCCCGCTGGGGCTTAGGACATACAGCCCCAGTGGGGCGAAATATTGGTAGCGAACACCCTACACCTCATATAAAGCTCCAGCGGAGCGGAATGTAAAACCCGCCACGCCCACACTTGCTCGAACTATTACTCTATTGGGAGATATAGGAATGGTAAATATTATTTCATGGTTTGAAAGACTTGGCACAACTGGTTCCCACAATATTCAGGCAAAATCAATATTCCCTCCTTACAAATATTTAAATTTTTTATACAAACTATTGTTGTGTAAAAAATTCCGCCTTATCTTTGTTAATACAAACTGTTCACATTTGACAACCCCGGTGCCGGGACACGCCAGCCAGGTGCGAAAGTAAGGCCAAGGCTCAATTCTCTGACAAGTAACCTGCCCAACGCACAAGACCCAATGCCCCCATCCGGTACAAACCAGGTTTTTTCCTATTATGCTTACTCAAACTACCTACGGGTTGACTACAGAAGCCAAGACAGCCGTCATGGACCTTCTCAAGCAAGCCAGCGACCAGCTTTCCCTGCCCTCCGGCCTGCCCGTTGCGGGCAAAAAACGCCAAGGAATGGGGCAGGCCAGCATCGGCTACGTGCAAGACAGCATCAACGCCGCCAAAACCTTTCCTGACGTGCCCAGCGGCCAGGTGAGCGCCCAACTGATGCAGACGAAACTCGATACCTGTAACGACCTCGACGAATTGCTCAATATCGTGTCACCACTCTTGCTCAACCTGCTAAACGTGCGCAGGCTCCACGGGCAAGACCTCATGGTGGGTAGCAACAGCATTAAAGACAGCATCGTATCTTCCGCTAAAAACAGGGCCGACCTGAAACCCGTCGCCGAGCAGCTCAAAAAGCGCTACGCACGTGCAAAAAAGGAAGATGCCGAAGCCAAAAAGCAGGAAGCTGTTGTCACCAATACCAACGGCACCGTGTAGTAACCACACTTGGCGTCCATGCGCCAATCCAACAACAACAGCCCCGGCTGCCCAATATGGGTGGCCGGGGCTTTGTTTTGCCACCATGCTCACCTATTTTAATGACTCGAAACCCATTAAAATCACTTTGGATTAAATTTATTTGCTTGTCAAGACATAAGATTTGAACGCAAGCAATGAGATTTAATCGCTATTAAATTTAAAAGGTTTGCAAGGCTTTAAAATTGCTTGATAAGGCTTTAAAATTACTTCTGGACAATTCTAATCGTACAGGAATAATTCTCGTGTGTTGACAAGGCTTTAAAATTGATGGGAGGTAATTTAAATTGATATAGATGCGGCACATATGAGTTGCGCTGCGCTAAAGTTGACGAAATGTAGTATTTTAGGGCGCTTGGGGGCCAAGGAGTATAGTTCACATTGTAGCGTTGGCGATAGGAAAGATTGGCAAAGTTGGTAAATCATTACCAGTCGAACCATTTTTTTATTTTTGCCATCATTTTTTAATCATCAAATATTAATTTACAATGAAATTAAAGCTCAATCTCTCACTGCTTACCATGCTGGCCGTCGCCGTACTTTTGTCCATCACTGCTTGCAAGGACGATGATGACGGCGGCAATGATTTGACCGCAAAAATTACTGGTACTTACAACGGCACGTATGAAGAAGGCACATCCGGTTCCTCTATTTCCACTGATGACGTGGAAACCGACGTGACCAAGGAATCCAATTCCAAAATTAAAGTAGTGATAAAGGTACTTCCTGGCCTTGCCAGTGTAGCCTTTACGGCTGAAATGACCGATGAAACCCATTTTACGGTACCACAGTTTACCCTTTTCGACGATGACCTGATGGGTTCGGGCAGCCTTGAAAACGACAATACCTTAAAGGTTGACCTGGACAAGGTGAACGAAGCGGGAGCCAAGATTACCTATGAGGGTCTTCGCCAATAATTTTATTTTTAATTTGCTGGCTATCGATTCAGAATAGCTACTCTTAAAATGCCCTGCCTCAATGAGGCAGGGCATTTATGTTTGTGCGAATGAATTTAACTGCTATATTCTGTATTCTGCATGCCTCATGTCCTGTTATGTACCACACTTGATCAAACTTTTGCTTTATTGGGAGATACAGAGGCGGCAGATTTTATTTTAAGGAGTGGAAGATTTGATATAGATGGGGCTATTGTTATTTTAACTTTTGTTATCTACTTTTTCATTTTTAAATCATCAATAATTGCTTCTATTAAAGTAATTAAGTGAGATTTTGAGATGGGTATTTTTATATCTTTTATTAATTCCTCTAAATCCGTAATGCCTCTTTCAATATTCGGTTTAATATCATTCAAAATCATTTTTTTGGCTTCTTCAAATGTAGAATATGTTATTTCTTTAGGTGTAATCTTGAATTGACCAGGGGCTTTTTCCATTTGATAAAATTTACAATTTGAATGTTGCGATTTTATTATCACAGCAATGATTTCAAAATCTGTAAGACTCATTTTAGAACCAAAGTACACTCCAGTTAATGCATTTGGTTTATAACCAAAGGCAATTCTATTTTTATCGTGTAAAACTCTCCACTCATTTTCATGAGACCATCCTTCATACTTTGATAATAAGTATGCCTCAACAATTTCAATATTACCAGAGAAATCAGTAAAAATTTGATTTGCATCAATGCTGGGTAGTTCTCTTTTATATTTTACTTTATGCATTTTGGAAAATGGTTCGTATTCAGTATTAAACTCTAAACAAAACCCTTTGTGGCCATCAGCATAGTAGGCCCACATTAACATGCTATCAAATTCAGTTGAAAAACAGCTAATACCTTTACTATATACTTTCTGCTCCCTTATCAACTTAAGTGAATTTTCAATAGTGATATTCAAAGATGAATAGAATGACTCAATTATAGCATCATATAAAGCACTGTTAACTTCTATATTATTAATAAATTCTTGTGAATCGTATTTTTTGCCTTTGGATAAATCTACATTTAAGTTCTGAAAGAGTTTAATTTCAAATGTTTTAAATAACTGAAAGAGCAATGTAAGAATTTGTGCAATTTCTTTATTGTTGGCTGACTTTTCTTCTATTTTTTCAAATAACTGCCTTTCAGCTTCTTTTCCAAAAAATAATTTTTTTGCAGCTTCCTTTGAAAGGGGTTTTATACTTACTTCATGGAAAGTGTCAAATGGGTCATTAAAATCTTCCGGATGATTAAAGTAGATATGGTTGTTCTTTAAATTCCTTAAAGAATATTGTGAAAAAGATTGATACTTGTATAGTTTTTTTGGTTTAGTCATTTTGTGTTACAAAAATTATTCAATTTAATAGTGCAGAAGTTAGTTATTTCAATTAGTTTAGATATCGATACTGACCAAAATTTTGCATTCTAAGTTTAAGGGTTCAGGTCTTTTAGTTTAAGCATTCCAAATTTCTAAAACTTGAAATGGCATTCAGTCTAACACCTTTTAAGCCATTTATTCAGTAACAGTTTTCCCCCAGTATGCCCAGTAAAGTATCCTTCAATTAGAAGTGTGTGCATCTCAAAGACGCCTGCAAGTAACGGCACATTTTTAAAATAACAAAGCGTTTTTCGCATAAGTCTTATAGTAAACAACTTTGCAGGATGGGAACACGGATTGGGCGGATTTACACGGATTTCAAAACAAAGGCGAGGTCAAAAATCCGCCAAAATCCGCTCCATCCGCCTAATCCGTGTTCCCATCACGTCACAAGGGTACGTCATACACTTATAGACAATCTGTTAAAGTCAAAATGCAGATTTACCTTTAGACATTTCATCCATTGACAAACTCCGCTGTCATGCTCAACACCTTCTCCACCTCCCTCTCCCCCACCTCCCCCGACACAAACCAACTCTCAAAAGCCGATGGCGGCAGATATATCCCTGCATTTAACAGGTGGTGGAAGTAACGGGCAAACAAGGCGGTGTCCGTCGTTTTTGCCGAAGCGAAGTCCCTGATATTTTTACCCGAAAAAAAGATGCTCAGCATAGAGCCGCATTGGTGGACGGTATAGGGCTTTCCCGCTTGTTGGAACAGCGAGCGCAGCCCTTCGGCCAGGTGGCGGGTGTTGTTTTCCAATTGTTGATAGATAGAAGGGTTGCGGTGCAATATGTTCAAAGTGGCAAGGCCCGCCGCCACTGCCACAGGATTGCCGGACAATGTACCCGCCTGATATACGCCGCCCAGCGGGGCGAGCCGTTCAAATATATCCCGCCTGCCCCCGAATGCCCCGACAGGCATCCCGCCGCCGATGATTTTTCCGTAGCAAATCAGGTCGGGCTGCAATCCGAAGCGTTCGGTGGCACCGCCCCAGGCCAGGCGGAAGCCTGTCATCACTTCGTCGAGGATGAAAAGGGCGCCTTCTGCTTTGCACAGTTCCTGCAACGATAGCAGGAAACCCGCTTCGGGTGGGATGCAGCCCATATTGCCCGCCACGGGTTCGATGATGACGGCGGCAATCTGCCTTTTAAACGAGGAAAAGAGCCGCTGCACACTCTCCAAATCATTAAAGTCTGCCGATAAGGTGTATTGCGTAAAAGCCGCCGGGATGCCCTCGCTCGAAGGTTTTCCCTGCGTCAGTGCGCCACTGCCGGCGTCCACCAAAAAAGCATCGGCGTGGCCGTGGTAGCAGCCCTTGAATTTTACGATATAATCCCGCTTGGTATAACCCCTCGCCAGGCGAATGGCACTCATGCAGGCTTCTGTGCCGGAACTGGTGAAGCGTATCATCTCCACCGGCGCAATGGTGGACGTTATCAATTCCGCAATCTCCACCTCCGCCGCTGTGGGGGCACCAAAACTGAAAGATTTTGGCAATTGTTCCTGCACAGCCGCCACTACTTCCGGGTGGGCATGTCCCAATATCATCGGCCCCCAGGAATTGATCAGGTCGAGGTATTGGTTGCCGTCTTCGTCGTAGAGATAAGCGCCCTTGGCCTGTTTGATAAAAATGGGATGCCCGCCCACGGCCTGAAATGCCCGCACGGGGGAATTGACGCCGCCGGGTATGTGGCGCTGGGCTTTTTCAAATAAGTGTCGGCTTCGGTTGGATTGCATTTGAATGCGAGTGAGTTTTTTTTGTGATAAGCGTGACAGGATGGGAACGCGGATTGGGCGGATTAGGCGGATTTTGGCGGATCAAATGCGGCGCTTCATAAATCCGCAAAAATCCGCCCCATCCGCCCAATCCGCGTTCCCATCCTCCTCGCGGGCCGTGAAGTGCAGGAACTCATAATAGCCCCACCGCCTTTTCCGAAAAATAAGTCAATATAATATCCGCCCCGGCCCTTTTGATAGCGGTCAATGTTTCCAAAATGGCTTTGTCCTCATTGAGCCAGCCCTTTTCGGCAGCGGCTTTTATCATACTATATTCACCGGAAACCTGATAGGCAGCAATGGGTACGTGGAATTCGGCTTTGAGTTTTGAAATAACGTCCAAATAGGCTAGGGCTGGTTTCACCATCACCATATCGGCCCCTTCGGCAATGTCGAGGGCCGTTTCCCGGATGGCTTCCCGGCTGTTGCGGATGTCCATTTGGTAGCTGCGTTTGTCGCCAAAGCCGGGGGCGGAATCGAGGGCATCCCGAAAGGGGCCATAGAATGCCGAGGCATATTTGGCGCTGTAAGACAAAATGCCCGTATCCTGAAAACCCGCCTGGTCGAGCGATTGGCGGATAGCACCCACACGGCCATCCATCATATCGGAAGGGGCCACGAAGTCTGCCCCGGCCTGCGCATGGGTGACGGACATTTTACAAAGCGCCTCCACCGTTTCATCGTTCACGATTTGACCGTTTTTCACAATGCCGTCGTGGCCGTAAGTAGAATATGGGTCGAGGGCGATGTCGGTGAAAAGGGTGATGTCGGGAAATTCCGTTTTAATGGCTTGAATGGCTTTGGGGAAAAGGCCGTCTTCGTGGCTGGCCTGTTCGCCTGTGTTGTCTTTGTATTCATCGCCTATTTTGGCAAACAGCACGTAATTGAACAGGCCTTTTTTCATCAAAACCTCCATGCGGCGCAGCAGTGTGTCCAGGCTGTAGCGGTAATAATCGGGCATGGAAGCGATGGCTTCTGTCTTGCCCGAACCTTCCGTCACGAAAAGAGGCGTGATGAAATCGTCGGCCCGGAGATGGGTTTCGGCCACGAGGTTCAGGATGGCATTGGACTTTCGCAAGCGGCGGTATCGGTGGGTCAGGATCATATTTAATTTTTAGTCAAAAACAATTCGATCATATTTTCAAATGACGGCACTTCGGGGCTGATGATGTTTTTAAATCCCAATTTATTCAAATATGCAGTAGTAACCGGGCCAATGGAATAAAATAATAATTCCTTTGAAATACCTTTCCATTCGCTCACCGCCTGTGCGCTCAAAGGGCTGAAAACCCAGATACTTCCGCATTCTCGCAGGTTTTCCGGCGGCGGCAATTTAATGGAGTGATAACATTCAAAAGCATGAAAATTAAAACTATTTGCTTCGCAATAATCGGGAATACTGCTGCGGAAATGGCGGCCCCGAAAATATAATATCGGATATTCTTTTTGCTCGTCTAATACCTGCAATATATCTTCCGATATATTTCCAATAAAATCTGTTTTAAGGCCATATTTTGCCAATTCATCCGCCGCATTTTTTCCTACGGTAAATATTTTGGCGGGTGTAGCGGCATTTTCAAAATACCCGCTTAAAGCCTTCACCGCTCGCAGGCTCGTGAATATCCAAACGGCATTGGGCATGGACAGTAGTTGTTCCGCCTTTGCAGGGTTGAACGCCACCTTGAAATCAAGTACCGGCACACACTCGAAGACGATGTTGTTTTGCCAAAGCAGTTCTTCCTGCTCCCTGCTCAATTCTTTGGCGATGATGTTTTTTTGCATGGTTGATATTGTGTACAAACGTTGGCAGGGTTTGGAAACCTGCCAACGTTATTCTAATAAGTTTTTCGCCAGTTGCGCCAGTTTTTCAACTTCCCCGACTGCTTCCATTTTTTTCAATAATACTGATTTTTTATAAATATTCCGCCCATCCACCGCATATACTTCCGCCCGAAAGCGGATGCTTGTTTCATTTAAAAACTCAGCATGGGCGGCCACTGGCGCATTGCATTTCATTTCTACGATGCGCATAAAGCTGCGTTCTAGGTCGGCGGCGAACCTCGTTTCGGGGTCTTCTATTTTTTTCAAAATATGGTTTACTGCATCGTTGGCTGCGGCGGTGTAGGCGGCAATCATCCCTTGTGTGGGCGCTGGCACCATCCAATTGAGTATTTGAAAATAAGGCGGCATGGCACCCAGGCGCTCCAGGCCAGCCCTCGAAAGGATCATCCCGTCCCAATTGCTTTGCCGGAACTTTTGAAGGCGGGTATCCACATTTCCCCGCACGTCAACGATGTCGGAATTTGGATATTGGGACAGCCATTGCGCCTTGCGGCGGGAACTGCTGGTAGCGATGATATTTCTTTTGTGAAAAGAAAAACCGGGTTGCTGCACCAGCACATCTTCATAAAAATCCCTGGGCAAAACGGCGGCAAAGTGAATCCCATCGGGCAGGCTGGAAGGGCAATCTTTCAATGAATGGACGGCGACATCAATTTCTCCGTCCAGCAAGGCCAGGTCGAGGGCTTTGGTGAATACGCCCCGTTCGCCAAAGGCATCGAGCGGCGTTTTTTGATCCAAATCGCCTTTGGTTTGGATGCCTTTCCAGTCCACTTCATGCCCCTGGCCGACGAGCAGTTCGATGAAACGGTCAGCCTGCCATTTGGCCAAGATGCTGCTGCGTGATCCGATGGTGATTTTCAATATTGGATGTATTTGAGTTGGTTTGATGTAGATAAAATAGTCTGCGCCGCTTCCAATCCTCAAACTGGGCCACTTTTTCCGTGATGATAGCTTCTACTTTACGCACATCTTTCACCCGCTGTTCCAAAGCGGCGGCGTGGAATTCGGCGATGGTATTGATGTCGAAATAACGGTGCATGCCGGCTGCTTCTGATGTGAAATTACAGGGAATGCCCAAATCGAACAGGAGTTGCGGGCCGTCTTTTTTCAAATAATCAGCATGAAAAAAGGGCCGCTCCACCTGTATGGCAGAAATGACGATGGGAAACCGTTGCATCTCTGTTTCCAATTGTCCAAAGTGGAAATAATCGGCACCATATTCCTCCGCCAATTGCCTTGCCTTGTCAATGGAACGGTTGGCGATGACGAGCTTCCTGCTGGGCAATATTTTTTTGAAATATTTCAAACATAGCTTAATCATTTCACCTGCGCCAATCAGCAAAATAGGCTCGTCGGCGCTGGTTTCCTGTTGTATAATTTTGACAATTCGATATGCCGTGGAGATACTGCCCGTGTTGAAATCCGTTTCCTTCCGCACCCGTCGGCTGCATTCTATCGCTATATTGACAATTCGCTCCCATACGCCTCCCATCTTGTAATTTTCTTTTTGAAAAAGAAAGGCTTCTTTCAACTGGCCGAGGATTTCGTTGTCGCCCAAAATTTTGGAATCCAATCCACAGGCCATCCGGAAAAGGTGTTCTACGGCAGCGGTTCCATCATGGGAGTATAGTTTCTCTATTGGCAGTTTTTGCAATCCCAGCGTTTCCGCCCAGGCCGCCAAAATCTGTTGCGGTTCCGCATTTTTAAAATAAAGCTCCGTCCGGTTGCAGGTGGACAAAACGAAGCCGTCGAAGGCTGTTTTTTCCTTTATTTTTTGCAAAAAAACATCCCTGCGCTGCCCGTTCAAACTGAGCAGGCCGAGCAGGGCAGTGTTCGCCGTCCGATGGTTGATGCCTATGATTTGGTAATTTCTCATTCTCATTCAAGGTGTAGATAAAATGCTGACTTTTTTGCCAACATCGAAAGCAGTTTGCAATATCAAAATTGAAGTCTAACAGGATGTCGCAGGCTGCCTTCGGCAGTGACAAAACCGCCTACTTCTTCTTATAATACTTCGTATGCAGCCCGCACTCCGTTTTTACCCTGTCCGACCAGCGGCCTGCGCGGCCTTCGCCTTTGATGGTGCAATGTGTGCAGCCGATGGAGCCATAGCCGACATGTGCCAGCGGGTGCAGCGGCAATTCCAGGTCTTTTGTTTCATGGTTAAATTCGGCTTCGGTTAAATTGAGCAGGGGTTGGTATTTTAAAATATCGCCCTGTTTTTCAAAAGTCCGCAAGCCGGAACGGAAAGAAGTCTGGTGCGACATCAGGCTGCTCACCCAAACCTTGTGCTGCGTCACGATGTGATCCAGCGGTGCAATTTTGTTGATGGTACAGCACATTTTCGGGTGGTCTATCCACCATTGCTCCTCGGCGGTGAGTTTGTGCGGTTCCTCGTCGGGGTGCAGGCTGACGATGTTGACGTCGTAAATGTCCTCGATCAGGTCTTTGTACAGCAGGGTTTCCTTGAAGTGAAAACCTGTGTCCACGAAGTAGATTTTTTGTCCAGGATTGACCTGCGAGATGAGGTGGATGAGATAGACAGACTTGGTGCCGAAGGAGGTCGTCACCAAAATCTCCTCCTCGTCGAATACCCGGTAGAGCTTGCGCAATCCATCCAGGGGTTCGAGTTTGTCGAAGCGGTAGTTCAACGCCCAGAGATCCAGTTTTTCAGATTTAAGATAAGGAAGAACTTTGTACAGTGTCATTGGATGAGTTCTTTAGTTAAATTGTTCAGTGTGTTTACTTTAGAATGAAAATCGTTTTTTAAAGTATTCCTGTAAGCGTTGAGTGTTTCTGCCAATTCGTCAATTTCCTCCGGCAGCAGTTCTTCTAAAAACTGCCGCAGGCGCTTGGCCAGCGTGGGCGATTTGCCGTTGGTGGAAATGGCGATTTTCACGTTCCCCTTGTTCACGACGCCGCCCATGTAGAAGTCGCAGCGGAGCGGGTCGTCGGCCACGTTTACCAGCACGTTTTCGGCATTGGCGCTTTCTTTTACAAAGGCGTTCACCGCTTCGATGCAAGTGGCGGCAATGACGATTTGGTGGCCCTGCACATCGGCGGCCTGAAACTCACGTTGTACGATGCGGACCTTGGGCGCAGCATATTTTTCTATCACTGAAAATACCTCCGGCCTAATCATCGGGGCCACGATGGTCACGTTGCTCAATGGGCTGCTTTTCAACAAAAAGTTGAGCTTCTCCTCGCATACGTAGCCGCCGCCAACGATGAGGAAATTGAGCTGGTGGGCTTTAAGAAATATGGGGAACAAGTAGTTCTTCTGCTCCATTTGTTGTTTTTTAAACATGCAATGCGAGGAGGATTGGAACACGGATGATGCGGATTGGGCGGATTGAGACGGATTTAATCTGCGTAAATCCGCCCAATCCGCTTCATCCGCGCTCCAATCAAGTCACACTATGCAAGTAATTCACGCCAACATTTCAGCGTTTTTCTGGGAAAACTTTAGGTTTACCACCTTGCCGATCACAATGATGGCGGGCGTTTCGATGCCACTTTTTCTCACTTCGCCTTCTATCGTTTCCATCGTACCGATGGCCGTTTTTTGGCTGTCCAACGAGCCATTTTGGATAACTGCCACTGGCATTTCACCCAAAGCCTGTTGCTGATAAAGCGCTGCTATTTTGCCCAGTTGTTTCAAACCCATCAGAATCACCCGTGTGCCGTTCAGATGCACCGATTGCAGGATTTCCTCGCTCAGTTCGCCATCCTTCGTCGTGGCGCTGAACACATGAAAGCTGCGGCTGATGCCCCGGTGGGTAACGGGGATGTGCAGCAAAGCGGGAACAGCGGTAGCACTCGAAACGCCCGGCACCACCGTCGTCTCGATGCCATATTGCGCAGCAAATTCCAACTCCTCATAGCCCCGCCCGAACACGAAAGGGTCGCCGCCTTTCAGCCGCACCACATGGCCATATTCCAGCGCATACCGGACGATGGTTTCGTTGATGGTTTCCTGTGACAACGAGTGGTCGCCCTGCCGCTTGCCGACATATTCCACGACTTTGGCTTTTTTGGCAAAAACCAACAAATCGTCGTTGGCGAGGGCGTCGTACAGCACCACATCCGCCGCTTCGAGGGCTTTGATCCCTTTCAGGGTGATGAGTTCCGGGTCGCCCGGCCCTGCGCCTATCAATGTTAGTTTAGGATTTGTCATTGGGTCATTTGTCATTGGGTCATTTGTCATTGCTGGTCACTGGCGGAATGACCAATGGCTAAATGACTAATGACATGTATTCAGGCCCTATAAAAATCAGCGATGACGGCTTTGTCTTCGCCTGTTTCTACCAATTGGGCACTGCGAATATTAGTAGCTTCGGCACAAATGGACTTTGCTATGTGGAGGAAATCCCCGGCAAAATCTTCCGTTGGTTCGTTTTTGTAGATGGCTGACAAAAGGCCAACGAAATCGGCGGTGGAACGGACCAGACCGTTTACCACGAAGTGTTCCTGAAAATCTTCGATGATTTTTTGGTGTGTATTGCAGCGCACATCGTCGGCCAAGAGGAGTGCCTTGGCTGCGATGACCATCGCAGAATAGGAGTTGTAAATCGCCCCTGACCAATTGCCGTCGTTGAAATAATGGGCCGCTTCGTCCAGCTTTGTTTTGGCGTCATTCAAGATGGTGGCAATTACATCCACTGCTGCGCCAGCACACTCGCCCACGCCGATGGCCTGTATGTATTCCTCCTCTACATTGCCCCAATCTTTATAATCCTCATCGCTCAATGAAGCGGTATCGGCGAGCGGTTTTAGCAGTTCATAAAAGAAGTTTTTCTCCTGGCCGTAGTAGTATTCGTTGAAGCTTTGGCTGTTTTTTCTTTTTGCTAAAAAATCGTTGAGCAATGTCCGCAGGGCATCGGGAATGCGCTTGGTAGGCAGTTTTATCACTTTGTCGCCGATGTAGGTTTTGCCGTTTGGCTCGATGCCGCCGCCCAAGACAACTTGCATGGCTGGGGCCACTTTGCCGCCTACTTTAATGGAGCTGCCGTGAAAGCCAATCTGTGCCGCCATGTGCTGGCCGCAGGAGTTCATGCAGCCGCTGATTTTGATCTGGATGTCCTTTTCCAACAGCAAATCGGGGTATTCTGCCACCAACACATTGTCCAGTTTGGTGGCCAAACCCGTGCTGTTCGTGACGCCGAGGTTGCAGGTATCTGTACCGGGGCAGGCGGTAATGTCGGCGATGGAGCCAAAGCCCACGTCGGCCAGCCCCAATTTTTGCAAAGTCAAATAAAGCGGGGCCAATGCCGCTGGCCGCACGTGGCGCAGCAAGAAGCCTTGGTTGACGGTGATGCGGATGTCGTCGGCAGCGAAGGTCTTGGCGACGGCAGCAAATTGGCGAGCCGTTTCTGCATCTATATTTCCCAATTTCAATTTGATAGCCACTGCATAAAAACCGCTTTGTTTTTGGGCAAAAACATTGGCAGTTTTCCAGCACACAAAGCCATCATCAGTGGTTTCCGTACTTATCCAAGCTGGCGATGGCGAGGGCGTTTCCGTTTCTTTCCACGATTCGTGGTTGACAGGGATGGATTTTTGGGCAACGGCGATGCTCTCCTGTTCCACGAGCCGGAGGAATTCTTCCAGTCCCAGGTCTTTCAACAAAAACTTCATGCGGGCCTTGAAGCGTTTCTCCCGCTCGCCCAGGCGGTCGAATACCCGGATAACGGCCTCGGTAAAAGGCAAAAACTTTTCTTCTTCGATAAACTCGTGCGCCGTCTGCGCCACCATGCTTTGGGCACCAAGGCCGCCGCCGATCACGATTTTGAAACCCCGCTTGCCGTCTTGTATTTTTGGAATAAAACCAAAGTCGTGAAAGTAGGTGTAGGCCGTGTCGTATTCACTGGAGGAAAAGGCGATTTTGATTTTGCGGCCCATTTCCTGACAGATGGGGTTTCGGAGAAAATGTTCATAAAGCGCTATGGCATAAGGGCTTACGTCAAACGGCTCGTGCGGGTCAATGCCCGCATTGGCAGAGGCCGTCACGTTGCGCACGGTATTGCCGCAGGCTTCCCTGGCGTTCAGTCCCACTTCGGCCATTTCCCGCCAGATGGCGGTGGCGTCATCCAGTTTTACATAGTGGAACTGGATGTTTTGGCGAGTAGTGAGGTGCAGGTTTCCGGTGGCGTACTTTTCGGAAATATCGGCGAGGCGGGCCAGTTGGCGGGCGGTCAATTTGCCGATGGGCAGCTTGGTGCGGAACATGTGGACGCCCTTCTGCCGCTGCCCATACACGCCCCGAGTCAGGCGGAAGTGCTTGAAGCGCTCTGCATCTATCTCGCCCTTTTTGAAGGATTCGATTTTGTTTCGCAGGTCAATGATGTCCCGCAGGTTACGGGGATCCGGGATCTGCTGTAGATTGGAAATGCTCATCTTCAATGTGTTTTAAAATGAAAAAAGCCCTTCTGAGCTAATTCTCAAAAGGGCTTTGATTTTTTTATAATGGTAAAAATCACTCGTCCCATCGAGAAATAGCTCGCCTGTTCATGCAGCAACATGTAGCGTTTTGGCAACAACAGCAGCAACAGCAAGGCATGAAATTTCTCATTGAAAGATGTTTACCTAACGCCGCCGGGGTTTGGAACCTCGACGGCGTTATGAAGTGTAAATTGTCAAAAACAAAAAAGCCTTTCTGATATGAAATCCAGAAAGGCTTTTTTGATTCTTTAGTTGCTTAGCATCAAAATGCGGCCATTCCAAATTCCGTGGGCGAAATTTGACAACAGCAACAACACATATTTTTGCTAAGGATTAAAATCATGGTGGCAAATTTATAGGAAGTTTTTTGGGGAAGTCAAGCCTTTGGGGAGAAATCCCTTTTTTTAACATTTTGAAAATATATAAGGCAAGACGCCCAGATTGTGACACAAAACATGCCATGATTGACGTGAACGGTTCAAATGGTCTTCAAAAAATCTTTTGCCGTCATGGCCGGAATGGGTAGCCCTTTGAAGTTCTGGAGGTTTCGGGTCAGGATGATTTCCATGCTGTTTTGTTGGGCGATTTGAAACTGGATGGCGTCTTCGAGGTCTTTAAAATTGGAAGCGAGTGCCAGATCAAGGCATTTTGCATCCAGGCTCAATGGCGTCACCAATTGCCTGAATTTCGATACGGCCAGCCATGCCTCTTTCTTATTGGGAAGCGATTTTGAAAGCAAATAAAAAAGAAAAGGAAAAACGCTGGCGGGCACATGGGCGGCCACCTTGCCCAGATCGGCCTTGTTGAAAAACTGGGCTGCTGCAAGGTCAAACGGCTGCCTTTTCATCAGGAAATCCACGATAATATTGGTGTCAACGAACACTTTCGGCGGCATCTTCGGGGCTGTGTTTATTTAAAAGAAAGTCGAAATAAGCGTCCTTTTCGTCAAAACCAGCAGGCAAGGAAGCAATCCCGTACAGGCTCTGCACCAAAGGGGTAAGCGGTTCGGTTTCCCTTTTTTCCTTTTTGGTAAGATTGTCCAGGTAAGCTTCTATCAACCTGGAAAGGCTGGTGTCGTACTTACTGGCATAGGCTTTTGCCCGTTCAATGACGGCGCTGTTGAGTTTTAATGTGAGCTTGGTATCCATTTTATCGAATCTATACGTACACAAATAAATAAATCATACGTATTTGCCAAAATTATCTGATTGGATTCCTTTCCGGATCACGGCTTATGGCACAAACAACAGCCTTTCCCCTTTCTTCTCTTCAAAAAACTGCCCCTGGTGCCAGGCCAAATGCCCGCTGACGATGGTGCTTTTTACCTTCCCTTTGAACGAATGCCCTTCGAAAGGTGACCATTTGCATTTGTAATAAAGATTTTCTTTGCCCACCGTCCATTCTTCGTTTAGGTCCACAATGGCCACGTCTGCCCAGTTGCCTTCGTCGAGGAAACCCCTTTGGTCTATGCGGAAACAGGCCGCCGGGGCGTGGCACATCTTCTCGACTATGCGTTCCAGGCTGATTTTGCCCTGGTGGTAAAATTCGAGCATCACGTTGAGCGAGTGCTGCACCAGCGGCACGCCCGACGGGGCGCTGAAATATTTATTTTGCTTTTCATCCCAAGTATGCGGGGCGTGATCGGTGGCGATGATGTCCAGGCGGTCGTCCAATAGGGCCAGGAATAGTGCCTCTTGGTGTGAGCGGCTTTTCACGGCGGGGTTGCACTTTATTTGGGTGCCTTTTGTCAAATAATCATCGCTATTGAAATATAGGTGGTGGACACAAACCTCAGCGGTAATCCGCTTTTGGTGTAGGGGTATGTCGTTGCGGAACAGCGCCAATTCGTCTTGGGTGGAAATATGAAGAATGTGCAAGCGTGTACCATGCTTTTTGGCCAAATCAACGGCCAGGGAAGATGACAGCAGGCAGCCTTCCGCACTACGGATGTCGGGATGGAATTGGATGGGCACGTCCTCGCCATATTGCTCCCTGAATTTTGCCTCGTTGCGCCGGATGGTGCTTTCGTCTTCGCAATGGGTGGCGATGAGCATGGGGCATTTGGAAAAAATCCCTTCGAGGGTCGCTGGTTCGTCCACCAACATGTTGCCAGTGCTGCTGCCCATGAATGCTTTGATGCCGCAGACGGTGCGGGGGTCGGTCTTCAGCACCTCCTCCAGGTTGTCGTTGGAAGCGCCCATGAAGAAGGAATAATTGGCCAACGACTTGGCAGCGGCAGTTTGGTATTTCTCTTCCAACAGTTCCTGCGTGAGGGCAGGCGGCTTGGTATTGGGCATTTCCATGAAGGAGGTGACGCCGCCAGCCACCGCCGCACGGGGCTCTGTGTAAAGGTCGGCCTTGTGTGTAAGGCCCGGCTCCCGAAAATGCACCTGATCGTCAATGATGCCTGGAATGATATATTGACCAGTGCAGTCAATTTCCAAATCGGCCTGCGCATGGATGACGCCGCCTTTTTGCTCGATATGGCCATGCTTGATGTATAAATCGCCGGCTTCTATTTGCCCACGGTTTACCAAAAGGCCATTTTTCAAAAGAATAGATTTCATGTGGAATATTTAGGGCGAAATTACATATTGTGCATTATCACTGTGTTGTATTATTCCGAAAGATTGTCACGGCTTATTCAGTTATATTTCAGCATTATTAGGCATTTAGAAAAAATAATTGAACTAATATCTGTCACTATTTGCCATAAATTATAAGCAAAATGGAGGAAATGGCCTTGTGCGGGTTATGTTTGGCGGCGTGACGTCTATTTTTGGTAAGAATTATAGCAGATGAAAAAAATTTGAAAAAAATTCATGCATGAAATTGAAATTAATTCACAATTATAAAATATTGAACAAAAGGGGTTAAATAATTTAAGATAATTAAACAAAAGACTGATTTTCAATCACTTGCATAAAAAGCTAAATTGAAATTTTTTTTTGCTTTTTTTCAACCCATCTATTGACAAGCGTTCAATATGCCCGTACTTTTGTGACGTCTTTTCGGTGAAACACTCCTCCACACCGAAATCTTCCCCTCGAAAAAAGATTCCTTTAAGATTCCTCCACAATTCCCGCAAGCCCTTATTCCTCTGGTGATTTTGCTATCTTCTTTTTTAACCAAAGCATTTTGATGTAAGGCTATTGCAAACACGAATCATTAACAACCTATATATTCAATTCGGGACAACTACAAGAACAAACACTACAACAAAAAAACTATTGGACAACACTTGATTGTCCCTCTCATTAAATTACACAACAACGGAAGCAAAAGGCTCGAAACAAACACTATCCACAAACACTTGAACGAAAACATTTTGCACAAAAATTTTACAAACACCTAAAACATTAAACACAAAAACTAAGAACAGCACCACCCTGCATTCAACACGATTTTTACAAACAACAACTTGAACAAACAGCAAATTGAATTTGCCCCTGGAACCAAACTTTTAACTTCAACACATTTTTATTAACACAAACTTTGGGCAATTGCCCTGTACAAAAACTTTGAACATTACCCTAACCCCAAATTAACCTTTTCCCACCCCCCTCAGATTCTGATTGCCAAAGCGGCGCACCTAGTTATTAAGACAAACATTACCTGTTAAGACTTAAACTATGAAACACCTTTTACCCATGGGAATGCTCTATATGCTTGCCATGTCCTTATCAGCCTCGACCATCTACGTGAAGGAATCGGGCAGGGGCAGCGGCTCATCTTGGGCAGACGCCACCGGCAATTTGTCGGTAGCACTCCTCGGTGCCAAGGCTGGCGACGAAGTTTGGGTCTGCAAGGGAATCTACTATCCTTCCACTGAAAATAACAGGGGCAAGTCCTTTACCATTCCATCTGGCGTGGCGGTCATTGGCGGCTTCGCCGGGTTTGAAAGCATGCCCGAACAAAGAGACTTCCAATCTAACAAGACCGTTTTGAGCGGAAACATTGGCGCAGCGGGCGACCAAAGCGACAACTCCTACACGGTTGTTTACCTGAACAACCCCAACGAATGGACTATGCTTGACGGCTTCATCATCTCCGACGGCAACGCCAACGGCGAAGGGCCAACCGCGGACATGGAAAGATCGGGCGCTGGGATTTACATTGACGGCTCCAGAAATTCGGCCATGCCAACCATCAGAAACTGTACGTTCCAAAACAACCATGCCCGTGATGGCGGTGCCGTTTACCTCAATGGCAGAAAAGGCCGTTGCAACCCCGTGTTCATCAACTGCCAGTTTTTGAACAACCGGGCAGAACTTGATGGCGGGGCCTTCTTCAACGACGGTAGCCAGGGCGGCGAAGCCAGCCCCGAAATGCGCCACTGCGTTTTTATCAACAATCAAAGCAACTATGGCGGGGCCATTTGCAACTACGGTGGCAAAGGCCAAAGCAGCCCAATCATACAGACCTGCGTGTTCCGCAACAACGAAGCGTTCTTGCGGGGCGGGGCCATCTTCAACATGGACGTCGAGGGCGTGACGAAGCCCAAAATAAACGACTGCCAGTTCGTGGACAACCAAGCCATCGCAGGAAAAGGAATCTATACCTTCAGCAGGCCGCAGGACAGGCAAGAAGGTATGGCAACGACGAAGATGAATTGAAGACTGGCCTGCATTGACAAATTGAGAGAGCGTGTGTCTATTATATAAAGTTGGCGGTGCATATCCATAAGCCGCCAGCTTTTTTAACCAACCAAATAATGATTTGGAAGAAAATAGGCACTCTATATATTTTGAAATTCAACTCCAACAAGCCCAAGAATTAACATAGCCATGGGAAATAGTTTGGAACTGGGCTGGGGATGCCGAGCAGAAAATGCCGGTATCCCCAAGTACCAGCCTTTGAGGCGGCTATGTTGAAACCCGGCCAGGTTCGAACGGCGCAAGCCCTTGCCCGGCCCCACAAACACGAACAAATGAACAGACCGCTCTACCCCCTTTTTTTTCTTTTTTGCCGAAACCCGGTTTTTAAATTTAGGTAAGGCTGTTTGAAAATACTTTTTACCTAATCAAAACCGGAAACAGGCGACGTTGTGTCTCGCATATTATTTCGCAACAACGGGTTTTTTCATAATGATTTTCTTAAGGTAGAACGCGCATCACGAAATGTATCGTAGGAAGATACGTGATGTTTGATTCTCGCAGGTCTCTATCCCGGTTTACCCGGGAGGAGACCTTTTCTTTTTGGAAAAATCCCGTGGGCAAGAATTTCACAAATTGTCCAATTGAAACAATTTGTATGCTTCAATGAGATCGATCAGGTTTTTGGAAAAACGTTCGCCGTTGCCCAGGCCCGCCTGCTGCAATGCCTCGGCCCAAGCCCTGTAATCCTTGCCTTTCAGGTGCCCCAAGTTACCTTTTGCAAAAAGGCTGAAATCCCGAAAGCTATCCCAAGCCGTGCCGTATCGGCGATATTGGTAGCCTTGGGCTTCCACGCAGTTGCCGGTCCATGTACCGGAGCAGGGCAATGAAAAAAAATTGTTGGCAGCCACGGCGATCTCCCTTTTTCCGGCATAGCTCTGGTACAGTGAGGTGCCCAAAACAATGGAAGCCGGTACTCCGAATTTCTTTTGCTCGGCAATAGCTACCTTGGCAAATCGTTCCATAAACGCCTGTTTGTCAGCTTCTTCCACTTTGGCCAATTCTGAAAAAGCATCCTTGCTGCCGCCCCTATCCCCGATGAAGGGCATTTCCAGTTTGTCTGTTTTGCTACTGTTTCCAAGGGCATTTTCCGTCATTTTTTCCTTGGGCTGGCGGCCCATGTTTTGCTCCAGTTTATCAGGCGACTGCACTTGGATTTGAAAGGAAAGATCCTTTTTGAAATAGACATAAAGGCCAATGATCAACAGGCCCACTGTGAACCAGTTTTTTTTGCAAAAAGCTAAAATTTGTGCGGTCGAGATTTCCGTTTTCATCACTTTCTGTTTTATTCTCCATCAATAAAAGGCCATTGGGGGAATAGCCTCAAAGATAAAACAAAAAGTTTTTAAAAACAAATTGTTTTTAAATTTTCAATCCTCCTCCTTTACATCCACTTTTATTCTCTCTTCCCTGTTTGCCAATTCCCAAGCCGTGTAAAATATCAAATGCCCGATCTTCTCCATTTTATCGAACATGATCTTGTCCACGGTATCGCTGGGTTGGTGATAGTCTTTGTGCGTACCTGAGAAATAGAAAATGGAAGGGATGCCCTTTTTCGCAAAATTGTAGTGGTCGCTTCGATAGTAGAAGCGGTTCGGGTCGTTTTTGGCATTGTAGGTATAGTCCAGCTCCAGATTGGCATATTTTGCATTGGCGGCTTCGTTGATTTCGTGGAGTTCGGTGCTGAGGCGGTTGGAACCGATCACATATATATAATTGGGATTGTCGTCGTGCTTTTTGTCGGTGCGGCCTATCATGTCCACGTTTACGTCAGCAACCGTGTTTTCCAAGGGGAAAACAGGGTGTTCAGCATAATATTCCGAGCCGAGCAAGCCCTTCTCCTCCCCGCTTACCAGCAGGCACAGCACGCTGCGTTTGGGTCCTTGGCCCTGTTTTTTGGCCAGGGCAAATGCCTGGGCAATCTCCATGACAGTGCTCGTCCCCGACCCATTGTCGTCGGCACCGTGATAAATGGAAGTGCCCCGCTTGCCAAGGTGGTCGTAGTGGGCCGAAACGACGACTACTTCGTCCTTCAACTTCGGATCGCTGCCCTCTATAAATCCCAACACGTTGGAACCGAGCAACTGCCGGGTATTTTTCTTTTGTACCAAACGCAGTTTGGCATTGAATGGCATGTTTGCAGGTTTGCCGCTCCGCTTGATGCCGTCCCGCAGTTTGACAAATTTTTTGGATTTGCTGCTGCCGACGATTTCTTTCATCATGGTGCTGGAAATGAAGGCATTGTTAGCATACCGCCCTTCGGCTCCACCGCCCTCGCCCATTTTCATTTCGCTGCTCAATAATGTGCTGCGGGCCTCGCCCACGGCTTTTTTTATATCTGGCTCAACGATTAGCACTGTGCTGACGCCATGTTGATGGGCCACTTCCAGCTTTTTGCGCCAATCGCTTGACCAGTTGGACAGCTCCTTGCTGCCAGTCAAAAAAGATATTCCCTGCCCGTTCACCGGTTCGTCCTTGTATATCAGAATGGTCTTTCCATTTACGTCAACACCTTTATAGTCATTGTATTTAGGATCTTCAATGCCATAACCCAGAAAGACGATTTCGTCCGTTTCAAAAAGATCACGATCAGCGTTGGCGGAAGGAAAAGACAGGAAGTCAGAAAGGTGGCGGTAGGATTGGCCGTTGACGTCCAATTCAATTTGACCGTTGTCCCAATTTTCTGCCGTAAAGGATATTTTTTGGAAATAGGAGCCATCGTCGCCAATTTTTGGCAAGCCCAGTTTTTCAAAATATTCGGCGATAAATTCGGCTGCTTTACGCTGGCCTTCCGTCCCGGTCTCACGTCCTTCATACTCGTCGGAGGCCAATACGGTCAGATATTTTTCCATATCTGCCTTGTTGATGGTGGCGGCAAAAGGCGCTGCGTTCTCGGTGGCAGTCAACCCAACCGCTGGGCTGGGTTCCATGGCCAGTTCGGGTGCCAATTGGGCATTTAGCAAAAATGAAAGAAACAGGAAAACGGATAAGACGGCTATTTTATTCATCGTAAAAAGTGATTAAAGCTGTAGTATTGAATCGGTAAAAATTGAAAGCAATTCACCAATAAAACAAAAAGACATTGAATCATTTTATCTGTTGCAAAAGCGTGTGATTAACCAAATAACAATCCACAATGTTGCCTTCAAAGGTAACATTTACCAAAACCTTTGCATTAATACGCCATAGGCTTGGTGCGAGTATGGGATATTTTATTTTTTGAAGGTATTTCAAAAAAATCTTTGGAAAAAATTTGACAAGACAATTTCTACCGCTTACTTTTGGCGCTATCCTTTATTACTCATCCTATAGAAAACTTACCATCTAATTCTAACACCTTTAGCCTTATCTACCTGTATTTAATTGGTGACCCTAATACCGGGCAATAATTGGTTTTTTATTAAATCACAGTTGCCCAATCTGTACCGAACCGAATGATACCTGATCTCTTCCGTTATTTCCGCTACTGTAACCTTTGCATTTTAGGTGAATTGACCTTTGTTGCTATCATTCACCACCGATACCCAAACATTTAAGTCGCATCTTCCAACTCTGGATTCTATCAATTGCGTATTACCAACATACGCCCTGGCATGTCTATGTCTGCCATTGACATAACAGGGCTAATAATTTTATACCTATGGCTGAAATTATCCTTCCGGGCACCTACATCACCGTCAGGGACGAAGCGCTCATCAGCGCTGGCCGGGTCGTCACGGGCAACATCGGCATTGTCGGCACGGCCAATAAAGGCCCTGTGGACGAAGTCAAAATCCTTGGCTCCTTTACGGAAGCCAGGGAAATGTTCGGCAACAGCGACCCTTGGCAAGGTGGCAACAACAACGAACTCACCCTCATCCGGGCCCTCGAACACATCTATAATAATGGCGGCAGAACAGTCTATGCCGTTCGCACCGCCAGCAATGTGTCGCAAAATGCTGCCTTCCTTGTAAAAGCCGGCGACAATTCAGACCTGACCCTGCTGCAAGCCAAAACGCCAGGAACTTGGGCCAACGAAATCGCCATCGAAATCACCGATGCCGACGAAGCCTCGGTGGTGTCCGAAGAACTGGCTGGCAATGCTGCCACCCTCCGGCGAACCAATGTGGTAGAAGCAGGCGGCCTGAACAGCGTCACGGTAAAACAATTGAGCAGTGGCCAGGTGCTGCGCTACAACATTGTTTACAATACCGCCGTGGACAACGCCCAGCCACAAGTTTCCATCAATACCAGCACTGGCGCTTTGAGCTTTACCTCGCTGGCGGGTTTTGCCCCAACAGCCGCCGATACCATCGTGGTGCGATACCAGGTGCCAGCCGCCAACAGCAAGAAAGTGGAGCTTACTTATGGGGCTGCCAAGGAACGCTATTATGTGGCCGACGCCTCGCATTTGGCCGAACAGGTGAATCGCTCTTCTTCCTTGGTGTCAACTGATGAAGCTGACGAGGACGACTTCCTGAACGATCTGCCAGCCAATACCAATGGCAAAAAACTATTCGGCACGGGCATCGGTGGCAATACGGCTGGTGCCAATGGCGAAGCGGCTACAGCCGACGACTATAAAAACAGTTTGGCTTTGTTGGAAAACGACATCATCAATATCGTCATGCTGGCGGGCCAGACCGACGCCAATTCGCAAATGGCAACTGCCTTGCTGGGCCACCTCAACACTACCACCGAAATCAAAAGGGAGCGCATCGGCATCATCGGCAGCAATGGCACCACGGATGTGGACATTATTTCGGGCCATACCCTCAACAGCGAGCGCCTCATTTTTGTAGCGCCTGGCGTGAAAGTTACTCCTGGTGAAACGCTTCCCGGCGCTTACACGGCTGCTGCGGTGGCAGGTCTTGTTTCGGCCTTGCCAGTGCAGGCCAGCCCAACCAACAAGCCGCTGAATGTCCCGGGCCTTACGGCTGAATTTTCTTCTTCCAAATTGGAAAAACTGGTGCTCAACCGGGTGCTGGCCGTGGAGAAAAGGGACGGCTTCCGGGTGGTAAAAGGCATTACCACTTCCACCAATTCCGCTTGGCACCAAATCACCACCCGCCGCATTGTGGACTATGCCATTTATGGCGTCCGCTCTTCTTGCAACCCTTACATTGGCAAGTTGAACAATGATCGGGTTCGGGGTGCCATGAAGGCCACCCTCGATGCCTTTCTCACCCGCATGGTGGAGGACGAAGCCCTCATCAGCTACGAACTGGAAGTGAGCGCCACCCGTGCCCAGGAAATCGCAGGGGAATGCATTGTAACCATGACCATCCGGCCTACCTTCAGCATTGATTTCATCCGTGTCACTATGTTTTTAGGATAATGGCTATATGGTTGGATGGTTGAATGGTTTTGCCATCCAACCATCCAACTATTTAACCATCCAACCATTTTCTCATGCCAAATACAAACGTCTTCCGTGGCTCCGATGCCACCCTCGTGCTGGCCGTTGACGACAACTCGACCGTAGAAGGTGGGCTGGCGGACGGCCTCATCAACGAGTACGAATTTTCCAACATCGTTGGCCGCTTGCGCAATGTGCAGGTGCAGGTGCAAAACGACGTAAAGCCCTATCACGAAATAGGCAAGCGCTTCCCTACCGAAATGCGGCCCGGCAACGTCAATATTTATGGCTCTGCCGAACGGGCGCACATCAACGGGGCCATGCTCCGCCTGTTGCTCGGCGACGCTGCCAAATCGCCACCTCCCGGCGACATCATCCCCCAGCCGGCGTTCAACATTGTCGTGAACATGAAGAACCCTGCCCTGCCAGACAGCTCCAGCAAGGTGGTGATCTTTGGTGTCAAATTCGACGCTTGGTCCTTCACCCTGCCCGAAGATGATTTCGTCATGGAGCAAATCACCTTCCGGGCCTTGCGCATAGCCAGCGAGGAGACTTCATAGAGGGTGAGAGGAGCGAGAGGATGAGAAGATGAGAGTCCTGCTGCACTCATCCTCTCGCTCCTCTCATTCTCTCATTCTCTCATTCTCTATATTAAATGACACAACTCAAACTCACACCGGAAGACTTGCTCACAGGGGCGGATGCCACTTTTGATGTAAGCATCCCATCGGACATATTGCATCCAGGCGATAGCTCGACCAATGGGCAAGAAAGAATGGTGCAGTTGCGCCCGCTCAGCATCGGCAGTTTCCAACTTATTTTGAAAGCGGCCAAGGACGACCCAGGCATGATACCCTTATTGATGATAAAAGAATCATTGGTGGAGCCGCAGATGAGTTTGCCGCAAATCAAAAAAATGCACCTCGGATTGGTGGAATTCCTCTTGGCGCAAGTGCGGCAGATCAGCGGTTTGACGGAAAAAAAAACTTTATAGGTGACGCCCCCAGTTCACCATTGGTGCAAGCCAGCTACCGGCTGGCCAAGGAATTCGGCTGGACGCCGCAGCAGGTGCAGTTGCTGACAATGGGACAAGTTGCACTGTACCTGGAGATGCTGGATAGGGACGGAAAACAGTAGGCAGTAGGTCAACGCTGTCAGGGTTTCGAACCTTGACAGCGTTGAGAAACGCAGAATTTTTATGCAAAAAAATCCTCTACTAAAAATAGGCGAAAATATCCGGCAGGACTATGAATCCTGGCTGGTAGCCGATGTGGTGGAAGGCATGGATGCTTTTTTTTCGCTGGCCACAGATGTGCAGCGTTTGAGCGGCGATTTTTTGCCGGGATGGGGCATGAGTGGAAGGACTCAAATACTCTTGGAAAGCTTCACGGCAGGTTTTGTCCCCATGGATTTGTTACCAAAAAACAATGCATCGAAGCAAGGGGGCGAAATGGAACCCGGCGATGAAACCCGTCCGAAACGGCCCACTTTTTTTGAGGATAGCTCCGTCGGACGCACCGCTGGAAATGCGGAATATTTTACCACAAAAAATGTGGGTGAAACTGCCGATGACAGCTATTTTAAATCCTCTCAAACCATTGAAAAAGAGCCTTATGATTCCATTTTCCCATCTGTTCAACATCCCAAAACTGACTGGCTAGTTTTGCCTGTCAAAGCTGCCGACAAACTGACGGAATACCTTGCTTTTTTAAATGAAAACGAACAGGTGCAGCCGCCATTTTTTCCTAAAAAACCAACAGAAATTATTGAAAATGGGCATACCGTTTTTAGCCCAAAAACTGAAAAAGTGCCGCTAAGCCATTTTGAAGAAAAGCCAAAAACCGAACAAGCAAACCAAGCCGATGCTGCTTTGCCCACAATGCCCTTTCAGGCACCATTCCTATCTGCAAATCCTAATCAGCCGCTAAAAAACTTGAAAGATTTCGCACAATTGTTCACACCACAAGAATCCGGCAGCACCGAGGTGAATTCGCCGATTTTTCACACCAAAAATAAAGACGAATACAGCCATTCCCCTTTGCCAAAACAGGCAGCCGACGATAACATTTCAAGCTATCTTGAGTCGCAGTCGCCCAATGATTTTTCACAAAATAATCCATTAAACCACATCGCCAGTAACCACGCTGAAAATGCGGCACAATCGCCCATTGCCACCTACAACGCCCAAGCTCCGTCACCCGACATGGACGACATCATGGACGAGCTAAGCCAAAGACTGACCAAAGAATACCACCGCTTTTACGGATAACCATAAAACACAAACCAATTCATGCCCATCGAACTCGCAGGCATACCACTCAACCGCATCCACAAAATCGTCTCGCAAGAGCAGGCGGATTTTGTGGCGCACCGCATCCCTGGCCTCAACGGCAACGTCGTACAGGACATGGGGCGTGACTCGGTTGTGTTGTACATCGAGGGCATTTTTTATGGCGCTACCGCAAAAGACGACCTTGAAAAACTGCGGGATGTTTATAAAGGCCGAAAAGAGGTGGATTTCCTCGCCGACTTGGTTGGGCAGGCTTATTTCTCGCAGGTGGTGGTAAAAAAATTCGAGGTGTGGCAGCGGGCGGAAGACCCCGACCAGTACAGCTACGTGCTAACCCTCGCCGAGTATGTACCGCCGCCAGAGCCGGAGAGCGACCTTGGTTTTCCCGATGTGGAACTGGACATCGGCCTGGAGGCACTGGATTTCCTGGACATGATCCAGTTGCCCGACCTGCTCTCTGTGCCGGAACTCTCCGATCCCTCTGCACCCTTGCTCACATTGGTGGATGGCATTGGCGAAACACTCAACGGCATGACCGCCCCCGCCGAAGAACTCAGCGGCTGGTACGGTGGCGGCACGGCCAACAAATCCATCGCTCGCTCCGCAAGGGATGCCAGCGGGCCGACCTCCATCTCCTCCAATATAACGGCCAACGTGGACGCCGGGCAATTGCTCTCCATGATTGCCTCCCTGGTGGAAAAGCTCACCGGTTCGAATACCGAACTGTCCACGCTGTTCAGCAACCCGCCCGATGGCGTCAGTGAAACAGGCGGCTTTGTCGGCAGCTTATCCCCGCCCGATATTGACCAATCCAATATTTTACAATCTGCTTTTGGTGAAATAGGCAACCTGCTGCCGACCGACATTTCCTTTATCATCGGCCCAATGACCACGGCCATAGAGGAATTTTTTGGCGGTTTGAACGTCAATTTGACGGGCGACATTACCCGCATTTTGCAAGGCTTTGAAGCCATTGTGGCCCTGACGCAGACAAGTTTTTCCCTGGAATCCGAATTGAGCGGCACAGCCTCCAAATCAGCCTTTCGTGGCCCCCGTGCCGTGGGCGATGCCACGGAAACCATTGCTGCGCTCGAACAAATCCGCTCCTTGCTCGAACGCATTCCCGACCCGCTGGATGTTTCCATTTTTTTGGAAACAATATTAAAAGGACTACAAGCCCTGCCCCGTGATCGCTATCCATTGCGCTACTTGCCGCTCATTGACGAACTGCGGGACAAACTAGAAACCGTGCTGGCCTGGAAAGGAATGGACAGTGGCCAACTGAGCATGAGCATCGGCCAAAACCTCCAGGCATTGCGAGGCGCACTATATACCCTGTTTTTCATCGAAGGCATTGAGGATACGGCCACTAAGGTGACGGAACTTGCTCTGCACGTGAATGGCGACAGTTTGGGCGAAACGCTGGATACTCTGCAAAATAGCCTCACGGCATTGGCAGGCTTGGTGAACAGTGGCGACCTTTCCACTGCCCAGGCTGATATTGACCTGCTCAATGCGCAAAAAGATTTACTGCTGGGTGACCTGCTCGTGCTAAACGCCAACCTCTATGATGGCCAGGCAGTGGCCCTGCACGATGAGCTAAACGTGCTGGGTGACGAAATGCACGCCCGCATGTTGCAGTTTATCGCCGACCTCGACCCGCCGAGCGATTTGCCCATTTTGAGCATTTTGATAAAACCCCTCAACGGACTGCTCGACGAGATTGGCTTCAATGATTTGCTGGCGCAACTGCATGACGTGTTCGGGCGCATCACGGCCTTTATTGACCAGCTTGATTTGGCGGCTTTGAAAGATGCATTCGACGATGTTATCGGTGGCGCAGCCGATGCCGTGAACGATCTCAACCAAACCCTCATCGGTGCTACTGTTGAGTTGACTTCGCTGATGAACCAAGTTGAAAACACCATCCAAGCCATCGGTGTGGCGCAGTTGGTGGCGTCGATGAAACAGGCGCTCGAAGGTTTTCAAAACTTGGTGGAACAAGGCGTGGAGACAGTCTTCGCACCCGTGCGTGACGTGCTGCTCACCACCCTGACCACCATTGACGACTTACTGACGCAGTTCAGCCCGGCGCTGCTCGTGGAAGAGTTGAAAAAACTGCTGCAAATCCTGACGGGCGTTTTGAGCAACCCGCAATTACTCAATGCCCTCGACACCGTAAAAAGCGGCCTGGACAGCGCCAATGCAGAGTTGGGGAAATTTTCTTTCAAACCCGTCACCGATACCGTCGTGCAGGCTATCGAAGTGGCTGGTAGTGCGCTCGATATTGCCCTCAGCCTGCCCTTGCCCGACAGCCTGCGCTCCGAATTGGAAACTGCACTCGGTGTCCTGCCGGAATCGCTGCACCCCACCGCCGACGCCATCAATGCCGCGCTGGACGAGATAGTGGAAGAAGGCCCAAAACCCATCCTGGAGGCTATCCGTGATGCACCAAAAGAATTGACAGCCTTGGTAGAGAGCTTTTCCCCCTCCAATTTTATCGGCGAAAACCTGACCCGCCCTTACACCGAGTTTTTAACTACCATGGAAAATTACACGCCCGGCAAACTCCTCGAACCCATTGACACCGCATTGGACGAGGCGAGGGAAACCGTGCGCCGGGAAGCCGATCCTGAAAAGTTGATGCAGCCCCTGCAGGCAGGTTTTGATGAAATATTGGCGGCACTTGACAGCCTCGATCCGAATGCCCTGCTGCAACCCTTGCAGGAGCAGCTCTCTCAGGGCATCCAGACCATCACCGATGCCTTGCCGCTAGACGAAGCCAATGAAATTTTTGATAAAATAAACGAGGTAACCGGCCAGTTCCAGCAAGCCATGAACATTGGCACCACGGTACGGGAACTCTTGCAGGATTTGCACGACCGAATCGCCGGGCTGGCGGATGCCGAGAACCAGGTGAGGCAGTTTGGCGACGCGATTGCCGCCAAGTTTGACGATTTTGATAATACCAATCCACTGGTCATTGCCCTCTTTGAGCTTTCACAGGATTTGGACAAAATAAAAGCTGCTCCCTTGCTCCAAATCATCGAAGCGACGCTGGATGCCGCCATCGCCGATGTGGAAAATTTGCAGCCAAAAGAAAAACTGGTTTCGCTCATTGCTGCCCACCGTAACTTCCCCCGTGCGGCTTTGGAGGCATTGCCCGATACGGCGGAAAAATTGTCCCTCTTGGCGTTTTTGGACAATTTCGACCCGCTGGCCGAGGAAATTTCACTGCCGCTAAACAGCATCGAAGATTGGAAGGCCGACCTTGTTTCGGCCAAATCAAACATCCAATCCGCCTTTGCCGATTGGGATACCCGCTACTTTTCTCCCCACAGCCCCCTGGAAGAACTGCGCCTGACCAATGCAGATGCCGAGGCTATCCGGACTTTGTTGAAAGACACCATCCAACAGCAGCTCACGGAAACGCTGGCCCCGCTGTTCAGGGTCATTGACCATTTCAGCGCTTTTTTTGCTGGGGTTTTGGATGAAATAACCCAACTGGTCGCAGACCTGCAATCCCGCCTCGCCAACCTGCTCGCTGCGGCAAATACCCTCGACGAGCTTCGCAATTCCATCAACACCTTGGTGGAAACGCTGGAGAATTTCGACATCACCTTCATTGCCGACGAAGTGAAGGATGTATTCGATGCAGTGAAAACCCAATTGGAACAAATCAGTCCAGCCGTAATAGCTGCGGCCGTAAAGGAAACCTTCGACAATCTGCTCAACCTGCTCGATCTCAACACCTTATTGGGAGTGGATCAATTGGACAGCCAATACAATCAAATTTTGGAAAACCTGCGGGCCAACGACCCGACCCGCCTTTTGGCGGAGGTCGTGCAGCCCGAATACGATAAGATACCAGCCTTCCTGCAACGCCTGGATTTGAGCGTACAGATCAACACCCTGATCGAAATCCTCGAATCCCTTCAAGTGGAACTGGAAGGCGAACTCAACCGCACCGCCGATGCCTACGATGCCATGATTGACGTCGTGCCATCCGATTTACAGGCTTCGCTGGGCGTGAGCGTATCGGTTTGACGATGCATTGACCCAAATGACCCCAATGACTAATGACCAATAACAAATGACAAATAAAATCTAATGTCAACCCTCGGCAGTACCATATTAAGGCCTCAAAGATTCGGCAAGCGCTACCCAACGGGCGGGCTGCGCATGGCCGATATTTTGGTGGAACTGGCCAGCCGATTGGCACTTGACGCCGTGATGGAAAAAACGGCACAGCAAAAAATACAGGAGGGCTTACTGGCAGCTTTGAGCGAACTACGGCAAACCCTCGACCAGCGCCTTCGTACCGCCAGCCGCAAGGTGAACGACTTTTTTAAACCCCTGCTCGATGCTGCCAAAGCAGGCGTTAGCGTAGGCGACAATACCGATAGTCCAGCCGGGGTGGCGAGCGCCGTGGCCGCTTTGCTCAACATGCTCTGCCAAACGCTCCAACATGCCAGCGCCGAAGACTTGGCCGCCAAAATGAATGAGCTGTGCGACATCGTAGAATTTGACCTGGGCCTGAACGAAAGCGCACTGCTTGACCTGCTCCGACAAACCATTGACAATGTGGTGGAAACGCTGACGGCAGGTTACCTGGCTGGCGACGGCAGCCAATCGTCGAAGAACAACTTCATCATCGGCACCCGCATCTCGGCGCTCAAGTTTTTTATGCTGAGCGAATTGGAAAAAATCAACCTCGAATTCGACCGCCGACAGATCATCACTGATTTTAGCGAAGAAATCAAAAAGCGCAATTGGGATCCCATTGTCCAAAAAATTGGCGACATCACCTGCAATCTTGGCACGGCGATGGACGGCGTTTCAGCCCTGTTTTCCTTGGACGTGGATGTGTCCGTCAATGCCTCAATCAGTACGCCCAAAGAAGCAGCCCTGCCACAGTTCCGCTCCCGTGCCGCCAGCAGGGACGCCGCCAATCCAGTGGAATTCAGTTGGTATGCCAATTGGGCGCTGGGCAGCCGCTGGGCACCTTGGGACTTTTTCAGCGTGAAGGACAGGCTGAAATTATCCGAAGAAAACCTGCCGGAAAAACTGGTTTTCACTGATCTCTCCGACAGCTTCATGGAGCATTGGGCGCACGTCACCGATGGCCTGACCGATGCCGCCGAAGCCATACTCCACGGTACCAGCATCGAGCGGGGCGACCACGCCAGCAACATCACCAACCTCGTATTTAAGGGAATAAAATCCATCTTCACTTGGGCTGCTGCTGGGCACGAAGGGGAAGGTTGGATGAAGGTTTTCAAGGCAACAGAAAACGTTTATTTTGAAAACATCCTGATGCTGGCGGCCTCCCTGTTGGGGTCTTTGGAAAACAAACCCAAAAGCGGCGCAGCATGGGCGCACGGGCGCATGTTGCCCAGCATGGTAGAAAGCTACCTCTACACCATGTGGGCCAATACGGTGCGGGATTTTACCCTCTCGCTGTTCACTTTGGTCAATGCCGATAAGGACGCCCACCCGGACGCCAAAAACAATGAAAAAGATGAAGGTTTCATCCTTTTCATCGTGGAGGCGGGTTTGATTGGATTGTCCTTCCTGCCGAGGACTGCGGGCAGGAAGCATTATGGAATCCCATTCAATAACGACAACGGCGACATTACCAAACTGGTGCTGTTCCCCTTGGCAGGCGTGGCCGGATCGTTTTTGCTGGCACTGGGTGGCTGGGGCATTGCGGCGGGCATCAGCGGCAAGACTTCCGATAAAACATGGGAATTGCTGTGGCTGAAAATTCTGCTACGCTCGCTGTTCCACTACCATTTTTATTACTACCTGTTTTGGGAAGGCGATACCGATGACGGGCATTTTGGGCTGGACAACGCAGGCAACCAAGTGGTGATGCCCGGCTACGCCGACCACAGCACTTCACCTTATTTATTGCCTTTTGTAAAAGACAAAACACACCTCTGCGTACAGGGCCACCACGGTATTTGGAGCCACAATTCCAAAACCTACCAAGTATATGGCGTGGATTTTCCGCACGATTTTGACGAGGAGGTGCTGGCCATGCGGGGCGGTACAGTCATCGGCTATGAAGACAACCACCCCAATACTGACAAGGATCATTGGAACTTCATCATCATCCGCCACGACGACCCGCTGGAAGCTGTGACGCCCAATCCCAACCACGACAAAGACCAAACGGGTGTGGTGCGCACTTACGCCGTATATGGGCATGGCAGGCAGAACGGTATTACGGAAGCATTTGCAGCACGGGGTATTGTGGCTGCCGATATTGTCGGCACGGTAGTACGGCAAGGCCAGGTCGTCATGCATGCTGGCGATACGGGCCGGAGTGGCTACAACCACCTGCACGTACATGTCACGACAGATGCGGGTTTGGTTTTTAATCCCGACACTACCTTTAAGGAACAGGCCTATCCTTACATCACTATACCCTTTGTTTTCAAAGATGCCATCAACAGGACTGGTAAAGATGGTGTACCAAAGTCCTTGAATTTTTATACCTCCGAAAACGAGAAGATGGACGAGCGGCCTGACTTCGACCAGTACCCGCCGATCTTGCACAGCGGCAGGGTTCAGCTTAGTGGCAATGATTTCGTGAAATTGGAAGCCGGGGCCAGCAGTACCAATGACTTTTACAAGGGCGCACA
Source organism: Saprospiraceae bacterium (assembly GCA_041741095.1). Taxonomy (GTDB): domain Bacteria; phylum Bacteroidota; class Bacteroidia; order Chitinophagales; family Saprospiraceae; genus UBA6168. Next base: position 34,815 of record JBGSKQ010000143.1, read on the forward strand.
CCTGTTTGTCAAATTCGAGCCAGCGCCAGGCCAGGCCATTTATTATTACAAAAAAATAATTGGGTACGATGGCACGACGAAACACGCCACCATTGATGGCCAGTGGGAACGCCCCATGCCGCCGCCATTTGGCAGTGAATACAAAATAGGTGCCCCGGCCTACGCCGACGCCCCTACTTATTGGAAATCATTCGCCTACTTCGCCGACCAGGACGGAGGCGGCAATGCAACGGATTTTCCAGATGGAAAAACACCATATAAATACAAAGCTTAAATGTACCAGCCCCAAAACACAAAAGCACATAAACACGCAAACACAACACCATGCAACTGACCAATTTCATCACGATTGACCCCGCCAATATTGCTGGCGGGGCGGCCATCCGGGCGGCCGAGGCGGATGCCTTCCGGCAAAACGGGCTGTTGTTCCAAAACGTCATGCAATCGGTATTGACCTGCCCCTTTTTGCCCAACGGTGTGGACGGCGACGTGACTGACCCGGCTGCCCACCGCTTTGTGCAGGCCAATATTTTGACCTTGGCCAATGTGGATGTGACGGCCACGCCCAAAGTGCCCATTGTGTGGTTTGCCCGTGAAAAAATCATCATCCGACGCACGGTGAGCGCCACAGGTATGGGCGCTGCTAATGGTGAAACAGGCGACTTCGGTGGTTCGGGCGGCGGCAGCAGTGCCGATGCAGGAAAAGATTGCCTCTTGCCGCTATCGGGCGCAGCCATGACTGGCCTGGAAGGCGGCACGGTCGGCAATCCCGGCAATACCCTTACGAGGGAGTGGGCGATGAGGGCATTGTCCTACCTATCGCTTTGCAAAGGTGGGGCATCCGGCGGCGGTGCCACCGGCGGAGCTGGTGGCGGCGTTGTCATCCTTTGCGCCCCGGAAATCGTGATAGAAGGCCCTGGAAAAATAGAAGCTAACGGAGCCAATGCACCCGGCGGCAGCAATGCGGGCGGCGGTGGCGGCGGTTTGATCCTGCTGATTTCACAGCGCATGACGGGCTTAAATAACGGCGTGAACCTGACCGTGATCGGCGGCCTGAAAGACGGCGGCGGCGGCAATGGCGGGAACGGGCTGGTACTGCCCCTGGAAATAAAATAACTCAACTACCTATATCCTTTTGTTGATGCTTCCATTCAACGACATAGAAAACATTAATCCAAAAGAACTCCGGGGCCCTGCCCGGCGGCTCTTCAATTATCTTTACAAACGCCGGTTTGTGGAGAGCGGCGAGGTTGTTTCAACAAAAGGAAAAAAGAAAGCTGTACTCACAGCACCTCCATCCCTGGCAGACCTTCGCCTGGAAGCGTTGCGCCATGCAAGGGATCAGGAAGAAAAAGCAAAGAAGAAGGAGCAATCCACAAAAAGAGGCACCCGTGAAGCCATACTTGCACCACCCGCCAACAACTGGACTCCGCTCGGCCCATCGGTCGTATTGCAAGGCCAGACCGCTAACCGTCAATCAATGGCAGGCAGGACACCAGGAATTGCGGTAGCACCCGGTGGCAGGAGGGTTTATGCAGCCACTGCTAATGGCGGCGTTTGGCGTTCTGAGAACGGAGGCAACGAATGGGAGCCATTGATGGATTCTTTTGACGTGAACCCGGTTGTCAATTTTGGCGGGGGTATTAGCTATAGGAGATCTGACAGCCTGTGCTGTGGTGCCATTGCATTGGCGCCCGGTGATACGGCTGCACAGGATACCATTTACGTCGGCACAGGAGAACCTCATACGGGAACTGGCGACATTCTCGGTATAGGTCCTTTGGTTTCAAAAGATGGTGGATCGACCTGGGTGCAGGAACCAGTAGTCAGGCCTGCGGGCGGTGCATCGCTGAATTTGAACGGTTTTGGTTTTTTTGCCCTTGCCGTTGATCCCGCCAACCCCAACTGGGTAGTAGGGGCTATGAATGCAGGCATTGTCACAAGGGAACCTTTAGGCGGCGGTGCTTTTCAGTGGGTATTCCGCCAACCCGATGCTGCCCTGACTGCCACCATTTCCAACCTCTCCATGTCAAGCGTCGTGGTGGCCAGGGCAGGTGGTGTGACTACCTTCTTTGCTGCTGCACATGGCAACCAAAGAAACAATGCGAATAATGCAACTACCACCAGGAACATTTATTCATCCACCGATGGTGGGCAGAATTGGAACCGCTTGGGCAACCAACTTCCCGCCAACCAAGGCAGGGTAACACTTGCAGTCCGAAGAAGCGATCCGACCATTGTTTATGCTTTTGCTTCCACTGGGAGGGTTTTCAGGTTCGAACAAGGCGACAACCGCTGGCGATCTGTAAACGGGCTTCCACAAGCAGGACAGCTCGTAGGCACAGGTGATGAAAACCAAGGCTGGTATGACTTGGCTATCGCCGTAGCTCCTAACAACCCAAATCTGATATTTTTAGGCGGTTCCACCGCTGCGTCCAATGCCGCAGGTAGAATTTTGCCAACCGCAGCTTCAGACGAGCAGTGGGGAGGGGCCATCTGGCGTTGTGAACTCACCGTCACAAAATCAGGGGCTACCGTTACCAATATCAACATTCCGGCTGCCCGTCGAAACTTTATTGGCGGTTCCTGCCATGCCGATATCCATGCCCTTGTTTTTGGTAAAACACAAACGGGCGACGACGATCCCAGCCAGCTGTGGGTAGGGTGCGACGGAGGGGTTTATCATTCCAACACCCCCACGGCCAACGGCCTTATTTTTCAGGCAAAAAACAATGGACTGCAGACCTTGATGATGCACCACATGGGTCTTCACCCAACAGAAGACAGCATCATGTTTTGTGGCACACAGGACAATGGTGGCTTACTATTTACTGGCGTCGAATCCTGGGTACATTCAACAGCGGGAGACTGTGGCTACGGGTTAATCAAATCGGATAATCAATCGCTTATTTTGAGCACTTATACAGGTGAATCCCTCAATCGTTCGACAAATGGCGGGGTTACCTATCCAAACCCTGGTTTGGTCGGCAGAACGGTAACCCTCGCCACTGGAGAGACCGTGGAATTTTATGCCCCGCTGGCTGTTGCACCCGACAATCCGAACCGGGTAGCTTTTGGAACCAGGCGATTGCGCATCAGCGACAATTTTGGTAATACCTGGCCCCAGGATTTACAACACCGTTCCTCTGGCTTTTTGGACAGTAATAGCACTTCCCTGGCATTTGCCAATGCAAACAGGGTTTATGTAGGAACCACGATGGGTAGTGTTTACCGATTTGACCGCAACGCAGGAAACGGGCGGTGGGACATGACCCGGCTATATGATCCGACTGCCGCAACACCACCTACTGCCTGGCCCAATGCTTTGGCTGTGAATGACATAGCCGTTGACCCTACCAACCCAAGTTTGATTTTCATCACCTTGGAAGCAACAGGAGCGCATCCCCATGTCTGGCATTGCGACAGCAGTGTTGCTCCCCCGGTATGGACAGCCAGGAGCGGCCCTGCCCCCGGTGGTGCCAACAGCCTGCCCAATGTACACCACAGCGCCATCGCCATTGACACAGAAAACTTTACTGCCCCATCGGTTGCCAACCCAAACCCGCCACAGCATATTTATGTTGGCACTGACATAGGCATTTGGAAATCCAGTGACGGAGGGGCTAACTGGCAACGTTATTCGGACGGATTGCCAGATGTAGCGGTGTTGGATCTTAAAATACTGCCCAGCCGCACCAACGCCAATCCACCCAACAACCTGCTCCGCTCCGCCATCCTTTATGCCTCCACCCATGGCAGGGGCGTGTGGCAACGTCATCTGGTCGTCAACGAACTGGCAGGGTTTCCACCAGTAGAATTGTTTATTCGGCGCACGGACCTTGATACGGGAAGGCACCAGATTTTAGAAGGCCTGAACAACATCAACGGCACAGCGGTCAATGTTGAAAAAAGCCCCGGCATCAAGCTCGATGCCCCCGGCGTGGCAGGTACTTACCAACTGCCGCAATCCATCGGCGAAGCCATTGATTTTGTGCAATTTACCACCCAGTTAGCGGACAGCGGCCAAGCCGCTACCGAAGATACGGAAGTCCGGACGAGGGTCTATGTGCAGGTACACAACCGGGGCGTGATGCCCGCCAACGACGTGCGGGTGACCCTGCTGTATGCGAATAAAACCACAGGCATACCCGCCCTGCCCGCCGGATACGATGCCAATATCAGAAACGGCGTGGCCATCAATACGCCCGATTGGAAAACGGTGGGATCGGTGGTGCTGCACAACGTCAGGGTGGGTTTTCCCAAAATTGCCGCCTTTGAATTGTCTTCCACTTTATTGCCCGCACCTGCCAGCTTGCCACCGTTGCCAGCCGATGATTTTATGCTGCTGGCATTGGTACACCATGCCGACGACCCTTACAATTCCAATAATACAGACACCAGGGCGAACACCTTGGCCGACCGCAAAACGGCCATGAAAACCTTTCAGATAAGCCAACATTTGGGTGCAATGCCAGCCCTTATTGCATCCCGGCCACCCTTGAACGGCTTTGTTGCGTTGCCCCCAACGGCGACCACTGCCTTGCAGCCCTTCGATTCTATCTTGGCAGATGCCTTAAGGGTCAATGATGATTTTTTGAAAAAAAGCATTGAAGCCGCCCTGGCTGCCCCGATGGCTGGGCGGGTACACGATATAAATGTGCTGACCAACCCATCGGTAAGGGAAATCGTGATGGCCGAAGAAATCAACCTGACTTCCGCCGTTTCACCCAATCCGAAAGTACCGCTGGTTTGGTTCGCCCGCACAAAAATCACGCTACGCAACAGCATCAATGCAGTGGGTAAAGGAGCACCACAAACGGAAGCTGGCGACTTTGGCGGCTCTGGTGGTGGTGGTTCTACAGGCGGCAACCCTTGCAACCTGCCGCTTATTGGCACCACCCTGTCAGCAGGCGGCGCAACAGGCACGGGTTCTGGCAATGCACTGGATCCTGATTGGGCAACGAGGGCACTGCTCTACCCAGCCGCCTGCAAGGGCGGCGCTGGCGGCGGCGGTGCCAACGGCGGCGCTGGTGGCGGCGTTGTCATCCTTTGTGCCCCGGTCATTGAATTTGCCGCAGGCGGACAAATAGACGCCAGCGGCCAGGCCGCTACAGGGGCCAACTCAGGCGGCGGCGGCGGCGGTTTGATTGTCTTGATCGCTGGTGAAATCATCGGCCTGAAAGAAGCCCCTGATGCCGCAGCCAATGCCCTCGTGACAGGTGGTGCTGGCAATGGCGGCGGCAACGGCGGCAACGGACTGGTTTTGAAGAAGATTTATAATTGATGGTTTCATTGCTTCCTTGTTTCATTGCTCCATTGACCATGAAACAATGTAACAAGAAAGCAATGAAACAATGAGAGCATGCTAACGGTCAACCACCGCATACAAATCGGCTCCGACATCTGGAGCAGCACCGAGCACAGCCGCTTGTTGGCCATGCAATGCAGCGCAGCCTTTGGTGTGCCGGTGAATGAGTGCCGGTTGACGATGACTTTCCCAAAAGGAATCAGCGCCAAACCGGGCGATGCAGTGGAGGTAAAACTGGGCTACGGCAGCGACTTGCAATTGGTTTTCACCGGGGAAATTGCCGCCACAGACTGGCAGACCGACCGGGTGACCGTTTACGCCGAAAGCGCCATGCGAAGGCTGGCGTTGGGCAGGTTGAATTCTTTTTTTGAAAAATCGAAAGCGGGGGACATTGTAAGCAGTGCTTGCAGCGAATTGGAAGTGCCAAAAGGCACGGTGGATGCGGGTTTGGATTTTCCTTTTTATGCCATGGGCGACCGGGCTTCTGCTTATGCCCATCTGAAAATGCTGGCGGACCGCTGTGGTTTTGACCTGTTTGCGGATGAAAAAGACAAGCTGTTTTTTTCCAAAAGCTACCCGACCGAAAGCCACGATTTCCAGTTCGGGGTCAACATCCTTTCCATCACCGCCGATGCGCCCGATGCAGGTGTGGAGGGCGTGGAGGTGTACGGCGAAAGCCCGTCCAGCCTCGGCGAAGGCCCCACTGCCGCCAGTTGGATGACCAAAAAAGAAGTGAAAGGCTCGGCAGGCAGCAGCAGTGGCATCGTGCGGCGCATCAGCGATCCCGCTGCCCGTAGCCAACAGGCAAGCACTCAAATGGCCGAAGCATTGCTCGATGTTTTTAGTACAAAAAAACGGGGCATTTTGAAAAGCCTCGGTGCGCCAAAAGTGAAATTGGGCCATACCATCAATGTCTCGAAAATGCCAGCCAGCGAGCAAAACGGCAGCTATAAAATCACTGGCGTAGAGCACCGAATCGGGCAGGGCAAAGGCTGGGTGACGGTGCTGAAAATTGAAAGTACGGAGGGAGGGTTGTTGGGAGGATTTGGTTTTTGAAGGCTAAAGGCATAGCCAACTGTCCCGTTAGGGACTCAATATCGGTAGCTATGCCCGAATACCTGAGCTCTCGTCCCGTAGGGACGCAATGTAAAACATGAACACCACGACGTAAACCGACATTGCGTCCCTATGGGACAGAACGGCTTTTCGTTTGATTGGCTACCGATATTGTGTCCCTAACGGGACAGTTTACGGAACCCTTGAAAAAGAAGTATAAAAATGGACAGCGTCATTTCCATCATGCAAAAAGTCGCCGAACAGGAGGTCGGGCGCATTTATACCACCGAACTGGGGGTGGTGACCGCCGTGTTCCCCCATGCTTCGGATGGCGATAAGGACAATTACCAGTGTTCTTTGAAACTGAAAAATAAAAAGCAGCCGAACGGCAAGGACTTCGAACTACGCAAGGTGCCAGTAGCGACGCAGCATATCGGCCTGGCAAACATCCCAAATGTGGGCGACCTCGTGCTCGTCACCTTCGTAGGCGGCGACATCAACGCCCCCATCATCATCGGGCGGCTGTACAATGACGAGGACAAGCCGCCGCCCAACAAGGAAAAAGAGTTTTTACTAAAACACGACCTGAAAAACGGCGGCAGCCTGAAAATGGACAAAGATGGCGTGGTGACCATTGCCAGCCAAAAAGAAAAAAGTACCATCATGGTGAAAGATGGTAACGTAACCATCGCAACGGCGAATGAACAGGTGACCATCAAAATTGAAGACGGCGGCATCACCATTGATACGGCGAGCAAACCCGTGACCATTAAAAGCATGGGCGAGATCAAAATTGGCGATGCGGCCACTTCACAAATAAAAGTGGGCGGCAGGATGCTGGCCAATGCCGTCGGCGACAACGACGACATCATTTTGAGCACACACACGCATTTGGGCAACCTTGGCGCACCCTGCCCCATCCTCATCCCAACGGAGAAACTGAACTCCATACAGGCGAAGGGGCGGAATACGCAGGTGGGCTAGTTGAAATTCGATTTTATTGATAAAAACAGCAAATACCGAATAGCAAAAACATGGCAAGAATCAACGGAGTGAATAGCGATTACCATTTGAAAACGAATGGTGAAATAAAGGAGGAACCGGGCAACCCGCTTTTTATGAAGCTTTTTATCTGCCCTTACAAGCAGCCGAGTGCCCTGGAAAAAGCGGATGGGGCCGTTTGCACTGGCACCAATACCGCCTGTCCAAGCCCCACCAAGACGGGCCATGCAATGGTGGAATTGAACCAAAGCAACGGTATTACCCTGATGACCGACAACGGCAACAGCCTGAACGTGGACCAAGGCGGCAACATCCAACTCAGCCCCATCAACGACCTGAAAATAAAAACCGGGTTTACCATCAAAGTGACCGGGAACACAGTGTCCCTGGAGTCGCCCGGCGGTGCCAAAGTGGTGCTGCAAGCCAACGGAAATGTGGACATTTTTACCAAAAACAACACGGGCAACGTCGTGGTGCATGGCAACTTGCAGTACACGGGAACCTTGGCTAAAATTTGAGTTGCTCGTTGCTTGTTGTTCGTTGCACGTTTCCCCGCCGCCCAACGAACAACAAGCAACGAACAAACAATGAACAACGAAAACATGGCCGATTATCTTAAAGACATCAAACTCAGTCTCCGCTCATTCGATGTGCAGGTGTCCGATCGTGACTACGTGGACTTCGAAGCCACGGCGGGCGGTGACCTTAGAACAGTTTCAGCCCGTGATAACCTGGCGCAGGCCATCATCAACCGCCTTCTGACACGGAAAGGCGAACTGGCCAAGCTCGGCCACCCCAACTACGGCTCCCGGCTACATTTACTCGTAGGTGAACTAAACAACATCCGCCTGCAAGGGCTGGCGGAAATCTACATCCGGGAGGCACTGGCCGCCGAACGTCGCATTGAAAAAATAGTCAGCGTCACCTTCGCCCCGCCCGTGCGTGGCGCCGACCGTGACATGTTGAAAGTAGAAATCAGGGTAAGGCCCTTTGGCAGTGATCAAGATCTGTCCATCGCCTTGCCCATTTCAATTTGACGAAGGAAAATGGTTCATCATTTATCGTTCATCATTCATCATTCTCCAAATGGCATTTGAAATAAAAAAATACACCAACATCTTCGAGGACATGCGCAACCGCATCCCGCCTGCGCTCGACGACTTCGAAGTGGGCAGCGTGACGAGGACGCTGGTGGAAAGCTTTTCTTACGAACTGGCGCTGCTGTATGAAAAAATGAACCTCGTTTACCTGTCCGCTTTCGTGGATACGGCGCAGGGGTCGCACCTTGACAATGTGGTAGCAGTGCTGGGCATCCGGCGTAGTCTGCCCGATTTTTCGGTGGGAACGGTGAAGTTTTTCAGGGATGCCGGGAAGGAGGATATAACTATCCCCATTGGTACGCTGGTGGCAACCGAGGACACGCCGGAAAAGCCCAAAAAAGTCTATCAAACCATTGAACAAAAAATTCTGGCAGGCAACCAAACGGAAGTAGAAGTGAAAATACAGGCCGTGGAACGGGGCGAAGAGCAGGATACCGAAGCCAATACCATCATCGTGATGCCCCGGCCCATTCCGGGCATTAAAGAAGTGACCAACCCTGAACCCGTCAAGCTGGTGGGCAAGCGCCGGGAAACGGACGACGAACTGAGGGAACGTGCCAAAAATGCCCTCATTTCTTCTGGCAAAGCCACCATTTTGTCTATTGAAAATGCCGTACTCAGCCTGCCCGGCGTGCTGGATGTGAAAGTCAGGGAACGCTTCCATTTTGCCGAAGGCGAAATCAGCATCATCCGGCCCGATGCAAATGGGGATTTTACCTTGCCGAGAGGTACGCTGTTTGGCACGGAGACCCTGGCCGGCAGGATTTTGTACCAAACAAAAGACGACGTGGAATTCCTAGACGGCACGGCGCAGGCCGACGATGTTCGGGTGCAGTCATTGGCAGAAGGGAAGGCTGGCGAGGCAGTTGCAGGGGCGGTTTTCAGCTTTGAAGACAGCAGTTTTGCGACCTATTCCATCCAAAGCCCGGATGATATATTATTGGGCGAATACGGCGTCATCGAAGTGTTCGTGGATGCGCCGGACTTTGACAAAACCGAAACGCAAGACGCTATAGAAGACGCCATCGAGCGGGTGCGGGCAGCGGGAATTTTGACCCTGTTACAGGCAGCCAAACAGGTGCAGGTGGACGGCGCTTTCCGCATAGAGGCCAGCGGCCAGGCCAACCTCACGCCCGAAAGCCGGGCGGCCTTGGAAAACCAGGTACGCTCCGAATTGATCATTTTCTTTCAAGACCTGCGCATGGGGCGGCCCCTGTTGTTTTCAAAATTGATAAAAAGCGTGCTTTCCATCGAAGGGGTGGACAACCTGACGGATTTCAGGATGGAAACTTTCAAATGGCTCAACCCGACGGACCTGCGCAAAAACAACTACCAGTTTTCCAACAACAAAATCCTGGTGGACGAATTTGAAATCCTGAAGGCCAGGGATATCTGCGTGGCCTCGGAAGACAAATTACTACCAGTGGACGTGGAATTCAAGGCAGCGGGCATTACGCCGGCGAGCACTTTTAGCGCACTAACTAGCCTTTTTGCCAGTAAAAAAATGGGCGACCCCGTGCGGCGCAGCGAAATCGCCATTGCCTTGGCCACCGATTTGGGTGGCGCTTTTGATGCGGCTACTTTAAAAATAAAAGCAACCTCCTGGTGCGAGCGAACGGTGCTGCTGGAAGAAAGCGGCGACACCATCGTGAACACGCTTTTTGTAGAAAAACCCCTGCTCGGCGGTGTGTTTGCCTACAACAATTACCTCGACATCGTGGGCGCTGCCAAACTCGTGCTGCCCCTCAACGTGACTGCCGACGACAAGGCCGCTGTACTGTTGGCCGCCAAAACTGCCCTGGATACTTATCTCGGCAGCCTCAAGGCCGAGGGGGATTTTGTGTTCGACGATTTGAATGCCGTGCTGTTGGCAGTGGACAAAGTATTGGCCGTCGAACTTGACGTGGAAGACTTTCAAGCCTTGCTCAACGGCTCGGCCCTGCCACAGCGCATCAGCGACGAAGCCATTGATATTCAGCCTTTTGAAAAAGCAAGGGCCAACTTTTTTGCCTTGGCAACAGACACCACGGCCTTGGAATTGGAAGTCACTGCCCTGGAATTCACCATCGTGCAGTCCGGCGACCCCGTGTCTCCCGATGTTTTGAACGAACTGCGCACCCTCGCCGCACACACCGTAAACAACTATCTGGCAGGTACAGGCCTGGGCGAAGATGTCATTTACGACAACCTCCGCAGCGCCTTGAGCAACCTGTTGACAAACGTGCCATACACCATCAATACCCTTTCGCTCAGCGCCCTTAGCAGCGCCGATGGCCGCCTGCAAACGGCCACCCTTACCGCCCCGAACGACATCCACGTCCGCTCAGTAGAATTGGCCGTGATGAAGCCGTTCAATGGGGATTTGCTGAGCCTGGTGGTGGAGTGAGAGGGGTGAGAGAATGAGAGAAGGAGAAAATGAGAGAAGGAGTCCCGATAGCTATCGGGAGAGAGGAATGAGAGAGAACTCACAATGACGAATGACAAATGACTTAATGACTAAAATGACTAATGACTAATTAAATGGGCAGATCGACAAGCATCATACAACGGCTTCCACACTTCTACCAATCGGGGGAGGTGCTGAACCTGTTTTATCAGTTCGTGGAGGCGTTTGGGAAGGCCTGCGACCTGGCGGAAGAAGACCTGCTCTATGTGATGCGCTCGCATTGGGCCGACACGGCTGATAATGCCTTGCCGGGCAATATGCTCTCGGCTTCGGCTGCGAAAGGGGATTTGGATAAAATCTTCGGCCTGTACATTGAAAGTTTGGGCGTGACCTCGCTGCTGCAACAGGGCGCCCGACGGCCCGGCGAAGAGGGCAAACTGGACGACGCCATTTACCGCACCCGCATCAAGGGTTTAGTCAACGTGCTGCGCAGCGGTGCTTCCACGAAGGAAAACATCGTGAAAATAGTGGCGGCCAACCTCGGCATCGTGGAGGATACCGAAGGCGCTGAAGCGGCCCGCAGCATGATTGAAATCGTGGAATATTTGCCAGAAAAAAAGGTACTTCCACCGGTGTCCACTGTGCTGTACGAACCATTTACCCTGGTGAACCCGAACGTCGTCCCGACGCCTACAGAATTCAGGTTGAAAATACAGGATCTGCTGCCTTATCCGCTGACCGATCCGGCGCTGGTCAATTTCACCACCGGCGGTCGGGTGCAGTACAAAGGCACGGTAAAAGCAGGCGATGTACTCTCTTTTTTCCCCGGCAAAAAAGTTATGCGCAAAGGGGAGGAGTTCGTGCCGGAAGGCGAAACGCCCCTCCTATACCCTGGGAAAAACGTGCTGCGGCTGGAGGCCGAGGTCGGTTTGGTAAAAGGCATTTTCGACGAGGGCATTTTCGACTTTTCAGTTTTTGCCACCAATAATGCCGATGCCGTCGGCATTTTCGACAACCCCGGTGCAGCCTTCGATTTGGCCACTTTTGACTTTGCAGGCGAACTGACAAACAAGGTAGCCCGCTTCGACGAGGAGGGCGTCTATTTCGACCTGGCCGTGTTCGCTTTCCCAAATCCCGTGGCAACGCTGGAGGCGAGGTTTACCCGCTTGCACCCAGCCACTTTTATGGTGAAAATACCTTGGGATATTCCAGGTTTTACCGTCAATTTAAAAGTGACGGAGGGCTCAATCGGCCAATTGGAAGCGGCGGGTTTGCCTTTGGAAATTTTGGAAAAACTGGAGGCAGTGCTGGGGCAGGAGTTTGGCAATGAAAAAGCTTTTTTTGAAAAAACGGGCCTGACAGAAACGGAGCAAACAGACTATAAAGCGCTCATCTTGAGCTATTTGGAACAACCCGATAAATTTTCCAAACTCCCCATCAACCCCCGCAGCCAAATCAAGCCCATCGTGGACAAGGTGCGGGCGGCGGGCGTGTATGCAGTGGTGGACTATGTGAAAAATTTCAGGGAAAACCACGACATCGTTGACCAATTGGCCTCGCTGCAAATAGCGGGCTTGGACGAAGACCACGATGTGATAGAGGATGGTTTTACGATGGGCAGCGTACAGTCGCCCTACCCCGGCGGCCTGGATCATGACATATCGGATGCTTTGATGTTGTCCGGTGTGTTCAATTATACCGGTTTTGATTCACTCAATGTTTTTGCATAAAAGCAGTTGGCTATCAGTGCTTTGGAATTTGCCAAAAGCCAATAGCCAACGGCCTACAATCAAAATATCAGCATGAAAATACGAGACCACATCGAAATGAAAGGGCGGCTAAAATTGCTGCTCTTCGACCGGGACGGGAAGCCTGCTGGCCAGTTCGCCTCCGACAACGACATCGTTTTGACGGGGCGGGATCTGGTGGCCAAACAGTTCACCGGGCAGCAAATCGATCCCATTTCCCACCTGGCCGTCGGCATTGGCAGCGACGCCAACGACCCAACGTCCAAAAAGAATTTGGACAAAGAGATTTTCCGAAAAAAAATCAACGAAGTGGATCCCGTGGCCGACATCGTGGAGGCCAATGGCCGCATGAGGGTGACCATCTCCACCGACCTGGATTTTCAGGAAGGCAACGGTGAATTGACCGAGGCCGGCCTGTTCAATGCAGAAGCGGACGGCGTAATGTACAACCGGGTGGTCTTCCCGCCCGTGAACAAAACGGAAGACTTCAAGCTAACCCTGGTTTGGGAAATACTTTTTTGAAATGAAATAAGTGCGTATAGATATGGGGCAATTGAAAGCTAAGGGGGCTTGGGGGCGGCGCAGCCGCCCCCAAAATCCCCTTCCCCTACGAGCTCCCGATAGCTATCGGGAAAGGCGGCGAGGAGGGACAGGGGATTTTAGGCCAGTTTCAAAACCCATATTTTGTTATACACTCAAATGAAATTGAAATATAGGAACCGATCACGCTGATCACGGCCTGATTTCATCAAATAACTTAAAAATAATCACGGTTTCAGAGCGGTGTTATTTTGAAATGTTGAACAGAACGCAGACTGCCAACTGAAGACTGCGGACTACAACTTTCACACCCTTCGAGACTTGAACTTTTAAAACTCAAGCACCATGCCTTTCAGTCATGTACCAAAGAATCCCGGCGACCTGATCAAATCGGAAGATTGGAACCAGGCGCTGGATGCCATTGCGGCGCTTTTTGCCAAATTCAACGCAGGCTCCGGCCACCAGCATTCCGGCACCGGAGAAGACGCCCCGCCCATCGGCACGGGCGGCATTGCGGACAATTCCATCACCACGGCCAAAATCCAAAATGCCGCCATCACCGCCGCAAAACTGGCGGTTGGCACCGTGCCGACCATTGGCGTGGCGTCCACCCAGGGCATGTCCACCAACGATGCCCTGATCCCTGTGCCCGCTGGCTTTGCCAGGAATGAATGCATTTATTACGCCGCCATCAAATACATCGCAAAATCAGCGGGTGCGACCGCCTATACTGCTGGCCTTACTTGGGACAGCAACGGGAAAATAAACCTGGTAGCAGACGGAGTAGGCGTAGTCGTGGCTGGTTTGGCCATTGGGAAAAAAGGCGGCTGGTAAGTATTTCAATGGAAAGGTTCAGCATAGCTGACATTTTGTTTTAACTAAAAAACACAACTGACATGATATTCATTTATGAAAAAGGAACCAACAAATATGTGGGTTTCGCCACCCAGGTGTTCGACAACGGAAAATACCGGGAGGCCACCATCGAAGAACTGTACCCGCACAAAGACCTGTCGAAACTCGGCAGCGTCACAGTGCAGGACAATATCAAGTATGCCCTGGCGCCTGACGAATGGCAGTTCAAACTGGACAATAAAGGCGTACCTGTTGATATCGAGCGGAAGCCACAGCCGAACAAGCTCATCCTCAGCACCGATGCCAAGGACACCGACGGCGATGGCATGCCCGAATTGCCCGCCGACGGCGAATCGAAGGCCACCATCAACATTGACATCAAAAATGCCAAGGGCAATTTGATAAAAGAGGAAACGACCCTCCTCATCAGCACCACGGGCGGTGCCTTGTCCGATAGGCGCATTACGACCAAAACAGGCAAGGCAAAATTGACCCTGACCGCCAGCCGGGAAACCGTGACCGTCACCGTGACCGCCGCTGCCGAAGGCATGGCAGATGCCTCGTTGACTTTTGAGCTGATGCCAGCGTGAGACGTTTATCGTTGCCCGTTGTTGGCTGTCCGATTTGGACTGCTGACAACGAACAACGGTCAACGAACAACGATCAATGATGACCCACAACCTCGTCACACAGATCATCAACACCCTGCGCACAGGTTTTGCGGGGGTGCTGACCAGCCCAAACACAAGGGTGGCAGAGGGGCCAATCCCTGTGCCGGGCAATGGGCAAGCGCCCCGTTTGGGCTTCCATTTGGGTGAAATGGCATATACCCAGCACCACCGGGAGACGGGTTCCAGCCAGCCCCGGCCCATCGAAATGCGGGAAGAACTGGCCGTGAACGGCGGCAATCCTGCCGGGCCATACCAATTGGCCAAAACACCGCTGGACACCTCGGTGCTGTGCAAAGTGCATTTCGATGAAGGGCCGATGGCGGGAAGGCGGCTGCTGTTTGTGGAAGGAAAGGATTTTAGCATGGACTATCAAAACGCCCAACTCACTTTCAGCCGTGACATGACCGGGGCGGAGACCATTATCCTGCGCTATTCGTATGTGGGCGTTTTTTCCCTGCGGGAATTTGAACAGGTGCTTTTGCTGGATGTATATGACGAAAGCGCCTTAAATGCCGAAAAATGGGCTTCCCTCGCCACGGGCATGATATTGAGCAACCACGACGAATTGCTGGAATTGTTCAATAATACCAATCCAGTAACGCATATCTCCAATGCTTACTTATCGGTGGCTACCATCAGCCAAATATTGCCCATCAATTCGTCCACAGAAAAAACCGAAAACGACAGCTTTTTCAAATTGCAAACCACCTTCAAGGCCATTGGACAGGTGCGTTTCATCAAAGAAATTGTGGGAGGATTTGGCCTGATTGAAAAAATACACAGCCCCGGCGCTGCGGCGGAAGACGGGGTGAACGTGGTGGTGGAGGTGGAGTGAGAAAGGCCATTCGCCAATTTGTTATGTAGATTGCCGATTTAGGGCGAAAGTTGTTTGTTTTTACAGTATAGGGTAGTATTGAGTACAGAAAAATTTGTTGTAAGAAATGAAGTAGTTTTCAAGCAATTTCGCATAGACCAACAAAAATTATTTTTGTTTTTAGAATATTTTTCCATACATTGTCGCTAAATTACCTAAGTATTTTGAGAACACGTTACCTGTATTATCGATTTGTTATGCAACCCTACAAAAGCCCTTTCAAGAATGGGGCGAGCGCTACTTGACGTGACTAATTACCTACCCAAATTGCGATAACACGCTGATGATCTGACCTACTCTACCAAGATTTTGGAGTTTTTACATTCCCGTACTTTCGTGATAAACGTTATTTCTAAATGACTTGCTATCTATCTGAAGCTGGGTGATAGGGTTTATAAATCCTTTGAACCTGATGACCCGCATCAGCAAGAAAGCATTCTTCTAAATTTTTTCCTTATGACAACGCACTCCATCTTTACTTTAACAACAAATGCCTTTGGAATTAATAAACTCTTGCTGTTCCTTATGGCTTTCCTATTAAATGCCCAGGACGCAGCACTGCCCGGGCCTGAAAAAAACAAAGAAGCCATAGCCGCCGGGGAAAATGCCAGCATCGCTGCCATTATGGCTTGTGACATCAGCAACATTACCATAGCAAACATTTCAGGATGCACCAACGGCGGTACCAACAACATCCCCGAAGACGATTTTTTTACGGCGGATGTGACCGTTACGTTTTCAGGTAAGCCCGATGATGGAAAACTCATCCTCACAGGCCGTGGGACTGCTGAAGTCCACGTGCTTAGCATTGGCACCACAACGCACACATTCAACGCCGTGCAAATGAGGGCCGCAGCAGAACCATCCCAACCCATTTATTTGATGGCCTATTTTTCCGAGGACCCTACCTGTGATCGTATAAAATCAAATGCAGGCACGGCACCTGTATATTGCTCAACGGAGGCACCCCAACTATGCCCAATAGACGGAGGCCACAATCAAACCTATCCTGCTTGTTGGCCGCCCGAGGGTTTGAACCTACCAAGCTGCGAAAATTCGTTGAGCTATGCCCCGGATCCGGAACATCCTGAACTGACCCCGCTGAAGTATATCAGGGTGGTGGTCCATGTATTTCAGAAGGAAGATAAAGACAACCCAGGACACGTGGACCCAAATGACCCAGGCAATTTTACCGAAGAGGATAAAGATCTCATTCAATCCTTCTTTGATGGGCCTGGCGGTATCAACGATTTTTGGGCCAACCTGTGCCCGGCCACGGATGACTACTCACCAGATATTTTGGACGCACGTATTAGAATGCTCAATACGGGCACCGTGGGTTACGATTTATTCTTTCATCCTGACAACTATGGGTGGGGCACTTCTTACTATGAAACGGCGGACTGTGACCCAGAAATTTCCCCTCTAAACTGTTGCTACGGAGATTTAACTCAACCGGAAATTACAGAGCGATACATAACAGGGCCTGGATGGTCGCCAACTTTGTTGGAGTCCGAAAAGTTCGCACTTTCCAGCGACGATATAAGAAATGCTTACCACATTTTCCTAGCTGGCGGAAGATGGAAGGACTGCAACCAGGACAATCATCCAGATACTGATGGCCCCGAGAGCCCCGATAAATATAATTATGGTCATGGTGGCTTTACTTACCCTTCAACCACTAATTGTATAAATAATACAATACCGCCGACAACTCCCCTTGCAATTACCTACGGAATTTATAAATTATATTCCCCATCTAATCCAAGTCAAATTATGAGATATATTAGAATCTTTGCAGGAGAGCTTTACCACGTCATGGGGGTTGACCATATCGGGCCACTTCGTGCCCACAAGAGGCACGTCAACGGGGACGACGGCTGCGAAGACACACCTTGGGGGGCTAATACCGGGGCGGGGTCATCATCCAACGTGTTAAGCTGCGATTTTAGTGGCGCAGAATTATCTAAATGCGCCCTCACCCAATGCCAGCTTGGCAAAATCCATTACTTCTTTGAAAGGCTGAACCCCGCCGTCCAGCGCTTCCCTTCTGGCGCTGGCCCGCATGAGCCGGTTGGCGCAGGCACTTATAATATGGTGGGCAATTGCGACATCAACGTGCCGGACATCATTATTGGCAATGGCGAGAGCCAAGTATGGGATTTTGACAGGCAGCTTCGCTCCAACGTAATAGTGGAACCCGGCGGCATCCTTACCATTAAGTGCAGGGTAGGCATGCCGAACGAGGGCAAGATGACCGTGAAAAAAGGCGGGCGGCTCACCGTTGACGGCGGAGAGGTGTATAACAACTGCGCCGAGGGCTGGAAGGGCTTTGAGGTGGATGGTGATCCCAATTTGCCCTGGAGTAACCAAAACCAAGGCAACCTTAAATTGTTGGATGGAGCCTTGATCCAGGGTGCGGTTCTGTCGGAAATAAGGGGGGGCGGCAGGATATACTCCAACCAGGAATCCACCTTTTTGAATTGTGGGGGCATTATTCTGCACCCCTATACGCAAAGCAAAAACTGGTTCTTTAATACCAACTTCATTTACGACGGGTCTTCGGCTACCATACCCATCGGCCAATTTTCCCACGTTACCCTTTCGGCGAACCGTGGAACTTTATTTTCTAATTGCGATTTTACGGCAAGCAATGTACCCCAGAGCATGCTTGAACAGACTATTGGCATCAGTGCCACAGGCTCTTCGTTTTCCGTGATTGATGCCAGCACCTTCAATGGTTTTAACAACGGCATTTTTGCGCAGCATTGGTTTTCAAGCCCTTTGTCCAATTTCAGCGTTGGGGGCAATTGCACATTCTCCAATAACAAGGTAGGGATCAATGCATTTGGCACCAACAATATTTCCATCATCGGCAATGTGTTTGATGTTGGGGGCGGTGCTTATAAGACTGACGCAAAATCAAGGGGCATCGTATTGACGAACTGCACGGGCTATACGATTGAAAAGAATAGCCTTCAGGGAACAGACAACATCCCGGATGAAAGGATTGGAATCCTCATCGAAAACAGCGGCAGCGCCGCCAACCGCATCAAGGACAACATACTAAACTATCTGTCAAGGGGCAACCAGGCTCAACTCGCAAACACAGGTATAGATGCAGGCCTGCAATACTTGTGCAACCAGAACAGCAACAATCCACGTGATTTTCTGGCTGTGGGAAGCATCTTCCCGCACCAGGGAAACGGCAAGGCTGCAAGGAACACCTTTACGAAGATGTTCCCGCCTGACGGGGATTTCAGGAATGAGGTCAACATAATAAATTATTACCATTCGACAGTTGGTGCCGAAAATCCTGATTATGTTTTTGGCATTGACAAGATACTTGTGCAGAAAAACAATTCATGCTTTGGCGATCCCGGCAATGAGGGAGGTTCACTCGACCAACTCACCCCTACCGAGTGGCAGGAAACCGAAATCAGGTTTTACGATGCCAGGACGATTTGGCAAAACGAAACGGCCAGCTTGGAAGCACTTTTGGATGGAGGCAACACATCAGCCCTATTGAGCCAGGTCAACGCTGCGACTCAGTTCAGTGGGCCCCAGGTAGTACAACAACTCCAGGCCAATTCCCCATACCTGACAACGCCAGTGCTATTGGCCGCCATCGCCAAAATCCAGGTGTTGTCCTCCAATTCCGTGCGGGACGTCCTCATCGCCAACCCGGATGAGTTGGGAATTACAGAAATAAGGGCGGCCATTTCTGCCAACTTTGCCCTCACAACGGCGTCCGACATCCTTTCCCATACAGGCGACAGCACAGCACGTACCGGAATTGTGATAAATATCGGGGATGCCCGCTCCGAAATGTTTTTGGCTGCCGACAAGCTGATACGGCATATTGCCCAGGATACCATTACGTACGACCTTGCCCTGCTGCGCACCTGGCTCGGCAACAAACAAAACCTGGAAGCGGATTATTCCATCGTCTCCTCCTATATTTCGGAGGGCGATTTTGCTGCTGCCTACCAAAAGCTGTCCGACATCGAGCAGGCCTATACCTTGGATGCGCAACAGGTACAATCGCACAGCAATTATGTAGCATTGGTCGGCATTTGGAAATATGTCGTGGACAACGGCATCCCCGTCAATGGCATACCCGCACCTACCGTCGCTGACCTTCAAGTCATTGCCGACAACGAACCAAACATGGCGGGCGCTATGTCGAGGGGCTTGCTCAATGTTTTTTATGGATACCAATATGAGGTAGTAGCACTCGACCCGAGCGATGGGCCCTTGCAACTGCTTGCACCTCCGAACACTGCGAATGGCAATACCTATCTGGCGGATCGGCAGTATGTCGCTGCATACCCGAACCCTGCCCGTAAATCGGTCTCCTTCAACTGGCAATTGCCAAAAGGCACCGAGGAAGGCACAATCCTGCTATCTGACATGCAGGGCAGGGAAGTAGAGCGGATCGCCGTTTCCGGCCAGTACGGCAGCATTGATTGGCAAACCGACAAGGCGGATGCCGGCATTTATTTCTATAAAATCAAGTTTAAAGACGGGGAGTCGGATATGACAAAATTGGTCATCTTGAAATAAGCACCCAACAGGCGGCAGGCAGGTTCCTGCCGCCTGTTAATATTTTCCTTTTTATGAAAAAGATAATTGCTCCATTGATTATATTGGGTGTATTTGTTCAATGCACATATACTCAAATTACTTTCAATAAACTCATTTATTTTGATTTTACTTTCACACGGTTTTCGGGAGTGGTCGCCACTGATTCCTGCTATTATCTAAAGTCCACTTTTACTGATTCGGTACCTCCCTATAGCCTGGGGCTCATGTTCTCAAAATTGGATTTGAACGGTGACATGGTCAATTCTACCACTATTTATTCACCTAACAAGGTTTATGATGGGGTTCATTGCAATATGATTCCTACCTCGGACGGCAATTTTGTACAGGTTGCAGCCATGGGCGATGGCGTGGCCAGAGCGATATTAGTAAAACACAGCCCTTCTCTTGATACTCTGCTGACAAAGGATTATTATAGCCCCCTTTATCCGAACCTGGAATATGTTGTTCCAAATATAGTACGGCAACGGCCCGATGGTGGCTTCGCCATATTTTTTGGGCACGAATCTATTGAATTCGTTGACTTTGACATATCCCTGCTGCTGCTGGACTCGGCCTACAACCAGGAGCAGTTCAAGGTATTGGCCAGCACCACCTTGCAGGAGACCGCCGCCTCCCTTATCCTCGACGGTGACGGGGGCTACATCATGGGGGCCGAACGGACCAATGACAACCTCGTCTGGGAGAATTTCACCAACCGCACGCTGATACTCAAGGCGGACGCCAACGGGGACCAGGTATGGCTGTGGCTCTCGCCTTCGGGGCAGCTTTGGGGCGAGGCCGCCGCCTTGTGCAAGACGGACGACGGGGGGCTGGTGGTGGCAAGCAAAAAAGGCAAAGAGATACCGATCAACCAAAATGACGGACTGATTATTTGGGATGCAATGGTTTTTAAACTGGATGCCAACAGGAATATCGAATGGCAAACCCCGCTGAGGGGCACCAGGCCAAGCCAAAGTACGAAACTTGTCGAAATGGTCGAATCAATAGATGGCAGCGGGTACGTTGTCACAGGGCAGTTGATTGACAGCGTTTCGGGGCCAGAGATAAAATTCGGGACATGGATGGCAAAGGTATCCCCTGAAGGCGACAGCCTGTGGGCCAGGTATTTTACCTGGCACGAAGGGGAGTTTCTCGGCCCGGAGCCTTGGACCATGGCCGCCACGCCCGACGGCGGCTACATCGTGGCGGGGATTACCGTGCAAAAGGGCATCCCGGCACCGGGCTGGGTACTGAAAGTGGACTCTTTCGGCTGCCTCGTCCCCGGCTGCCACCTGCCGAACCCAACTTTTGAGGCAGGCAAGCCCGGCATCCACATCTCCATCTACCCAAACCCCGCCTCGGACTTCCTCAACTTCTACTACCGCAGCCCCGGTACCGGGGAGGGCCTGTCCTGGCGGGCCGTCACCGGGCAAGGGCAGGTGGTTAGCCACATCGGCAGCGTCAGCCCTGGCAGCACGGCCGTGCTGCCCATCCGGGACTGGCCGCCGGGGGCCTATTTCCTGCAGTGCATGGGCAGGGAGGGTGTCATAGCTTCGGAAAAATTTGTCAAACTTTAAAAAGCATTGAGATGAAAAAATATTTCACGATTATCATTATTTGCCTAATGGCTACAGATGTTTTTTGCCAATTGGAATGGGTATCTTTCAACAGCGGGAATTATTGCAATCAAATGCTCAGAACCACGTCAGGTAGCTATGTCCTGTTGAACGACCATACCGTATTCATAGCTGTTGATACGACAGGAAAAACACTGTTTAATAACTTTGGGGTACTGCTTCCTGGCAACCCTTACTATGAAAATACGGTAAATATTTTTGAAATGGCCGACCAAACCTTTGGCATCATGGCCAACGTATATGACTTCGAACCCGCAACTGGTCAAGCCGATTTTTATTCCGATGTGGTTTTATTTGATCAGGAAGGAAGTTATACTGGCTACATTGAAACCAGAACCCAATACAACAGTCAGGGGGTGGGGTTGTCAGGTGGGGATATTTTAGTTTACCTTGAAAACCAAGATATCACAAGGTTTAATGCGGACGGTATTTGGGTATGGTCGCAATACCCCCCAGGTTCTTTGATGGAAATGGCTCTCAAGCCATTGGACACGCTCCTGCTTCTGACCTCAATGGGCCTTGTCGTGATGGACGAACACGGTGAAGTGGCCGCCCAATACCCCGACATCAAACACGAGCGCATTAAAACCGGCACGTTGGGCAGCTTCGCCTGCATACAGGGCGACACTCTGCTATCCTATACATCCAGCTACAGTTTATTGGCCCAGGTGAGTTTTTCGGGCGATGAAATAAAGGATTTTGATGTGGCCAATGGAAAGATTGCTGTGCTGACTGAAAGCGATTCCGTACATGTTTTTGACGCCGATCTAATACCTGTTGGTAGTTTCCAATTAGTGGAAGACGCAGCAGTGTTCACCTTCATTTCTGTAGGTGACCAGACCGTGACCCTGGCAGGTACGGAACATTATGGCAGCATAGCACCAAATGTTGGCACTTACGCTGTTTTCCTCAAGGAATATGGTTTTGATGGGAATGACTTTGGAACCAGTCATGACATCGGGGTAGTAGGCGTGAATCCGGTGCAGGAGGTGGAGGTACAACCCAATGGCCAGGGCAGTTATTGGTTGATACTGCACGATGTCGAGGTGAAGGTTAAAAATTTTGGTGCCAATGCGGTTTCTTCCCTCAGTTTATGGGCTGATAACAACATAGCCAGCTTTGATAGCCTGAACTTGCTTCCTGGCACTGAACAAACACTGATAATGCCCCAAATCAAAAAAATATACTTCGGCGACAATCCAAGTGGGCAGGTTATTGACTACTGCGTTTATACTTCCCACCCCGATTTCCGTTTGGACGCCGACGCCAGCAACGACAGCTACTGCACCGATTTCCTGGTCAATGGCAAAGAAACTATTGAGCCCCAAAACGCCATCTACATCTACCCCAATCCTACCAGCGACTACCTGAACTTCCAACTGCGCACGGCCCGGCCCGTGCAGGAGGCCACGTTCCGCATCATGGATGCACAGGGCAGGGTGCTGCGGGAGTTCAAGAGCAGCCATTTACAGGACACTTTTATCGTGCCGTTGGATGGCTGGGCGGCGGGGGTTTATTTTTTGGAGGCCTCGGAAAATGGGGTAGTTTTGGGGGTGGAGCGGTTTGTTGTAAAAAAATGAACATGAAAAAAATTGTCGTGCTTCTGTTGTTGCTGGTTCCCATAGTTTCGAAGACTCAAGAAAGGTTTAATCATCAGTTTGATTTGGAATTTCCATTCCATGTAATTACAAGCGTCCTACCGACTGACAGTTGTTATTACGCAACGGGCGTAATAACTGACACAACTGACGCTTCTTACCGCATTGGTAATATTTTTTTGAAACTAAATTTATATGGGGAGATTTTATTTGAAAAAACACTGCTTTCCGATAGCATATGGTATGAAACATGGCGCGGGGATTTGATTTCTGATGGAGATGGAAACTTCTTGGACGTCGGTTATAAATCTGATACTGTCATGTCCGCCTTTTTGGTGAAATATAATGAAAACGGTGACACCATTTTTACCAAAACTTATCTAAACCCGTATTTTCCCGAAGATGATTTCATCGTTCCAGCGTCCTTGAAAAATAACAAAAGTGGGGGATATTACTTACTATGTGGCATTAATTCTGACCCTAATGGTTCAAATTCTGATAATTTTTTATTGAGCCTAGATAAGGATGGCAATATGTTGAAATCAAATTTGTTTGGTGGGCAATCGGCAGAAATACCTTATTCTCTTGTTGTTGATGAGGATAATGGAGTTATTCTTGGTTCGGTTATTACTAATAGTAGCCAGGCCTGGCAAAATTTTTTCAGCCGCACACACATTTTCAAAACGGATAGTTTGGGGAATGTGGTTTGGGAATACAAGTCACCCCCAGGGCAATTATTCGATATTGCAAGGGACATGGTCAAGGCACCAGACGGCGGGCTGGTGGTTGCCAGCGGAAAAGGCATCGAGCATGTAGTAAACGCAGAAACAGGCCAACTAAGATGGAACGGATATATGTTCAAACTAAATGTTGACCATCAACTGGAATGGGGCACTGAATTAAGGGGAGTCAGACATTCGGCCAGCACTGGGTTGACAAAAGTTGTGGCTGCCGCGGATGGGAGCGGCTTTGTGGCTGCTGGCAGGTTAATAGAAGACAAGAGCATTGGGGAGCCGTTGTTCGGCAGTTGGGTCGTCAAAGTATCCCCCGAAGGCGACAGCCTTTGGGCCAGGTATTATTCTGTCTTTGACAGTCTGGTAGTAAAGCCCCAACCATACGACTTAAAAAACACCCCTGATGGAGGATATGTACTGGTCGGCGATAACAGTCCGGAACTTCCAGGAATCACCGTCCAACGTGCCTGGATCATGAAGCTCGACGAACACGGCTGCCTCATCCCCGGCTGCGAGGCGGAGGATACGGTCAGCACCACCATCGTGCAGCCTATAGATGCGCCCGTGCAACTGGCCATCTACCCCAACCCCACCACCGACTACCTGAACTTCCAACTGCGCACGGCACGTCCCGTGCAGGAGGCCACGTTCCGCATCATGGATGCGCAGGGCAGGGTGCTGCGGGAGTTTCAGAGCAGCCATTTACAGGACACTTTTATCGTGCCAGTGGGGGGCTGGGTGGCGGGGGTTTATTTCCTGCAATATTTGGAAAAAGGAGCATTAATTGCTTCAGAGAAATTTGTCAAACAATAAATTCTCTTTGGCTGATGCTTTTCTACAAAAATATTTTTTCAAATTAAAATTTCCGCTATTTTTGAGAAACGCATATTGCTACTGAGCGATAAAAGTTGTTCGAGGGTTTGAAGTGCTTGCAACCCATCAAACTCCTCAAACCTCCATCCAATCATCACTAAAACCTCCCCCTCATGTACCAGTACAAATACGGCGGAAAAGACGGCACTGTTTACCAGTTGGTCGAAGCCAAAGACCTCGTCGTGGTGCGCACCGAAGAGTCAGCGCCCATTGAAAACCTTTCCATGTCCACCAAAGCCAGGGAATTGCTGCCAGCCCTGCTGCCCGTGGCGGCCTTTCCGGAGGCCAATGTCACTGTTTACAAATGCGTGCCGACGGGCGAGCGTTCGGCCACTGCGCTGCGCAATGCCGTGCGCAAGACCCTGCCCGAAGAAGAAAGCGTGCGCTTTGCCGGGCGTGTGCTGAAAGACCCGAACACAGGCTCCATCGTGGTTTATACGGAGAATTTGTACCTGCAATTCAAGGATAAAACGAGCAAGGCCCGCTGCAAGGAAATCATGAAGGAATACAGCCTGAAAATAAAGGAAGAACTGGGCATCACCGCCAATTCCTACTTCGTGGAAGCGCCCAGTGGCACAGGCCTGAAAGTATTTGAACTGGCCGAAAAACTGCTCAAGCTGCCGGAGGTGGAGGCTTGCCACCCCGAATTGGTGCGGGAGCGCAAGTTCAAGACCGTCCACCCGATGCAGTGGCACCTGAAGGCGACCAATATCAACGGCATGTCCATCAGCCAACACGCCAACGTGGAAGCGGCTTGGGAACTCGCCAAGGGAAAGGGCATTACCATTGCCATCCTGGACGACGGCGTGGACATTGACCACGACGAATTTAAGGCAAACGGAAAGGTTGTTTTTCCCAGGGACACCATTTTGAATACGGAAGATCCACGCCCAAAAAATGCCGCCGAACGCCACGGCACGGCCTGTGCGGGCGTGGCTTGTGCCAACGGCGTGGGCAAGGCAACAGGCGTGGCGCCAGAGGCCAAACTGATGCCCATCCGCCTCGGCAGCATCGGCTCCATCTCGGAGGCAAAAGCCTTCAAATGGGCCGCCGACAACGGGGCGGACATTATCTCGTGCAGTTGGGGCCCAGAGGACGGAGCCTGGTGGAACCCCAACGACCCCATGCATTTTTCGCAGGCCCGCCTGCCCGACAGCGCCAAGGCCGCCATTGACTACGCCATCAAAAATGGGCGGGGCGGCAAGGGCTGCGTGATTACTTGGGCGGCTGGCAATGGCAACGAGGACGTGAAATTCGACGAATACGCCAGCTATGAAAAGGTGATCGCCGTGGCCGCTTGCAACGATTCAGGCAAACGCTGTATTTATAGCGATTTCGGCGAGGCGGTGTGGTGCTGTTTTCCCAGTAACGACTTCAATATGCCCAGCATGAACCACCCCAACCCGCTCACGCCCGGCATTTGGACGACCGACCGCAAGGGCAAGACTGGCTACAATTTCGGCGGCATCAATGCAGAGCAATTGGTGGGCGATTTTGACGGAAATTATACGGCCACTTTTGGCGGCACTTCGAGCGCCTGCCCAGGCGTGGCGGGCGTGGCGGCGCTCATGCTGTCCGCAAATCCCGACCTGACTTGGCAACAAGCGAAGGAGATTATGAAAAATTCATGCGACCAGATTGATGCGGAAATGGGCAATTACAATGCGCAGGGCCACAGCCCTTTTTACGGTTTTGGCCGCATCAATTCGCTGAAGGCGGTGCAAAATGCAAAGGCAGCAGGAAGCACTAAACCCACTGTCGCCACTTTTGAGGTGAAAGGCCTGGCCCATTTTCACAAAAAAAGCAATGTACCACTGGGAAATGGCGAAGCGATTGGCCTTTTCACGCCAACCCAACGCCTGCTGGGACTGCAACTGCGGGTGGAGCCATTCCATCCGGATTTGCATATTGTATATAAAACCATGGTGCGCAGCGTGGGCGAATCGGAGCCGGGAAAGGACGGCTCATTTTCCGGCACAGCGGACAAACGGCGCTCACTGGTGGGCATGTCCATTGGCGTGGAAGGGGCAATGGCCAGCCATTTTGACCTGGAATATGGCATAAAAGCAAAAGGGGCGGATGATTGGATAATGGCCAAAAACGGCGCATGGTGCGGCAGCGATAAAAAATCCAAGGGCCAAACGGTGGAGGGAATTAAAGTGGAAATAAAGCAGAAAGGGTAAGCAAAAACTTATTGTGCTAACTGACAGGATTAGGCCGTAATACTAAAGCACGGCTGGTTTTGTCAGAAAAGCCAATGTGGTGACATCTTTTTGCCTGCACTACGTTTAAATTTTAGCAGTCTTTCGATGGGCAAAAAAGTGTCATTACATTGGCGGCCACCGTTTTCGTGATGACACCTTTTCGCCGTGAAGGTTCTACTTCAATTTAAGATTATTGCAGGCGAAAAGATGTCACCACAAAAACTCTGAAAATATAAGCTGGGATTTCTGAAGGACTGAGGTGATACCTCAAAAGGGCCAGTAAAAATTGTGGGTTAGACACGACCCGTGCGGCCCTTTTGAGGCATCGCCTCAGTCCGGGCTAAAATCTGCACCAGCTAAATATTCCACAACCTTGGTATTTATTTCCTTTTCATCAAAGTGCCCGAAACACCAAATATTTTTTCCACTTGATATTCGGGCGAAATTTTCCCAACATCCTCATTTTGAACATAGTAATAGTCAAAAAAGGTATCCTGCCGCAGCCCGTCTTCCCGGATGGGCGTGGGTGAAAAATCAAGGCCCAAGGTTTGAAAGTAATATGCAGTGGTGGGTTGATAAAGCCAATATACGCCCAATTTAACGGGCTGGCTTTGGGGGGTTTTGTTTTGCATATATAAAAGCATGTCTTTCGTGCTTGCATCGTACACCCATTCCCTGGTGTAAGTGAGGTTTGAACTCTTGCCCAAGTGGACTGCACAAAAAAGGCCAATGATGATTGGAAATATCATTGTCCATTTGTCGCTGTTCGACCATACATCCACCCACAAATATGCCACTGATAGTGCGCACAATGGGACAAACAGCAAGGCGGTCCTGTTCCATAAATATAATGTTCCAAACAACTCATGCTGCAAAACAGTGCCGATAAAAATGCCCAGCGGCATCATGGCAACTATGAAATAAAATAGACTGCTTTTGTTTTTCGGGGATTTTATCAATTGGACAAATGAGCGGAGAATGGCAATAGTCAGCAATAAAAGCAGGGTTGCAGCGAAGAATTCCACATTGTACATTTTCAGGTATTTATAGCCATATAAACTGTTTTTTATCAAAGTATATAATGTTTCGTAGGCGGTTTTGGCACCGTAATATAGTTCGCCTTTTTCCCTTAAATGATGGATGGGAGTGCGGAGGAAAACATAAAGAATTCCCGAAGCAAGAAGAGGTATAAGGAAATTAAGCCACTTTGATTTGAATTGGGTTTCTTTCCATTTTATGAGAAGCACATAAACAACCGCCGCAAATATGGCTGCAAAATAATTGAGTGCCGTAAAATTGCCCAATATGGACAAAATAGCCGTTACAAATACGAGGATTAAATGGCCATATTTTCTTGAATTGATCCATGTTGAAAAATAGTATAAACTCGCCAGCATCCAAGCCAATGCAAGGCCATAGCCCCTGGCCAAAGAAAAAAAATCCAAAATATAGGGGTTGAAATTCAGCACAATAAAGCCAGCCAATAGGAGCCAATTGTTTTTGGCGGTATTTTTCAACAATAAAAAAGAAAATAGCATGTATAGCAAATGCCCCAGCAAGGAATGAAGGCGGAGGCTCCATTCCGCATGGCCAAAAATAGCAGCAGATACTTGCATAAAAGCCGAATTGAGCCATTGGAGATTGGCAGATGGCCAGCCTGTTTTTTTAAAAAAAACATCCCACAGGTTATCGTCCAGGAAAAACAGATAGGAACAGCTTTCGTCGTGGGTCATGGACAAATGGACGGCCCTGTAAGCGGTATATGCCAACAATCCCAAAGCAATCGTGAAAGTGAGGTAAAGGGGAAAAGATTTGGCAGAAAGCGAAGGCATGATGGGCAGTGTTTTGTCCTGTTTTGAAGCAGTTTCTAAACAAAAGCGAATGGATTGAGTGATTTTACAGCTTTGCAATCACCGTCTTGTTGCCTTTCACCTTCTGCCCCATGCTCACCTCGATCTTTGCGTCCAGGGGCAGGAACAGATCCACCCGTGAGCCGAATTTGATGAAGCCGAAATCGGCCCCTTGCTCCACGGTGTCGCCTTCTTGGATGTAGTTGACGATGCGTTTGGCGAGGGCACCGGCGATTTGGCGCAGCAGCACCTCGTCTTCTCCATTGTCAATCACCACGGTGGTGCGCTCGTTTTCGTGCGAGGATTTTGGGTGCCAGGCCACGAGGTATTTGCCAGGATGGTATTTGAAATAATTCACCGTGCCGCTGATGGGGTTGCGGTTCACGTGAACATTGGTGGGCGACATAAAAATGGAGACCTGCAAGCGCTTGTCGTTGAAATATTCGTGCTCGTGCGTCTCTTCGATGACCACGATTTTACCATCGGCAGGCGCATAGACGAGGTTGTTGTCGGGTATCACGATTTCCCGGCGGGGGTTGCGGAAAAACTGCAGCACCAGCAGGAAAACACCAACCGACAAGATAGTGGCCACCAAGAGCGCATTCGGCCAAAAACGCAAAATTAGGAGGGTTACAATAGCCAAAACTATGGCCAGGGAAATGAGTATTTTATGACCTTCTTTATGAATTTTCATTGTCCGCATTAAAGTTCGGGGTGGCAAAAATAGAAAAAGGCCGATGATTTTGCCTTTTTACTGTTCGTGTGACCAATATAACAAACCGTTAAAATTGAAAGGCAGTGAAGCCCATCTTGTTCAAAACAAAGAGCCTGTCTTTTTGTACTTCCACTTTGTCGCCAAGTTCAATGCCCGCTGGCAGTTGAACGGCCTTTTCCAATAAGGCTTTTAAATGAAAGGAAAAAAGCTGCCCGGCGCTGAAATAAATCAGTTGGTCTTCAAATACCTGAAATGATGCCAAGCCCGGAATGGGCAGTGTTTTTTGGTATTGGCCAAAAATATCGAACACCAAAATGCCCAGCGCCGGGTCGTTCAGATAGACCGTTTGATCTCGCTCCACCAGGAAATTCGGTTGGATGGTTTTGCCCAAAACAAGGCTCATGTCGGCCCCTTCTGTGATGGTTTCGCCGTTGGATTCTAATTTTTTCAACCTGAAATTCACCTCGTCGAACAGCCAAAGGCGGCCATCACTGGCCATGCCCACTGCGTTGATTTGAAACAAGCCAAACTGCATCAAGTTAAATTGCCCGGTCAGGTTCATGGTGCGGTCGAGGGTCAGCACCGTGGCATATTCCGGAAAAAAAAGCAACAGGTGAAAAGGGTTGGTAGCATCCAAATAAGCCGCCTCGCCGAGGGTTTTGTTGAAATAACGGAACTGCTCCCTGCCCTCAGGTCCGCATTTGATGGCGACGCCACCTTCTGTCAACAGGTAGATATTTCCTAATTTATCAGATGTGAAATTGTGGGCCTGAAGGCCAATGGAAAACAAACGCTCATACTGCGCCGCCGTGGTATCACGCTGCACGGACTGGGCGGAGCAATTTTGAAAAAGCATAAAAAACAACACTATAGCACACAGCCTCCCGACTGAAGACTGAGGACTGAGGACTGAAGACTGAAGACTACTTCCCAAACACCTTTCCTTGCTCATTTTCAAAAAATTTAAGTTCCAATTCGTGGCCATCGAAGACGGCGTAGGAGTTGAACCGAAGCCAATCCCCCAAGTTAAGGTAACGGCTTTTCCCGTTTTTTAGCGTATGGTCAATCGGCAGGTGGCGGTGACCGAAGATGAAATAGTCGAACTGCTCTGTTTCCAATTTGTCATTGCAAAACTGGATGAGCCGCTCTTTTTCAGGCCCGTGGTATTTTGGATCGGCAGGGTTGGCCTTGCGGCTGGTACCTGAAAAAGCATCCATGAGCCAAAGCCCCGCATTGGGGTGCAGGCGCTCGAACAGCCATTGGCATACGGGGTTTGCAAACACGGCCTTGATGAATTTGTAGCCAAAATCGCCAGGCCCCAGCCCGTCGCCGTGGCCGATGAAAAAGCGCTTGCCGCCCATTTCCCGCACGATGGGTTGCCTGAAAATCGGGATGTCCAGTTCTTCCTCCAGGTAGCGGAACATCCACATGTCGTGATTGCCGGTGAAAAAGTAGATGGGCAGGCCCCGTTCCCGCAAATCGGCCAGTTTGCCGAGCAGCCGCACATAGCCTTTTGGTACCACCTTGCGGTACTCAAACCAGGCATCGAACACGTCGCCGACCAGGTACAATTCCCCTGCATCCACAGCTATCATGTCCAGCCAGCGCACGATCTGGCGCTCCCTTTCCCGGCTGCTCAGCCGCCCATTGGTGCCAAGGTGGAAGTCGGAGGCGAAGTAGGTTTTTTTCATTGAACGATGAATGATAAATGATGAACGATGAACGGTGGCCTTGTTCATCATTTATTGTTCATCGTTTATCGTTAAAAAAAAGTCACACTTTCTCCATCACCGTCCCACATTGCTGGCAAGTGCGGTGTTCTTCGGAGGACATAAAATCATGGATGGCGGCTTTGATTTGGGTGCCAATGTCTTTGAGCGGGAAACCTGCCTCGTAGAGTTTTGCGTTGCAGTTTTCGCAAAACCACATCAGCTTGTCCACTTCGCCGGGATTGCGGTAGCGCTCGATGACGAGTCCGACCGTATCGGCGGGGCGCTGCGGCGAGTGCGGGATACGGGGCGGCAGCAGGAACATGTCGCCTTCTTTGATGTGGATGGTTTCGGGCTGCCCGTCCTCGTTGATGATTTTGACGGAAATGTCGCCCTTGATCTGGTAAAAAAGTTCTTCGCCATCTTCCCAATGGTAGTCCTTGCGCCCGTTCGGTCCGCCGACCACCATCACGATGTAGTCGTCGTTGCCCGTGTAAATCTGCTTGTTGCCGACCGGCGGCTGCAGCAAGTGGCGGTTATCTTCTATCCATTGGTTCAGGTTGAAAGGTTTTGCTATTGCCATGTTGAAAGGTTTGTGGTTTGTAAACAACCGCTATTTTAGCCAAAATTTTAAAACCAGTTATGAATTTAGATTTAAAAGGCAAAAATGCGTTGGTGGGCGGCAGCAGCAAAGGAATCGGCAAAGCCGCTGCCGTCGAACTGGCATTATTAGGGGCAAATGTAACCCTCGTTTCCAGAAGCGCCGACCGTTTGGCGGAGGCACTGGGCGATTTGGATCAATCGCAGGGGCAGCAGCACGGGTACATGGTAGCGGATTTTTCACAACCAGACGATTTGAATCAAAAAGTGGCGGAACTATTGTCCAACCAGGCCATGCACATTTTGGTGAACAACACCGGCGGACCTCCTGGCGGGCCAGCGTCGGCAGCCAAAACGGAAGAGTTTTTGGCCGCCTTCCATGCCCATTTGATCTGCAACCACCTGCTGGCCCAGGCCGTGCTGCCGGGCATGAAAGCGGCGGGCTACGGGCGCATTATCAACATCATTTCCACTTCAGTCAAACAACCCATCGAGGGTCTTGGCGTATCAAATACCATCCGTGGGGCTGTGGCCAATTGGGCCAAAACAATGGCAAACGAGCTTGGTCAGTATGGCATCACAGTGAACAACGTGCTGCCAGGCGCTACGATGACAGGCCGTTTGGATGAAATTGCAGCGGCCCGCTCTTCCAAAACTGGCATTTCAAAAAACACTGTTTTTGAAAATTGGAAAGAAGAAATCCCCGCCCGGCGCATCGGCCAGCCGGAAGAAGTAGCCGCCGCCGTGGCCTTCCTGGCATCGCCCGCCGCTGCCTACATCAATGGCGTCAACCTGCCGGTGGACGGGGGGCGTACGAAGAGTCTTTAAAATGGCAAACACCGACAATTTCCGCATATTTTACAACCAGAGCATCCAGCCGGAACTGATACGGCTGGACAGGCAGCGGCGGCAGTTGCTGCGGCGCATGATGTTCACGGCGGTGCTATGGACGGGCATTGCCGTTTTGTTGTTTTACCTGCAAATATTTGTCATAGCGCTGTTTGCCCTCTTGCCTTTTGGCGTCTATATATCGGTGATGATTGCCCGCTTCCGGAAATTTGTGCTCACTTTTAAACCGAGGGTGGTGAAATTGATCCTCGATTTTATTGACGACGGGCTGTTGTTCGGCGATTTGAAATACAATCCGAAAGGCAAAATCGAACCTCAAAAATTCCTTTGGAGCTCGCTCTTCGTCACCCGGCCAGCCGTGTACGAAGGGGAAGATTTTATCGAAGGCCGCATCGGCGATGTGGAGTTTGAAATGTGCGAACTGAAGGTGCAGGAGTATTCGAGGGTGCGCCAGCGCCTGGACGATGTGTTCCGGGGCGTGTTTATCCGGGCCAAGTTTTTCTACCCGCCCAAAGGTGCCCTGCTCATACTGCCCCGACACGAACTGCCGCAACTTTCGGAATCCGTGAAAGCCTTTGTGCGCAACGGCGGACAGGCGATGGACGGTTTCATTCGGCACGAAGAATTCAGAAAAATCTATACCATTTACGGCTCAAGAAATACCAAAGTAGCCGAGTTGCTGCCCGACGAGCTCATGGATTTTATTTTAAAATACCGCAAAAAATCAGGGGAAATCTACCTGTCGCTCATTGGTAAAATCTGCTACGTGGCCATCAGCAACAAAAAGGACATCCTGGAGCCGAAGCTCTTCCAATCCAACGTGAGCTATGAATTGGTGCGGGAATTTTATGAAGATATAGACGCAGCGCTTTATATGGTCATGGCGCTGGACAGGAGCCATTGAAAACGAATCCTATTTTGGCCTAAAAGCACCGTTGATCACCTCCATCAACTCAGCCGAAATGTTTTTGCTACAGGCCAGCATTTCGCCACCAAACAAAAAATCGTTGCCGCCTTTGAAATCGAACATCTTGCCGCCAGCTTCTTCTATCAGCACCGCCCCTCCGGCCACATCCCAAGCGTTCAGGCCATATTCAAAAAAGCCATCGAAGCGGCCACAGGCCACGTAGGCCAAGTCCACCGCCGCCGCTCCGCATCGGCGCAGGCCCCTGGTTTTTTTCATCAACTGCCGCAAGGCCACGAAATATTGATCCATCCACTCATACTCCCGATAAGGAAAGCCCGTGGCCAGCAAACTATCTTTTAAATGGGATTTTTGTGAAACACGGATGCTTTTGCCGTTGAGGTAGGCGCCGCCGTTTTTCCAGGCATAAAAACACTCTTGCCTACTCACCTCATACACGATCCCCAGCACCAATTGGTCGTAGTGCCGCAGGCCCACGCTCACCGCAAAATAGGGCACTTGGTGCAGGAAATTGGTGGTGCCGTCCAAGGGGTCAATGATCCATTGGAACTCGCCGCTTTCCTGTGCTACCGTGCCCTCTTCGGTCAGGAACACAGCGCCAGGCAGCAGTTCGGAAAGCTTCCCCACCAACTGTTCCTCCGCAGTTTTGTCCACATAACTCACCAGGCTGTTGAGGCTTTTGTCTTCTATTTGGCTATCGGCCACACGGCCCACTTCGTGCCGGATGAAGGTGGCGGTTTCCTCCACGATGCTTCGGCTTTTGCGGCACAGTTCGGCCAAGGTTTTTTCATTCATCGGTGTACAATTGGTAAATTTCCTTGAGGTTGCGGCACTGCCCATCGTAATCGAGACCGTAGCCCACCACAAATTTGTTGGCGATTTCAAATCCCTGATAATCAATCTGCAAGGGAAACTCAATGGCATCCGGCTTCACCAGCAGCACGGCCAGGGCGACTGAGGCTGGTTCCAGTTTTTTCAAATCCTCCATAAAATGGTACAAGGTGCGGCCAGAGTCCACAATGTCTTCCACAATGATGATGTGCCTGTTTTTCAGGTCAGCATCCACGCCAAGCAGGGTTTTGACATGGCCCGACGAGGACATTCCATCATACGAAGCCAGCCTCACGAACGATACCTCGCAAGCAATTTCGCAAGCCCGCAGCAGGTCGGCGGCAAAGACAAAAGCCCCGTTTAGCACACATAAAAACAAAGGATATTTATTTTCATAAATTCCCCGGATTTCCTGTCCGAGTGCCTCCACCCGGACAGCAATTTCATGGCTGCCGATGAGCGGCTCGAAAGAAAGGCCATGCGCTGTTACAAGTTTTTTCATGGTACATGTTTATCGGCCACGAAATAACGGATTTTCGTAAAATTGCATGGTTTCCATGCGCTTTGGAAAAGCTTTCTAAAATTATTTGACCAGGTTTTAAAAAAAGTGCTTCCTATGCTGAAAGATCTAAAATATCTGCTGGCCTACATCTCCCCGCTGGCCACTTTCCTGGCCATTTCCAGGCAGGGCTTATGGTCGTATTCAACTGCCATTGTGGCCTTTGTACTGATACCGCTCGTCGAGCAGGTGGCCAAAGGCACCACGGCCAACCTCAGCCCGGAAGCCGAGGCCCGGAAAGAAGGTAAACTGTTGTTCGATTTGCTGCTCTACCTCAACTTGCCCATCTTGCTCGTACTGCTTTGGATGTACTTTTCTACTGTTACAGCCGGGGGCCTGGCTGCTTGGGAAACGGTGGGGGTGACGCTCAGCATGGGCATCGTCATGGGTACCATCGGCATCAATGTGGCGCACGAACTGGGCCACCGCAGCACTTGGTATGAGCAATTGATGTCCAAAATCCTGCTCACAACCACGCTCTACAACCACTTTTTCATAGAGCACAATCGGGGCCACCACAAGTGGGTCGGCACGAAGCAAGACCCAGCCACCGCACGCCTTGGCGAGAGCATTTACCGCTTTTGGCCCCGCTCCATCATGGGTGCCTACCACAACGCATGGAAGCTAGAAACAGAGCGCCTGAAAAAAGCTGGCAAGGACATTTTTTCTTTTTACAATGAAATGATTTGGTTTCAAATTGCCAACCTGGCATATCTCGCATTGGTGTGGTTTTTCTTTGGCTGGGCGGGCCTCGGTTTTGCCATTGCCGCCGCCGCCATTGGCATTTTGCTGCTGGAAACGGTGAACTACATCGAACATTATGGCCTCAGCCGCCGGCTGCTGCCTTCTGGTTTTTATGAAAAAACAACGCCCCGTCATTCCTGGAACTCCAACCACGAAATGGGCCGCATCTTCCTCTACGAACTCACCCGCCATTCCGACCACCACTACAAGGCCACCCGCAAGTACCAGGTGCTGCGACATTTCGACCAAAGCCCGCAACTACCGCTCGGCTATCCTGCTTCCATGTTGATGGCTATGCTGCCGCCGCTGTGGTTCAGTGTAATGGACAGGCGGGCGAGGGAGGTGCAGGGGGCTGGACTTTCCTAAAACACCTATCTTTGCCGTCCTTTTTCAAATTTGTTTAAAAAAATGGCAACTCCTAAATCCGTCGCATTCCACACCCTCGGCTGCAAGCTGAACTACTCCGAGACCTCCTCCATCGGCAGGCTCTTCGAGGATGCAGGCTATGCCGAAGTAGGCTTTGACGACGGCGCAGATATTTACGTCATCAACACCTGTTCGGTAACGGATTTTGCCGACCGCAAGTGCCGCCAAATCGTGCGGCGGGCGCTGCGCAAATCCCCCAACGCCAATGTGGTGGTGGTGGGCTGCTACGCGCAATTGAAGCCGCAGGAAATCGCCGAAATCCCTGGCGTGGATCTGGTGCTGGGCGCTTCCGAAAAATTCCGCATCCTTGATTTCGTGGACAACCTCAGCAAAGCGCCCGGAAAGGGAATGGTGCAGGCGGGCGAAGTAAAAGAGGCCAACACCTTTACCCATGCCTTCAGCTTCGGCGACCGCACCCGCTCCTTCCTCAAGGTGCAGGACGGCTGCGACTACAAGTGTACCTTTTGCACCATCCCGATGGCCCGTGGCAAAAGCCGCAGCGATACCGTGGATAGCGTGGTGGCCAATGCCTGGAAAATCGCCGACATGGGCGTGAAGGAAATCGTGCTGACAGGCGTCAACATCGGCGACTTCGGCAACGGCACGGAGGTAATAGAGGGCATGAAACCCAAAAAAGAGGCACTTTTTATTGATCTGATAAAAGAACTGGACAAAGTGGAGGGCATCGAGCGGTTCCGCATTTCGAGCATCGAACCGAACCTTTGCAACCAGGAAGTCATCGAGTTTGTGGCTGGGAGTGAGCGCTTTATGCCGCACTTCCACATTCCATTGCAAAGCGGCAACAATAAGCAGTTGACTGCCATGCGCCGCCGCTACCGCCGGGAGTTGTACGCCGAGCGGGTGGCGCTCATCAAGCAACTGATGCCGCATTGCTGCATCGGCGTGGACGTGATCGTCGGCTTCCCCGGCGAAACGGACGAAGATTTTCTTGAAACCTACCGTTTCATCCATGAATTGGACGTGTCGTACCTGCACGTCTTCACCTATTCCGAGCGCCCGAATACCCCCGCAGCGGAAATGCCCGACCCTGTGCCCATGCACGTCCGCCGCCAGCGCAACGAAATGTTGACCATCCTTTCCGAAAAGAAAAAGCGCTCTTTTTATCAAAAGCATATTGGCGAAATTAGACCCGTGCTGTTCGAGCGTAGCACGGAGGCAGGGCGGATGTCAGGCTTTACGGATAATTATGTCCGCATTGACATGCCGCTGGAGGAAGAGTTGATCAATACGATTGGTATGATGAAACTGGGGGAGGTGAATGCGGAGGGAGTGATGGAAGGAGCAGTAGCATTTGCCCTGGTTTAACTCACATTTTCCCTGCAATTATTAATTCAATGAAGTTGTGGATTTTTTGAACGAAATTTGTTTCAAATCGTCTATATAGTGCCATGAAAAAATCAACAACAGTTTTCATAACATATAATCCAGGAAGTGACTCCGAACAACGTTTGGCAGTGAGGTTGCATTCCATTGGTGCAGTGAACGGTTTTCGAATGTTTCTTCCCGAAAGGTATTTTTCTGAAACCGTTTTAGACAATGAGACAAAACGACGGATTGAAGAATCAGACTATTATGTGGTTTTTTCTTTGGGTAAACTTTCTGACATAGTTCAACAAGAAATTGAATACGCGTTCAACCACCTTAAAGACAAATCCCGCATTATCGTGATTTACGATGCCCAGAAAGGTAAAAATATTGCTGGCAAAATAACGAACTACTTTCATCCATTTCACTTTGATCCAATAAAAGACACGGTGGATGATTTAGTGGCCCAGGTATTAACACATATTGCCCAACAAGCTCAAAAACAAGAAACGGACAAAGCCTTTGCTACGCTTCTTGGCATTGGCTTGGGCCTCTGGACACTCTCGTCATTAAGCGATAGCAGACGATAAAATATGCTCCGTAAAATCATTTTAGACAATACAGTCTTTAACCGATTTGTTCGGATACCTTCTGTTGAGCTTTTCCAGTTGTTAAGGAATTTGGGCTTAGAACAAGTCCTGGTTCCAGAGGAAGTTTTTAAGGAATTGCAGGACTTTGCCGCATTATACCCCAGTTTGGCACCCCGTCTCAATTCCTGGCTTAAATCAATAAGGCCCAACAACTTTTTCCATTTCTGTACCAGTATTGACCCAATTGTCCACGCAATGATTTATGACAAGGTGGATAAAGGGGAAGCTCATGCAATCGCACAAAGTGCCGCTACACTTTCTGGGTTCTTTATTACAGACGATTTTCAATTTGAAGACAAACTTCCTCCGGCCAGTTATTACCCCAAATGTTACAGTTCGTTTTTCTTATTGGCATATGCAGATGTGACTGGTTTTTTACCAGAAGATCAATATCGAATTGCTTTTTTAGAAATGAAAACCGACATTGACTTTAATTCTTTCAAACTCAATAAGCAAAGATTATATCGCCAACGCTGGTGTACTGAATACGCAGAGGCACTTCGTCACCTTTCCCTGCCTTTTGATAAAAAGCGGATTCAGCGAAAGGTCTATATTCGATGAAAAGTATGATTAGAAGAAATTTTCTTATAGTATATATATTAGCAATCATTCTAAGTTCCAAAGTTTGGGCCCAACCCCCCCAAGACTCCTACCTTCAGCAGCCCATCCAAACCCACGCATTCGACACGGCAAAATGGAAATCACTCACCAAGGAGCTTGACTATTCCGAAGATCAAAAACAACTGAAAAAGGAAGAGGCCGCCGATCCTGAAAAAGCAGATCGCTTCGCCACATTTATGAAATTCCTCCTTATTGGCGTTGGAATAGGGATTTTGATATTTTTAATCGTAAAAATGGCCAACGGGGAAAATATTTTTTCACCCAAAAACAACAAAATCAAGCCTTTAGCTGGGACAATCAATTTGGAACAAATAGAAGAAAACCTCCACGAAGCCGAACTGGAAAACCACATCCGCCAAGCCACGGCAGCGGGTGATTTTGCGCTGGCAGTGCGCCTTTACTACCTCGCCATTTTAAAAGAACTCTCCCTGAAAAAGCTCATCAAATGGAAAAAGGACAAGACGAACGGGGAATACCTGCGGGAATTGGCGGGTTCTCATTTGTTCGCCACAGTGCAAGAGGCTACGCTCATCTTCGAGCGGGTGTGGTATGGGAAAATGGCCTTGCAGGAAGGGGATTTTGTGCAAATTGAGGCCAAGTTTAAGCGGGCTATTGGTGCGATTTAGTGCTTTGCGTCATTAGTCATTGGACATTAAGTCATTGATCAAAACGCTGAAAACCAATGTTGTGAATGATGAAAACTGTATAAATAATTCTATTTCAAAACACTCATAGTTTTATCAATTCTTAAAATCATCTGATATTTTATTTTTTATCCGACCTTCAATGGCCCGTATTCTCCACTGCGTAAATTTTTGGTTAGATTCAAAGCCGTGGCCGTAAATAATCTCGTCCGGGCGGCGCACGATGACGAACTTGTTGGTGTGTACCTTGTCGTTTTCCTCCTCCCAAATCAGTTCTTCCGTTTCCAAGTGCTCGCCGTTGCTGCCGTTCCAGACGACGCTGTCCCGCACGATGAACTTATTGTCGTTTTCAAATTTCTGGGCATAATTGGCCGTGAGGCTACTCGTGGCTTTTTCGCCGTTGTTGTCATAAAACTCAATTTGCAGCCCATCGGGAAACTCCTGCATGGGATCTTTTTTATCCAAATGCCGCAGCATCTTCGGGGTGATAATGCGCAGTTTCAGCACCGCCGAGTCGCTGTACAGCATTTCCACCCCCGTGGCAGTTTCCACCAACGTTTCGTCCTTTGAAAAAAGCCTGTTCACCTCGTTGATGTCGTTTTCGCAGGCGGCAAACAACGCTGTGCATAAAGCGATGAAAAAGATGTTTTTCATGGAGAATTGTGTTTGTATGTTTATGTGTTTGGGTATTTTGAAAACACATAAACACCCAAACACATAAACACATCCGTCAAGGCTCCCTCCGTCCTCCTTTGTCGAACCAAACAGGCGTTTTAACATCCGGCTCCCCGTTGTAGTTCACGGTGATTTCCCCGCCCGATTCTATCTTTTTCAGGCAATAAAAATCTATCGTACCATGCTCATAATCAACCAAATAATGAGCATTTGGCTCATAAGAGTGGTTGTAAAGGGAGCCGTAGCCCAGGGCAATGGCGCATTGCTTTTGCTCCTCGCCCCAAAGGAAATAATAGTCGTGCAAAAAAGTGCCGTGAATAATGGGCAACTCCCGCTCCGGCAGTACGATGACCGGGCAAATTTCGATCAAATCGCCCTCGTCCAGCGGCTCCGCCGTAAAAACGCCCCGGCCGCCCAATTCGCTTTCAGCAATAAACAGGAAAGGTACCCGCTGTGCCATGATAATGAGAGAATGAGAGAATGAGAGAATGAGAGAAAATGCAGACATTCTCTCATTACTTCATCCATTCATCATTTACTTCTAAGCCTTATAATCGGGCAAATCATTTCCTCCAAAGAAATGCCGCCGTGCTGGAAGGTGTTTTTGTAATAATTGTGGTAGTGGTTGTAGTTGTTGGGGTAGAGGAAAAAGATGTCGTCTTTGGCAAAAATAAAGGTAGAACTCACGTTCGGCCTCGGCAGCCCGGCGTTGGCGGGGTCACGGAAGTCGAGCACGTCTTTGCGCTCGTACTGTAGGTTGCGGCCCACTTTGTAGCGCAGGTTGGTAGTCGTTTCCCGGTCGCCCACAACACGGCTGGGCGTGTTCACCCGGATGGTGCCGTGGTCGGTGGTGATGATGAGTTGCACGTCTTTTTCGGCGGCACGTTGCAGGGCAGCCCACAGCGGCGAATTGACAAACCAGGAACGGGTGAGCGAACGGTAGGCTTTTTCGTCGCCGGCCAGTTCTTTCAGCACTTCCATCTCTGTGCGGGCGTGCGAGAGCATATCTATGAAATTATACACGATGACGGTCAGGTCGTTGTTGAGGTAGTTGTAGATGTTGTCTTGCAGCTCTTTGGCGTATGCCACGTTCGTCACTTTGATATAATCGTGCTTGATGGGCTTGCGCACCGTCCGCTTGATCTGCTCTGCGAGGAAGTCGTGTTCGTGCAGGTTTTTGCCGCCTTCGTCGGTGTCGTTTTTCCACCATTGCGGGAAGGCTTTTTCGAGGTCACGGGGCAACATGCCGCCAAAAATGGCATTGCGGCTATACTGCGTAGCCGTGGGCAAGATGCTGTAGAAAAAGTCCTCGTCTTCCACCCTGAACAGTTCGGATATGAAAGGCTCAATGACCCGCCACTGGTCGTAGCGTAAGTTGTCGAGCAGCAGCATGATGGTGGGGCGCTCGTCGGTCAGCTTGGTGAAAATTTTGCGGCGCATGAGGTTGTGCGACATAACGGGGGCCTCTTTGCGGTCGTTGATCCAGTCCTCGTAGTTTTTCACCACAAAACGGCTGAACTCTGAGTTGGCCTCGCTCTTTTGGGTGGAGAGGATGTCGCCCATTGCCACCGATTCAGAGCTGTCAATTTTTATTTCCCAATTAATGAGCTTGCGATATACTTCTGCCCACTCCTCGTAGTTAAGCCCACTATTGATCTGCACGGACAACATGCGGAAATCCTGCTGGTAGTCGGAGGTAGTTTTTTCCCTTACCAGGCGCTTGTTGTCAATGATTTTTTTGAGGGTCAACAAGATTTGGTTGGGGTTTACGGGCTTGATGAGGTAATCGGAAATCTGAGAGCCGATG
This sequence comes from Saprospiraceae bacterium, assembly GCA_041741095.1. Classification (GTDB taxonomy): domain Bacteria; phylum Bacteroidota; class Bacteroidia; order Chitinophagales; family Saprospiraceae; genus UBA6168. The sequence continues at coordinate 76,919 of JBGSKQ010000143.1, forward strand.
GCCTCTTCCATGATGTCTTCTGCCTCGTTTTTGGTAATCATCACCACGGGCAGCAGGGGGTTGCTGCCTTTGATTTTAGACAGGGTTTCGAGGCCGGTGAGGCCAGGCATGCTCTCGTCCAAAAAGACGACATCGAAATCTTTGGCGGTATCGCACTCCTCAATGGCATCGTGGCCGTTCGTGACCGTGACCACATCGTAGCCTTTTTTCTCCAAAAACAACAATTGGGGCTTTAGCAAGTCAATTTCGTCGTCCGCCCAAAGGATTTTGATTTTATCCATGAATGTGTGGTTTTATTTAACGATGAACTATGAATGATGAAAGATGAACGTTAGACCTGTTCATCGTTCATAGTTTATCATTTTTTATCTGTTACTTTTTGAAAAACTATAGTCAAAAGGCTGTTCGTTGTTCCTCCCCGGTAAAATTACCAATTCCATTTTCCCCGCCAAAAGAGTTAAGTATCCTGTGAACCCCTGGCCAATAATCCCAAATGGCTTTCTTCCGTTACGGTAACAACTTCTATGAACAAAAAAGCCCGGCGACTTCCATCCTGCCGGGCTTTTGTTTTTTCTGAACGAAGGCCAGGGAAGCTTTATTTTAAAAATTTCGGCTTGGCTGCCAATTAGAAACGAGAGATCGCATTAAAAAGGACTGGCAGCGGGAAAGGTTCAAATGCGGCCAGTCCAGTTTCTTAGCGTTGGCAGATCCAGATTTTTTTGACTCCCACAGGCATATTTCCTTCCGACACTTTTACAAAATAGATGCCCGCCGCCAATTGTGGCAACGGGAAAGCAAAGGTCGAACTGCCCACCGAAACAGTATTGTGTTTTTGCGAAGCCAATAATTTACCGTCCCTGCCCCATAGGCTGATTTCCAATGTTTTACCAACATCAAAACCAGATAGTTGTAGGGTCAAATTGCGGTGGCTGCTATCGGGAAAAACTTCCATGCTCCGCTTTGGGGATGGGGCTTCTTTTCCGGTACTGGTGAAATCGTAGTTATGTTCCATCCAGCCCATGCCGCCATTCGGCAGCATATTGCTGTTGAAATCAAAAAACGTGGCGTGTTCCTGGTGCGAGCCTTGTCCCCACTGCGTCCAGCAAGGAGAAGACACCCAGGCAGGCTCCCAATAAATGACGCCCGATGCGCCTTTGCTGATCACCTCCTGCGTCATGTCCACCAGCCAATCCCGTTGGTTTTCGGGGCTGGCGGGCGAGTAATTGGGGTGCACATCGTTGATAATATTATTGGCGTTGTCGTTGCTGGCCGTCGTCCAGATATAGCCCGTTTCAAAAATCCAGACTTCCTTGCCGGGGTATTTTTGTTTCAAATCGGCCACGATGTCGCCCGTGTCGTTTATGTCAGTCGGCTTGTGCCAGGCCCAGTAATAGGAGAGGCCGATGGCATCGAAATCCGTCACGCCATTGTCCCAAAAGCCCTCCATGAGCCAGTCGGCGTTGGCAGGCCCGGCGATGTGCAGGGCTACTTTTACCGTTTTGCCGGTGGTGTTCTCCACATCCCGCACCGCTTCGATGGCCCGTTTGAAAAGCTGGCTGTTGCGGTTCCAATTGAGCTGCCAGCCGCCCGTGTCGTCCGCCACCGATTGCAGGATGCCTTTGTTGGTCTCGTTGCCGATTTGCACTATGTAGGGCAGCAGATCTTCGTCGTTCAGGGCGAGCAGGGTTTGGGAAATGTAGTTGTACAGCGAATCTTTCAGCAGGGGCAGATCGTCCACCACGGCGTTCCAGGCGGAAGGCACCCGCTGCTTGTTGGGGTCGGCCCAATTGTCGGAAAGGTGGAAGTCGAGCAGCACTTTCATACCGGCGGCCTTCGCCCGTTGGATGCCTTTTTTCACATCTTGAAAATCGGAATAGCGCTGGCCAGCGTTCAGCCCATCGTACCAGGCGGGCGCGTGCCAGAGGCGCAGGCGCACAATGCCGCAGTTGTGGTCAGCAAAAATCTGGTAAGGGTCTGTGGCCGACCCGTTTTCCTTGTACTCCACGCCGCAGTCTTCCATTTCGTTGATGTAGGAAAGGTCGGCACCGAAGAGGAAGGATTGGGCGGTGGTGGGTTTTGTAAAAAGGAAAAGGGTAAAAAAGGCGATTGGAAAAACGGTTCTCATTTTCATGGCAGCTTCATTTTCAAAAAAGCTAAAATAAGATGGTCTGGGTAGTTTTTCCAACTTTAGCCAGGGAATGAAAAATCATCATCACTCCGAAAAACCCTGCCCCAGCTTCCACTTGTAAGGGTTGCTTTTCAAATCCTCCAGTTTTTCTTTCAGCTTGTGGTCTATCAGTTCCTTTTGCCACACGATGTTGGCAGCAACCCGATGGGCGGTTACTTCCGTGTCGTATTTTACTTTGCTGTTTACCTCGTTGCTGAGCAGGGTCACTTTTTCCAGGTTGGCCATTTCAAACACATGCTCGTGCTGGTGGAGCAGGTAATCGTAGGGGCTGCGGTAGGAGATGAGTTTTACAAAAATAGGGGCCGTCTCAATGGCGATGAAGAGCAGGGTAATGAAGATGCTGGCGTAAAAAATGGCCTTGCTGCCTTCCGATAGGCGGTGCAGCGCATCCATGCGGGCGGCCATGCCGCCATAGCCGTTGCGGGAGAGGTTGGCGATGTCGGCCTGTACGGCAGTTTCCAGTTCGGTAATGCCCTGTTCTTTTTCCTTGATCAATGGCAGGGTGGCGGCCAAGAGGCTGTCCAATTCCACCTGTGCCTTATCGGCATCCGCTTTTTTTGCCCGGTAAATGGGGCCCAGGTTTTTGTGGCCGGAGCCGCCTGTGCCGTCGGCCTCCATCTGTGCGATGCGGGCGAGGGTGTCACGGGCGGCAGTTTTTGATACGACTTCGGCTTTCAGGCGGGCGATTTGTTGTTTCTGATCTTCAATTTGCACTTGGTAGCGCTCCTTCACCCGATCCTCCTGGTTTTTGAACACCTCCTGTTCCATCACCACCAATTCGGCGTTGATTTCTTTTTCAAAAATCTTCAGCTCCAATGGTTTTGAAATGACCAGGGCCAGCAGCACGGCCAAGCCAATCCTCGGCACGGCAATCACCAAGTCCCGCCACCATTTGCCGTAACTTTTCATGCTCATCACAATGTAGCGGTCGAGGTTGAAAATCATCGTGCCCCAAACCAGGCCAAATACCGTGGCCATGATGTAGGAATCAAAGACCGTGTAAAGCGCATAGCCTGCCGAAAAAAAGGCCAATACGCCCGTGAAGAATACCGTGGCGCCAATGCCTAAATATTTGTTTTCGTCGGTCGGGCATTTTTCCAAAATGGAGTGATCTACGCCGGAGCAGAACAGGAAGAATTTTTTCAGTCGGGTCATGTCTTTGTTATTTAGTGGTCATTGGTCATTGGGGTCATTGGGTCATTTTGGGAAGGGAAATGGGAACGGAAAGGGAAAGCGGGACAATAACTCCAAAGGAGCACGGATTATTGAGAGCCGAAAGGGTTTTTTCGATGGAAAGCCGCAACGGAAAGATGGAAGGCAAGGCATTATACTGCCAATTCCTGCCGATTGTAGCGGCTGCGGTACTCTACGGGTGTCAGTCCTGTTACTTTTTTAAATACGTCCCGGAAGGCTTTTGTGTCCGAATAGCCCACGTCGAACATGACCTCGTTGACGGTTTTGCGCTCGGTTTCCAGTTCTTTTTTGGCGGCTTCTATGCGCAGCCGTTGCAGGTATTCGACGGGCGAATTGTGGGTGGCTTTTTTAAAACGCCGCTCAAAAGTGCGCCTGCCGATGCCGAAGCGATCGGCCAGTTCTTCCACGCTTATTTTTTCCGTGAAATTGCTTTCGATAAAATCCTGCACCTGCAAAATCTCAGAGTCGCTGTGGGTTTTTTGCCCCCGAAACAGGGCGAAGGGCGACTGGCTGTCGCGTGCAATGTCCAGCACAAAAAACTTGGAGGCGAGGATGGCCATTTCACGGCCCGTATATTTTTCAATGAGGTGCAACAGCAGGTTCCAATACGAACCGGCACCGCCGCTGGAATAAATGCCGCTTTGCTCGGTCACGATTTTATCCTCCGCCATTTGCACCTTGGGAAACATGTTGCGGAACTGATTGGCAAATTGCCAATGCGTAGAGCAAGTCTTGCCGTTCAGCAGGCCGGTGGAGGCCAGCAGGAAAGCACCCAGGCAAAGGCTCGCCACCTCTGCTCCCTGACTGTGCTGCTGTATTATCCAAGGCACGAAGGGGCGGTTTTTTTCCAATGCTTTTTCCAAATCGCCGCTCAGGGCCGGCACCAGGATGAGGTCGGCCTGGCCTTTATCATAGATGGTCAAATCCGTGCGGAAGGAAATGATGCCTTCATTCAAGCGCACCTCTTTGGTCAAGCCCACCAATTGTACCCGAAAGGGCGGCATCTTACCTTCTGCTTTGTGAAATTCGTTGACGGCGGTGAACATGTAGCGGGGATCCACGATGGCCGCCGGGACGCCTGTTTCTGGGATGAGGATAAAGATGTTTTTCATATCGGATGATAATGTTTGAAGATTTTACAAAGGTAAACCCAAAATTTGTCGCAATCACCCCTTGACTTTGTCGCTTTTACCATACAATTTGTTTTAAAAACACCTACATCTTTGCATTGTCAAAAATTTAAAACAAAAAGCAATAATAAAAACAGCAGATAAAATGACGCAATTAAACCCATATCTCAATTTTAACGGCAACTGCCGGGAGGCCATGACCTTCTATAAAAGTTGCTTCGGCGGCGAACTGACCTTGCAAAAAATAGGCGAGTCGCCCATGGGCGCCAATATGCCGCAGGAAATGGAACAGCAAATCATGCACAGCATTTTGACCGCCGAGGGCATCACCTTGATGGGTTCCGATATGATGGGCCGAGGCTTGGATCGTGGCAACGGCATCATGCTCTGCGTGAATGGCAACGACGGGCAGTCCATCGAAATACTGTATGAAAAACTGGCCAAGGGTGGCCAGATTAAAATGCCCCTGCACGAATCTTTTTGGGGCGCTACTTACGGCGAATTGACCGACCAATTCGGCATCCACTGGATGTTCAATGCTTATAAATCTTAATTATAATAACTAAAATCACCAATCATGAAAAAGGACAAAATCATTTTTTGGGTAGCGACTGGCTTTATTTTCCTGTTCGACAGCGTATTGCCAGCACTCACTTCGCATACGCAAGTGGCCGTGGAAGGCATACAGCACCTGGGGTTCCCCGATTATTTCAGGGTAATGTTGACCATTTTTAAAATCACTGGCGGATTGCTGTTGATACTGCCCATCATACCGCCACGGATGAAGGAATGGGCCTACGCAGGTTTTGGTTTCAACTTCATTTCGGCCGCAGTAGCCCACGGCGTGGTGGACGGCGTGGGAAATTTTCAGACCATCATGCCGCTTATCATCTTTGCGATACTGGCAGTTTCCTACCTGAAATATCATAAACTATTAAAGGCGGGATATTTTCAAAAAACAGCGGTCATGAAATACGCCACACCCTTGCTGGTCATGGCGCTGGTCGGCACTTCATCTATTGTTTTTGGACAAAATGAACATGAAAACAACCAACAATTTTCAGTGGATACAATGAACATTGAACCCGACAAATCCGGCTACGCACCCGTGAACGGTCTGAAGCTTTATTATGAGATTTACGGCACTGGCCAGCCGCTGGTGTTGCTGCACGGAAGCTTCATGAACATTGACATGTGCTTTGGGGAGGTGATCCCAGAATTGTCCAAAAACCGCCAAATCATCGCCGTGGAACTGCAAGGCCACGGCCGCACCGCCGACATTGATCGCCCTATGTCCTTCAGCGCCTCCGCTAAAGATGTGATCGGCTTATTGGAACATCTAAATGTAAAAAACGCAGATGTTTTTGGCTACAGCATGGGTGGCGGCGTGGCGCTGCAAGTGGCGGCGCAAAGGCCGGATTTGGTGCGCAAACTCGTCATTGCCTCCGCTGTATTTAAGTACGACGGCTGGCACCCGATAGCGCTGGAAATGTTCCCCACCTTTACTGCCGATATGTTTGAAGGAACCCCGATGAAAACCGAATACGAGCGCCTGGCACCCGACCCTACACATTGGAAAGCCTTCGTGCCGAGGGTCATGACGATGGATGCCGATCACTACAACTGGAAAGCTGAATTGGAACAAAAAGCTTCCAAAATTCCCGCCTTTATTATCGTTGGAGATGCGGATGGCGTAATGCTGGAGCATGTCACAGAAATGTACCACATATTTGGCGGCGGGGTGTTCGGGGATATTTCGGGGCTGCCCAAATCGCAATTGGCCATTCTTCCCGCCACGACCCATGTGGGCGTGATGATGCAAACGGATTGGCTGCTGAAAAATGTGCCTGCGTTTTTGGATGCGCCGATGTAATACGCTTCTATCTGGAAGCGGCAGTAGAATTGTCGAGACGTGAGGAGTGAGAGGCGAGGCAATTAGATGTTGAAAATCACAAATTATTTTAGTTCGGTTTTCTTGGGACAATTCACGGCTCAATATTCTCCGCCGAGGCGGAACAAATTGGCCTCGAATCCTTTGTGTTAAAAATGGTGAACAACCTGTCCGAAACCCTTCTGGACTATCAAAAGGACCTAGACCAAATTTGAGAGGATTTTTGAAAAATTGCCCGCCAATCCCCGTCTTGACCCAAACGGATATTGCCTCGAAATGGACTCCAATGGCGAGTTTGCCGATTATTTGCAAAATGCCTTCCCAAAAGCACTTCAAAGGGTGAAGGAATTGGCCGAAGAGTAGGGAGTGAAATTGGCAGTTGGCCGAATGCTTTAACAAGAATATCATTCACCAAAAAAAACAATAACATGCAAAAGATCACACCTTTCCTCTGGTTCGACCATCAGGCAGAGGAAGCAGCAAATTTTTATGTATCCGTATTTAAGGACGCCAAAATGGGCAAAATAACCCGCTATAGTGGCAACATGCCTGCGCCCGAAGGTACGGTAATGACGGTTTCCTTTCAACTCTTTGGACTGGAATTCACGGCGCTCAATGCTGGCCCCGTGTTCAAATTCAATGAAGCCGTTTCCTTTGTGGTTAACTGCAAATCACAGGAAGAAGTGGATTACTATTGGGAAAAACTGACCGCTGACGGTGGCGAAGAAAGTGCCTGCGGCTGGCTGAAGGACAAGTACGGCCTCTCCTGGCAAATCGTGCCGGAAGAGCTGACCAAGCTGATTTCCGACCCCGATCCGGCCAAGGCCCAGCGGGCCGCCAGCGCCATGATGCAAATGCGGAAAATTGACATTGAAAAAATAAAACAAGCTGCCCAGACCGATGCGCCCCAAGTCATCATGGTGGAAACGACCGTGGGCGCCCCGCTTGAAAAAGTGTGGAATGCCTGGACGACCCCAGCGGACATTATACAGTGGAACAACGCCTCCGAAGACTGGCATACGCCCAAAGCGGAAAACGACCTGCGACAGGGCGGCAAGTTCAACTTCCGCATGGAAGCCAGGGACGGCAGTTTCGGATTTGACTTCAATGGGACCTATGACCATGTGATGGACAAAAAACGCATCGAATACACGATGGCCGACGGAAGGAAAGTGCAGGTACATTTCTCCCCAATAGAAAATGGAACGCATGTGGTTGAAACATTCCAGGCCGAAAACACCCACTCCCTGGAAATGCAGCAGGGCGGCTGGCAAGCCATTCTCGACAATTTCAAAAAATATACGGAGCGCAAAAACTGAGGCGGGGGAGGTCCCCTCTCCCTGCCCTTGCACTTGTAAGCCATCACCCATCTATCAATAACCAAGACCCTGCGCACTTGAAGCCAGGACGTATTAACCGTTTATTTCACCTTTCACAAAAATTTCAATCATGCCAACAAAAATCTTTGTCAACCTGCCCGTAAAAAACCTGGAGAAGTCGAAAGATTTCTATACCCGCCTCGGCTTTAGCATCAACCCACAGTTCACTGACGAAACAGCAGCCTGTGTGGTCTTATCGGAAACGATTTTTGCCATGATACTGACGCACGACAAGTTCAAGCAGTTTACCAAAAAAGACATTGCGGATGCACAAAAAACCACGGAAGTGCTGATCGCCATTGACGCTGAAAGCAAGGCTGCCTTGCAGGATATGGTCAATAAAGCCACACAGGCTGGCGGCTCATTGTATGACGACGCCAAGGACCACGGTTGGATGTACCAGCACAGTTTTGCGGATCCTGATGGACACCAGTGGGAAGTAATTTATATGGATATGAATGCCATACCACAAGGATAGCGAGGAATCGCAAAGTCCCAGCGGAACTGTCGCCGTTGGGGCTTTGCTTTAGGTTGGTCAATTAAAAAACCAGCTTTATTTTACCACTTTGCTAACGACGGTTTCCCCTTCTTTTTCAATGGAGATAAAATAAACCCCGGCAGGCTCGCCGGAAAGATGCCCGACAGGATTGGTCCCCAATTTTCCTTCTTTTATCAAAATCCCCCTGCCATCGTATAGGGAAAATGCGGACCCATTTGGATAAGAATTTATATCGAAAGTAGAATTTTGATCAACAGGTTTCAATAGGCCATTGGGGGGCGATGTGAAATTGTCGCTGCAATCTTCAATGTATGCCGATAACTCTGCCCCCAATTGGGTAGTAAAATTTTCAGCCAACGTGATTCCTGATCCGGCCCGGAAAACCACTTCATTATTACTGGGAATGGTTACTTCACCTGCTGTTGTCAAGTTGTTGCTGGCACTTACCGTGTCCATGTCGTAGGGGTTCAGGGTCAGCGTAGAATCAACGGGGCAGGGGTCATAATCGGCAGTAATGGAATAAACCTGCCCGCCGAGGTCGGCCACGTACATTTCACCAGCCTCATCTTCTCCAAAAGTCACCACGTCGTTGACCGTTGGCACATCGGTAATGATGTGCGAATCCCAACCCCCAACGCCGTCGGGCCGGATAAGCCAAAAATTATCGGAAGAATAGTCGGCCACGATGTACCAACCCTGCAATATTGGGTAGTCGTTGCCCCGATAGACATAGCCGCCCGAAATAGAATTGCCACCCGTAGTTGGGTTGTGCGGATACTCGAATATCGGGAAATCGTAATTGCTCATTGGCCCGCAGCCAGATGTATTGTAAGTATGGTTGCCTTCGTAACAGCGCCAGCCGTAGTTTTCCCCACCGTTGCTGTTGGCAGGCTGGAAATTGACTTCCTCCCAGGCACCCTGCCCCACATCCGCTATCCAAATATCGCCCGTTTGGCGGTCGAAGCTGAAACGCCAGGGGTTGCGCAAGCCGAGTGCCCATATTTCATCCCGGTAATCAATGGGCGTTTGCACCCCCACAAAGGGGTTATCGGGCGGAATGGCGTAGTTGTTTCCGCCACTGGTGCTGTTGATGTCTATGCGGAGCAATTTGCCCAATAACTCTTGGGGATTTTGTGCCCTGTTGCCGGGGTCGCCACCATCGCCGCCGTCGCCGAGCGGGATGTAGAGATAGCCGTCGGGACCAAATTCGAGGTCACCGCCGTTGTGGTTGCTAAAGGGTTGGGCTACGGGCAAAATGGTCAATTCGCTGCCCGCATCGGCAACATTTGGGTTTGAGGAAACTGTGAAACGGCTCACCCTGGTATCGCCAGCATTATTGGTGTAATTGACAAAAAAATACCCATTGGAGCTATAGTTTGGGTGAAATGCCAAGCCCAGCAGGCCCCTTTCCCCGTCATCGGATACTTGTCCTGAAATGTCCAAAAAATTGCCTGGCAAAAGCGTGGAAGTATTTTGATCATAAATCCGGATGCGCCCAGCTTTTTCCACCAAAAAGAGGCGGTTGGAGCCGTCGCCCGCATTGGCAATATCAACTGGCGTTGAAACGGTGGTGAGCAAAGACATGCCCAGATAAGGCTGGGCAGAAACATTTTGCAACAAAAAAACAAGGAAAACCAGGGCTGTGAAATGGGTAAGGACAGCTTTCATAACGGCATTTTTTTAGTTAGAAATAAAACGAGACCAAGGCCTCCTTGAAGGAACGGGGTTACCATGAGCATGTTCAGGCAGGCGCATCATGGTATTTAAATGCCGCTAAAAATATAAGAAAGGAGAGGAATTCCGCAGTTAATCCAGGTCGAGCAGTCTGGCAATATTGTCCCAGGCGTACAGCCTCGCCGTGTCGTAAGCGTTGGCATTTTCCTCACTTAGATCTCCTATGTACTTTTTGAAAGCCTGTGCCTCATCTTGGAGCAGGCCTGCACAGACCACCATATCGGAAGCAAAGGCTTTGTCATCTTCCGTTGTCAAAAAACCAGATGCTAAAAGTTCCTTTAAATTCTCCTTCATATTCTGCATCATGCCGATTTGTTCGTCAATGAGGGTATTGGTGTAATCGGTGTCATATACCTCATTTACATGGGCATCAGCCATCAGTCCGATAGACAAATAAGTGTTGTAAAGCGCCACTGCGCCCAAGGAGCCAACAGTGGTAAGGGCTGCATCTTTATCAGCATTTTGTGCATAGCCAACTTGCAGGGCGGCTAGCAGAAACAGTGTGGAAAATAACTTTTTCATCATGTTGGGATGTTTTAAAATGGCGGTTTCAATGCCTGATATGGCTTTGACAAACCAGCCGTTCATGGTTCAAAATTGCAAAATCAAAGCCGCAATTGATGGATTCCTTTTATATGTGAAAAATTTCCGCAAAAATAAATTTCTCCCCTTGCATCCTCCCATGAAAAGTGCTGCCTGTTGCTCGGAATGACTTTACTGGCACTGCCTTTGCCCCATTTTTTTCTAAAACCAGAGCGACCAATGATGCATAAACCGATCAACAAGCTTTTGGCCCCTTGGGCCTTGTGCCTTTTCCTTTCGTTTTCATTTTTGCAAAAAGATGGATCAATAGCTGCCACACAATACTGCAACAACCGCTTCGGCTATTGCCTCAATTACCCATCGTCGCTCTTTCCCGACCGGACGCTTTCCGTGCAAAGCGACACGCTGTTGCTAAAATCAGTAGGGCAAATTGCGGAGGTCAAAGTCATTGGAAAACTGGGCGCTACCAAAGAAGCCCCGGAAGCTATTTTTGAAAAAAACCTACAAGCCATTTCTTCTAAAAGTGGGAAGGCCAATGTGATTTCTACCCTTTTCGGCGAAGATTTTTACGAAGCCAATTTCCTCTGCGGTGATTTTACCTACCACCAAAAGGCGAATTTCTCTCCCACTGCCGCCGTTTTGCTCACCATTACCGTACCGATGAACCGCCCGGAAATGATGGTACGTGCCAAGAGCGATATTGAGATTGTTTTTGAATAAACATCAATTTACCACCAGCACTTTTGCCACGGCCACGTCGGGGCTGGATTGGTTGCGGCTAGTGGCAAAGACGAGATAAACGCCAGTGTTCACTTTACGATCATTGTAGTCCCGCCCGTTCCAGATGGCCTGGCCGCCCAGGGCCTCGGTTTCAAACACCAACTGCCCGCCCACGTCCGTGATTTTTACGGTCGCATCTTCCGCCAAACCTTTGATGGCAATTGGGCCTTCGTAATCGGGCCGCACGGGGTTTGGATAAACGAGCACGCCATTATGAAACCCTTCGCCAGTGGTTGCTTCGCCTCGATAGGAAATCAAGCCTTTTGCAGTGCCGATAAATACCTCGCCCGTTTCTTCATCGAAATCTATGTCAACAATGGCATTGCTGAACAAAGGGCTGTTTTCTTCGGTGAAATGGGCAATCTGCTCCGTGCCTTCCGGCGACATGACGAAGACGCCCGCCAAGGTGCCAAACCACTTGCGGTTTGCGCCGTCCACCGCCACACAGCGCACGTCCTGCTCTTCGAGCAAGTTGGCCCCAAAGCCGTCCACTTCCACAAATGGCAAAGTGCCGGGACAATCGCCACCCAATGGATCGCATTGAAAAACTGCTGCCCCATTTTTGGTGCCGACCCAGACTGCCCCGTCCCGGTCCACTTCGAGGGCATTGACTTCGTTGGTGGGCAAAACGGAGTTGGAGGAATTGATGATTTTGCAGCGGTCGTCGCTGGGATCATTTGGGTCGCCCTCATCGAACACGACAATGCCGATGTTGCTATTAAAAGTGTTCATCCATTTGTAGCCGAGCCTGTCCACCACGATTTTATAAATAGAAAGTTCGTTCGTACAGGATAAATCGTAGTTTTCCCAAGTGCCGTCCTTTCGCAGTACCACCAAAGGCTTGGGTGCATTGTTATTGGTCATCCAAAGGTTTTCTTCCTCGTCGAAGGCAAGGCCGAGCACACGGGTACGGGTGGGATCTTGTAATGCAAAATCGAGTTTTCCGTCTGAATTGGTTTCGTTAAACACCTGAAATTCCTTGGTGGCCGGGTCAAATTCCACCAATGCGTCCCAGTAGGCTGCACCATATACTTTTCCGTTGGAGGGGTGAACTTTGATATCAATAAAATCGGACACATCGGCCAGTGCAGGTTCGTTTTCGATGCTGCGGTTTTCCCAAACACCGTCCGCCAGCCAATAAAAACCGTCACGGAGGCCAATGGCGATAAAGGACAAATCCAAGCCCCCAGCGGCCACCCACACCTGGTTATTGGCTACATCAATCGCTGATATACTGGTAGAAACAGGGCTATTGACTTGAATTAGCTCGCACCAGCCTTCGCCAGCGTGCTGCACCCTGAGCAACTTCCCAAAATCGGCATACCAAATGGCACCTTGTTCGTCCTCGATAGCATAGCGGCTAAAGTCCACGCATCCGTACGGATTGTCACGCACGAAGCCATTTTCATCAAATACAATCACTTTACTGCTGCAACCAGCCTTACAGGAAAAGCCCGCCAAGAGGTGTTGCCCCTCCGAAGAGAGATATTTTACAAAAAAGCCATCCAAATGGTAAGTATATATTGCCGTATCGCCATCATAGTTATAAAGGCTGTCGTTGATGCCGATATAGAGTTTATCGTTATAGACGTTGAGCGCTTCCGATGAATAATCCTCTGGAAAACCTTTTTCACCGCCCAGCCATTTCCAGTTGGCAAAATCGTCCACATTGTAGCCCGCATTAGGGTCGGCAGTATAGACGCCTTCCGCTGTTGCGATGTAGATGAGTTCATTGAAAATACGCACCCCTTTTACCTCAAAAGGCGTCTTGACGGTATTTGGGAAAAGGCCGGTTTTTAAGTTGAGGGTACTGAGGCCAAAATTGGCGGCGAGATAGGCGATGGAGTCGTTGGCCATATAAACCTCGTTGACCCTTTTTTCTCCCAAAACAATATTGCTGGCAGGAATGCTGGGCAGGGCGATGATGCCCTCATCGGTCAGCAAATCAATGGCGCCGTTGTCAAAAACGACTACCAATACCTTGCTGTCTTTGTTGTATTTTACCAGGCTAACCCCTACCCGGCTCAGGCCCTCCACTTTTGTCACCCGCTCAAGGGCACGGTCGGCTTTGTCAATGGCCAAGACAGCCTGCGGGGTCCCATAAAATATCTTGTCGCTGCTTTGTGTAACCGAAATGCCCGAATTGAAAGGCAAGTGGGCTTTCCATTGGCCGATGGTCAGATCAGATTGGGAAAAGGCTGCGGCAAAATTTAACAAGCAAAAAATGGTAAAATGAATCCTCATGGTGAAATGCAGTAAAAAAATGCGAAGGCTGAATGTCGTGTCAGCATTTGTTTGCGTCAAAATATAAAATATTGATTTAGAGCTTGTTTGGGATTTGGTCACTTGGCTCAAAACGGCTATTTTTCGCCACTTTCCCACCTTTTTTCAGTTAAATAGCCCGCTATTCTCCTTCAAAAAGCTGAAAAATTGACGAAAAATTTCTCGTTTTTAGCTCAAGCACCAAATCCCAAACAAGCTCTTACAATTTTTTACACCTTGACTATTACAAATAGAACCCTTGCTGACAGCCCTTGCTCAAAACAAGCGGCGCAAAGGTATTATTGTTTTTAAGGTAAAATTAACCGCCGAATGGTCATGTATGGTACAAGTTGCTGCCTTCCAAATAATCGAACACAGCATCCGGAACCAGGTATTGCACCGATTTTTTTTCTTTTAAACAATCCCGGATGTAGGTGGCGGAGATGTCGAGCAGCGGGGCATCGAAATGGCGGATATTGGGATGGTTTTGAAATTCACCCAAGTCGTATTTGGGCCTTTTGTACAAATAGATTTCATAGTCCCTCAGCAATAATTCATAGTTTTTCCATTTATGGATGGTAGCCAGGTTATCGCCGCCCATGATGAGGACAAACTGTTTTTCTGGGTGTTTTTCCTTTAAATAGGCCAGGGTGTCAATGGTAAAGGAAGGCTTTGGCAGATTAAACTCAATATTGGAGGCCCGCAGCAGGGGGTTGCCGCCAATGGCCAATTGGACGAGGTGCAGGCGGTCGTAGTCATTGGCCAGCGTGGCCTTTAGTTTCAATGGGTTTTGCGGGCTGACTACCAGCCAAACCTGTTGCAGATCAGCCTGCGTGGCCATGTAGTTGGCTATGATCATGTGGCCGGTATGCACCGGGTTGAAAGAACCAAAGAAGAGGCCTATTTTCATTGGTGGTAAATGATAAATGCCTGTTTATTGGGCAGGCTGGGAGGGCGGCAGGGCATCATAGTATTTAAGAAAAATGCTGGCTGCCGACCTGATTTTCAGTTTGCAAATGTATTGGCATTTGGGAGTAAAATTTACTGCCCGATTTTGGACAAAATCTATTTTAGCACAATTGAATTGTTAAATCCTACCTGCTTGCCCCTCCTTGGTGGATTTTCGAGTTTTTTCCTACCTTGCGCCAATTTTTGCGCCCCGCACAAGGGGCATTTCCCTTCCCCGGACACATCCAAAACTTACTTTTCACACATTGACATCGGGCTGGCGAGGCCCGGAAAACTAACACGAACTAAGACATCCAACTTCTATGACAAACATCCGAGCAGCCATTACAGGCGTTCACGGCTACGTCCCCGATTATGTTTTGACCAACCACGAACTGGAAAAACACATTGATACCAACGACGAATGGATAGTGAGCCGCACCGGCATCAGCGAGCGGCGCATCCTGAAAGAAGAGGGAAAGGCCACCTCCGACATGGCCGTGGAAGCGATCAAGGGCATTTTTGAAAAGACTGGCACCAAGCCCGAAGAAATTGATTTTGTAGTCTGTGGCACTGTGACGCCCGATATGATGTTCCCCGATACAGCCAATATTATAGCCGACAAATTGGGTATCAAAAACGCTTTCACATTTGATATCAGCGCTGCTTGTTCAGGCTTTTTGTTTGCCCTGAGCACGGGGGCCAAATTCATTGAATCCGGTTCGTACAAAAAAGTGTTGGTGGTGGGCGCCGACAAGATGTCGTCCATTGTGGACTACGAAGACCGGGCTACCTGTATCATTTTTGGCGACGGCGCAGGGGCCGTACTGCTCGAACCAGCCAAGGAAGAAGGTTATGGCATCATTGATTCCGTCCTGCGGAGCGACGGTTCAGGCGTGGTCAACCTGCATCAAAAAGCGGGCGGCTCGCTCAAACCCGCCAGCCATGCCACCGTGGATGCCAAGGAGCATTTCGTCTTTCAAAACGGCCGCCCGGTGTTCAAGGCTGCTGTTTCGGGCATGTCTTCGGTGGTAAAGGAAGTCATGCGGCGAAACAACCTGACCAACGACGACATAGCCTGGATCGTGCCGCACCAGGCCAACTTGCGCATTATAGAATCGGTGGCCAGTATGACCGATTTCCCCATGGAAAAAGTAATGGTGAACATTCAAAAATATGGCAACACGACTGCAGGCACCCTTCCCCTATGCCTTTGGGAATATGAAGACAGGCTTAAAAAAGGCGACTATATTATACTGACAGCCTTTGGCGGCGGCTATACCTGGGGAGCAACCTTGGTGAGGTGGGCTTATTGAACTGATTGGCCAATCTTTCATAAGGCAAAAAAATCTACCTTTGCGCCGCTTTTTAAAAACCATATTTTTTACCATTAAATTAAAGAAAATCCAATGGCAGATACTTCCGATATCAGAAACGGTTTGTGCATGGAAATGGACAGCGACATTTGGACAGTTGTTGAATTCCAGCACGTTAAACCTGGAAAAGGCCCCGCCTTTGTTCGTACCAAATTAAAGTCTGTTACCAAAGGCAAAGTTGTGGATCGCACTTTTCCCTCTGGCCACGCCATTTCAGAAGTGAGGATAGAGCGCAGGCAATTCCAATACCTCTACCACGACGACATGGGCTACAACTTCATGAACTTGCAGACCTATGATCAGGTGGCATTGCCCGACAATTTGGTGGAGAGCCCGCAATTTTTGCAGGAAGGGATGCAGGTGGACGTGCTGTTCCATGCTGCCAACGATACCCCGCTCAACATGGAAATGCCAACATTCATCTTTACGGAAGTAACTTACACAGAGCCAGGCATCCGGGGCGACACCGCCACGAACACCCTCAAACCCGCCACCATTGACACCGGTGCCGAGGTGAAAGTGCCACTGTTTATCAATACGGGCGAAAAAATCAAGATTGATACCCGTACCGGGGAGTATCTGGGTCGGGCATAGGTTTTAGGGGACAGTTTATGGCCTTTTATCCTAAAACCCACAAGTGCCTGGCCGGACTGAAAAATGCCGAAGCGCTGATTAAATAAAAGGGTTCATTTAAAATACAACATCATGACTTTTCAGGAAATCCAGGAATTGATCAAACTCCTAAACAAGTCTAACCTTGCGGAATTCAAAATAGAAGACGGCGACTTTAAACTGTCCATCCGGACGGCTTTATATGCTGAAACGAAAACCACACAGGTCGTTTCTGCAGCGCCTTCCATCATGCCCATACAGGCGTCGCCCGTTGCACCTACAGCCGCTACCTCTGTGCCTTCTGCGGCCCCATCCGGCCCTGCCCCTGCCGCCAAAGAAGAACCGGCCAAGCCTGCAGCCTCTCCTGAAAAAGTCGAAACCAGCGGCAAAAAATACCTGGAGATAAAATCGCCCATGGTCGGTACTTTTTACCGTTCTTCCTCTCCTGAAAAGGCACCTTATGCAGAGGTGGGCAGTAGTGTAAAAAAAGGCGATGTAGTGTGCATTATCGAGGCCATGAAGCTTTTCAACGAAATAGAAACTGAGGTGACGGGCAAAATCGTCAAAGTAATGGTGGACAATGCCCAGCCTGTCGAATACGACCAGGTTCTCTTCCTGGTGGAGCCGGAATAGTGAACGATGAACGATGAACGATAAACGATGAACCAGGCATTGTCTGTATTCATCGTTCATCGTTCATAGTTCATAATTTTAACACCGTTCATAGTTAAAAAAAATGTTCAACAAAGTCCTAATAGCCAACCGGGGCGAGATCGCATTGAGGGTCATCCGTACCTGCCGGGAAATGGGCATCAAAACAGTGGCGGTTTTTTCAACTGCAGACGCCGACAGCCTTCATGTGCGCTTCGCAGACGAAGCAGTCTGCATCGGCCCGCCCGCCTCCAAAGATTCCTATCTTAACATCCCCCGCATCATGGCGGCTGCCGAAATCACCAATGCCGATGCCATCCATCCTGGCTATGGTTTTTTGGCTGAAAATGCCGACTTCGCTGAAATCTGCGGCGAATACGACATCAAGTTCATTGGCCCAACGCCTTCCCAGATAAAGTCAATGGGCGACAAGATCACCGCCAAAACGACGATGATCAATGCGGGCGTCCCCGTTGTGCCAGGGTCTGGCGGTTTGTTGACTGACCTGAAAGAAGGCAAGGGAATCGCCAAGGAAATCGGCTACCCCGTCATCTTGAAGGCGACCGCTGGCGGTGGTGGCAAGGGCATGAGGGTTGTTTGGGAAGAAGGCAGCTTCGAAAAGCAGTGGGAAATGGCCCGGAACGAGGCTAGGAACGCCTTCGGCAACGATGGTATTTATGTTGAAAAATTCATCGAAGAACCCCGCCACATTGAGTTCCAAATAGCGGGCGACCAGCACGGCACGGTTTGCCACCTTTCAGAGCGGGAATGCTCCATCCAGCGCCGCCACCAAAAACTGGTGGAAGAAAGCCCCTCCCCTTTCATGACCGACGAATTGCGCAAAGCAATGGGCGAAGCAGCCATCATGGCGGGAGAGTCCATCCACTACGAAGGCGTGGGCACAGTGGAATTCCTGGTGGACAAGTACCGCAATTTCTACTTCATGGAAATGAACACCCGCATCCAGGTGGAGCACCCGGTGACCGAGGAAGTGATAGACCACGACTTGATAAAAGAGCAGATCAAAATAGCGATGGGCGAGAAGATTTCTGGCAAAAACTACTATCCAATGATGCACGCCATGGAATGCCGCATCAATGCCGAAGATCCCTTCAAAGATTTCCGCCCTTCGCCCGGCAAGATTCTTTCCCTCCATACGGCCAAAGGCCACGGTGTACGGGTGGACACGCACGTGTACGCTGGCTATTCCATCCCGCCTTATTACGATTCCATGATTGCCAAACTCATTTGCCGTGCCCGCACCCGTGATGAGTGCATTACCAAAATGGAAAGGGCACTGGACGAGTTCATCGTGGAAGGCGTGAAAACGACGATTCCTTTCCACAAAAAGCTCATGCGGGACGAGCAGTTCAGGGCCGGCAATTTCCACACAGGTTTTTTGAATGATTTTGATATGGGTGAAGAAGATTGATTTTGGTGCTGGAAAATGAGTAGGTAAAACAATTCCCAAAACTGGCGCTTGAGCTTTACCGCTTTTTCAAAGCTGAGGTTTTAATTAGAAACTGTTTTAAAACCTCTCAACGGCCATAAAACGCCATCTTTCGGCGGCATACTTCGGAAATTTTTGCAGCGATAGCGCTGCTATCGCTGCAAAAATTTCCTGCGTCTGCCACTCAAAATCTGGCATTTTCTGTCTCGTCAGAGGTTTTAAAACAGTTTCTTAACTTTCCCGCCCAAACCAAAACTCAATTTCACTCGACATGAACGAAGACAAACGACTCTTCCTCCTCGACGGCCACGCCCTCGTTTACCGTGCCCATTATGCCTTCATTTCAAGGCCACTCATCAATTCCAAAGGCTGGGACACCAGCGCCATCACGGGTTTTGTGCGTACTATCGTAGATCTGATCAACAATCAAAAACCCACCCATCTGGCGGTTTCTTTCGACATGCCCGGCGGCACCTTCCGCGACGAATGGTTTCCCGCCTATAAGGCCAACCGGGACGCCCAACCGGAAGGCATCACCTTCGCCCTTCCCTGGATTGTGAAAATCCTAGAGGCCTGGAACATCCCCATCCTAACATTGGAGCGATATGAAGCGGACGACGTGATCGGCACCATCGCCAAAAAAGCAGAAAAGGCGGGCTACAAAGTTTATATGGTCACTCCTGACAAAGATTATGGCCAGCTCGTCAGCCCCAATATTTTTATGTACAAACCCGGCAGGCAAGGCAATGAGGTTGAGATTTGGGGTGAAAAGGAAGTCTGCGAAAACTGGTGCATACAGCGGGTAGAACAGGTGGTGGACATGCTCGGCCTTCAAGGCGACTCGGTGGACAACATCCCAGGCGTACCGGGCATTGGCCCCAAAACAGCCTGTAAACTTTTGGAAGAATTTGACACTGTGGAAAACCTGCTTGCCAACCTCGACAAGGTGAGCGGCAAAAACCAGGAACGCCTGCGGGAATTCGCCGAGCAGGCCCTGCTTTCCAAAAAACTGGCAAAAATTGACATCGAGGCCCCCATCCATTTCGACGAGGGCAACTACAACCTGGATCCATTCGACCACGAAAAACTGTCAGCCATTTTTAAAGAACTGGAATTCAGGGCTTTGGCCAAACAAATTCTTGGCGAGGGAGAAGAAGCAGCGCCCACAAAAACAGCGCCATCCAAAGGCCAGCAGGGAAATCTTTTCGGCGACGACGAAACAGTACCGGTAAAACGTGCTGCTCCGCCCCTCCCGGCACATTCCGTTGCAGAAAAAAACATCGAAAACACCCCCCACGAATACCACCTGGCCGATACGCCTGAAAAGCGGGCAGCGCTCATCGCCCAGTTGGCACAGGAGACAAGCATTTGCTTCGATTCGGAGACCACCAACATTGACGCCAACCTGGCCGAACTGGTCGGCCTTTCTTTTTCCATAAAACCACACACAGGCTGGTATGTGCCAATCCCCGCCGACCAAAAAGAAGCAAAGGCCGTAGTGGACGAGTTCCGCCCTATTTTTGAAAATGAAAAAATAGAGAAAATAGGGCAAAATATCAAATACGATGCGCTCATGCTCAAGTGGTATGGCGTACAACTGAAAGGCACCTGGTACGACACCATGATCGTCCATTACCTGATGGAGCCGGAACTGCGGCACGGAATGGACTACCTATCGGAAACCTACCTGAAATACAGCCCCGTTTCCATCGAAACCCTCATCGGTAAAGGCGCTAAACAACTGAGTATGAGGGATGTGCGGGTAGAGCGGGTCGCCGAATACGCCGCAGAAGACGCAGACGTTACCCTGCAACTGCGCAATTATTTTGCTCCAAAACTAAAGGAAGAGGGCTTGCAGGAACTTTACGACACGATGGAAGAACCGCTCATCAAGGTCATCGTGGACATGGAGTTCGAGGGCATCCGGATTGACGGCGATTACTTGCGGGAATACTCGGTGGAACTGGGCAGGAGCATTGCCGCATTGGAACAAAAAATTTATGAAGACGCCGGGATGCAGTTCAACATCGCCTCTCCGAAACAAATTGGCGAGGTGCTGTTTGACAAAATGAAAATCCCTTATAAAGGTGCTAAAACGAAGACGGGCCAATACTCCACCGACGAAGCCAAATTGGCAGAACTCGCTGCCGAATTCCCTTTCGTCGCTGAAATTCTGAACCACCGGGGGCTTTCCAAATTGAAGTCAACTTATGTGGATGCATTGCCCTTGCAGGTAAACCCCAAAACGGGGCGTGTACACAGCTCTTTTAACCAAGCCCTGGCTGCCACGGGCCGCCTAAGTTCCAACAACCCCAACCTGCAAAACATACCCATCAAGACGCCGGAGGGCGCCAAGGTGCGGGAAGCCTTCATCCCACGTGACGAAAACCATGTGTTGCTGAGCGCCGACTACTCGCAGATCGAACTGCGGCTCATCGCCGAAATCAGCGGCGACGAGGCGATGATCGAGGCATTTCAAAAAGGCCAGGACATCCACCGGGCAACGGCAGCGAAAGTATATGGCGTACCTTACGAAGAGGTGACCAGTGAGCAGCGCCGCAATGCCAAAACAGTGAATTTCTCCATTATATATGGTGCTGGCGCAACGAACGTGTCGCAGCAACTTGGCATCAAACGGACAGAGGCTAAAGAGCTGATTGACAACTATTTCAAACAATACCAAGGCCTGAACAGCTATATGGAAAAAACAGTGGAAGGTGCCCGTGAAAACGGTTACGTAAAAACACTTCTGGGCCGCCGACGCTACCTGCGTGACATTGACAGCCGCAACTCGCTGGCCCGCAGCGTGGCCGAACGGGTGGCCATCAACACGCCAATACAGGGCACTGCCGCCGACCTCATCAAGGCTGCCATGATCAACATCCACCGGGCCTTGGGGGCAACGGATTTGACCACGAAAATGATCTTGCAAGTACACGACGAATTGGTGTTCGATGTGCCTAACGATGAGGTGGACAAAGTGAAGCCCATCATTGAGGAGTTGATGAGAAATGCCATCCCGAACCTGAAAGTGCCCATCCTGGTGGAAATGGGCACAGGAAAGAATTGGCTGGAGGCTCATTAAACGCAGCTTTGCCAAAATACGTACCTTCGCCGCCCGATTTTTAGTCGGCAATCCATAGTTGGCAGTTGGCAGTAGGTGAGGGGTGTGCAGTCCGATTCTCTCTCCCGATAAGCTATAGGGACTCATTTCTCTCACTCTCATTTCTACAAAGGTGATAACTTACATAAAAGGCACGATTACGTTCAAAACACCCACTTATGTCGTAGTGGAGGCGGCAGGCATTGGCTACCATGTCAACATCAGCCTGCATACCTACGCCAAGGTGGAAAAATTGGAAAACGTCAAAATCTTGACTTACTACCATATTAAGGAGGATGCACATACGCTCTACGGATTTGCTGAAGATGAAGAGCGGATCTTGTTCATTCACCTGATTTCTGTTTCGGGGGTGGGGCCGAGCACCGCCCAGGTAATCCTATCCACCATGAGTCCCGATGAAGTGCGGGCAGCCATTATTGGCGAAAACGAGGCATCGCTGCGCAAAGTAAAAGGTATCGGCAACAAGACCGCCAAGCAGATCATTCTCGACCTGAAAAGTAAAATGATGAAAACGGGCGGCGATGTGACGATTCCATCCTCCCCAGCAGACAATACCTTGCGCCAGGATGCGTTATCTGCCCTATTATCCTTGCAAGTGAACAAAATCCAGGCGCAAAAGGCCCTGAACAAAGTGCTGCAGGAGAACCCCGGCATCAGCAGCGTAGAGGATTTAATCAGGCTTTCTTTGAAACAACTTAGTTAAACGGTGAGCCGTAAAAAGTTCATCGTTCATAGTTCATCGTTCATCGTTTGAATCAAGGACTGTTAAATTCTTCAAGGCTGGAAAATGAAAGTAACGCCGGGCGTTTTGACAACATAAAAGCTAAAAACGAAAAAGCTTACTTGCGAAGAACACGGGATTCTGGACTTTTTTACGAATAGATTTTGACTAAACATCTTCACAAGCCAACTATTCCAACTCCTTTTCGTAAAACCCACGTCTCTGCGTTGGGCGGCCTACCGGCACTGCCCTTGCTTCGCATCCCTACTTTCTTGATTGAGATTGTCTTTGTTTTAAGGCTTTTTTTAAACCCATGAACCTATTGCCCGTAGGGCAGAAATACTGATATAGTTTTTTGTCTATCAAAAATATGAAGAAGAGAATTTTACTACCTGGCTATTTAAGTTTGTTTGGACTGGTGGCTTTAAGCCTTGAACTTCGGGCAGGGATCAATTTTCCCGAAAACCCCTACGCCCCCGAGTACATATTGGCTTCCACGAACACCACGCCGGAAACATCGCCCACTACTTCCACTTTTTCCCTTTCTCCGATCACACAGGACACCATTCCTTTGAACGACCGTCAGGGAGACTTCCTCAACGATCCCAACCAAAATCCCTTTGATCTGAAAGATCCCGCCGCCGTTCAGCAAACCGTGGAATACGATCCTGAAACTGGCCAGTACATCATTACGGAGAAAATTGGCGACGACTATTTCCGCCCGCCCACCTACATGACATTTGAGGAATACATGGACTATCGGGCCAAGCAACAAGAGCGGGAATATTTCAACCAGCTTTCCGGACTGGGCAGCGGCTTGGGCAGCACAGGCAGGCCGGATCCCATCCAAGGAATTGATGTCAAAAACAAAATGCTCGATCGCCTCTTCGGAGGTACAGAGGTGGACATCAAGCCGCAGGGAAACATTGACCTGACCTTCGGGGTGGACTATTCAAAAGTGCAAAACCCAAGTTTTACCGAGCGCCAACAACGCCAGGGCGGCTTCGATTTTGACATGGCCATCCAGATGAACGTGGAAGGATCTATCGGCAAAAAGCTCCGCCTATCCACCAACTACAACACGCAGGCAACCTTCGACTTCGACAACACCATGAAGCTCGACTATAATACGGATGCTTTTGGCGAAGACGAAATCCTCAAAAAAATAGAAGCGGGCAACGTGAGCCTGCCCCTGCGGGGTACGCTCATCCAAGGCAGCCAGAGTTTGTTTGGGATAAAATTGGAAACGCAGTGGGGCCGCCTTCGCCTCACGGGTGTGGCCTCTCAGCAAAAGTCAGAACGGGAGGAAATCACCCTGCAAGGTGGCAGCCAATTTCAGGAGTTCGTCGTGACGGCGGACGAGTACGACGAAAACCGCCATTTTTTACTCACGCACTACAACCGCAATAATTTTGAGGAAGCGCTGTCCGAATTGCCACAACTCAAGACGCTTTTCACCATTGAAAAAATACAGGTCTGGGTGACCGACCCCCGCTATTCCACTGAAAACATCCGTGACATCGTGGCCATTGCCGACTTGGGCGAAACGTCCCGCTTTACCAATGAGACCCCTGCATTACGGCAGTTGATCAAGACTTATCCCGACCTGCAAGGAGAGCCTTTGCCTGACAACTACGTGAACCCTATTTACCAGGAAATACTCGATGATCCAAGGACAAAAGAGGTGGACAGGGTAGTAAATACCTTGAAAAGCCCTCCGTTCAGCCTGCAACAGGGCCGGGATTTTGAAAAAGTGACCGCCCGCCAGTTGTCTTCCACAGAATTTACCTATCACCCCAACCTCGGTTTTATCTCGCTCAACGTGAACATCCAGCCCGACCAGGTGGTAGGTGTGGCGTTTGAGTATTCCTATGGCGACTCGGTTTATCAGGTTGGCCAATTGGCGGAAGACGTGCCACAAAACAGCGACACCATTACCCAAAACGTGTTGTTTGTAAAAATGCTGAAAGCCACCATTCAGCCCGTAGAGTTGCCAACTTGGGACCTGATGATGAAAAACATCTACAACATCGGGGCCTACAACGTGTCGAGGGAAGATTTCAAACTGGACATTTATTACGACGATCCGGGCGAGGCCAAAAAGCGCTTTTTGCCTGAAACCAATCTGGCAGGCATCCCCTTGCTGCGGGTGTTCAACCTTGACAGGCTCAACGTACAGAACGACCCACAGCCCGACGGTGTGTTCGACTTCGTGGAAGGGGTGACCATCAACACCCGCAATGGCCGCATCATTTTCCCAAAACTGGAACCTTTCGGCACCGGTCTCACTGATCAGTTCAACAATGCGGCCGACAGCATAAAGTTTGGTTTTCCTCAACTATATGATAAAACGCTGTTCAACGCCAGGGAAGATGCCGAGCAGAACCGTTTTACCATAGAAGGCAGCTACAAATCCAGTGTTTCGTCGGAGATTTCATTGGGTGCTTTTAACATTCCGCCCGGCTCGGTGACGGTATCGGTGGCTGGACAACAATTGGTGGAAGGCCGTGACTACGAAGTGGACTACAATATTGGCCGGGTGCGCATTTTGAACGATGCTATCCTGAACGGCGGTGCGCCCATCAAAGTAGCCTTTGAAGACAATACCCTGTTTGGTTTTCAAACAAAAACCATGTTGGGCTTGCGGGCAGATTATACGGTAAACAAGCACCTCACTATTGGCGGTACATACCTGCACCTTTTCGAGCGGCCTTTTACCCAAAAAGTAAACATCGGCGACGACCCAATCAACAACAAGATTTTTGGCCTGGATTTAAATTACAGCAACGAAGCGCCTTGGCTCACGAAGCTGGTGGACAAAATCCCGCTCATTTCTACCAAACAGCCGTCCAGTATCACCTTTTCTGCTGAAACGGCGGCCATCAAACCCGGCCACGCCCGTGCCATCAACGAAAACTCGGATGAAGACGGCGACAAAGGCGGTGTGATTTATATTGACGACTTTGAGGGCAGCGTCTCCTCGCTCGACCTGCGCACACCTTATATTGGCACGAATGGTTGGGTAATGGCGAGTGTGCCACGCAACGACGACCGGGACAACAACCCCATGTTTCCCGAGGCTTCTGGAGCTGGTACGCTGCCGGGTGTCAACAGGGCCAGGTTGAGCTGGTTCCGCATTGACCCGACGTTCGGCGATGGTGGCAATGGCAGCAACCCTTACGCCATTTCCATCAACCAAACGGAAATATTCCCTAACTATACCCCCACCCAGCAGTTCACGGACAACCGGGTGCCAATTTTCGATGTGCAGTATAACCCGCAGGAGCGTGGGCCTTACAATTTTGACCCAGTAGGCGGTACCGCCTTTTCGGCAGGTTTGAATGAATTTGGCCAACTCAATGCCCCCGATACCCGTTGGGGCGGCATTATGCGATCCATGAACACCAACGACTTTCAGTCGGCCAATATTGAGTTTGTGGAATTCTGGATGCTCAGCCCATACCTCAACCCGAATGGGGACGGCAGCGGCAACCCCGATGCGCAAAACGGGGCCATGGACGGCTACATCTTCATGGAATTTGGGAATATCTCGGAAGATATTTTGCCCGATTCACGCAGGTTTTTTGAAAACGGCCTCCCAGGTCCAAATACCCAAGGCAGACGGGCTACCAGTACGGCTTGGGGCAGGGTGCCGCTTGGGCAGCAGATAACCAATGCCTTTGACGTGGATCCTGAAAACCGCCGGGCTCAGGACGTTGGCTTGGACGGCTTGTCCGATGCAGGGGAAAAAGTGCAATTTGCTGATTATTTGAATTCGCTCGGCGGCCTCAATGCAGCAGCTTTGGATTCCATACAATCCGACCCTTCCAACGACAACTTTAGGCACTACCGTAATTATCCAGATGGCACCACTGTGACCACCCGTTACAGCCGCTTCTATGGCACAGAGGGCAATACGCCAGAAAACAACAACTCCCAGTTTGTCACTTCTTCTACCCAAAACCCAGATTCCGAAGATTTGGACGGCGACCGCACCCTGAATGAAACAGAAAGCTATTTTCAATATAGGATTCCCATCAGCTTTGACGGTACAAACGGTATCGCTGATAACCCATTTATTACGGACGTGCTGGATGCGGCTGGAGGCACCCGTAAATGGTACCGCTTCCGGGTGCCTTTGAACCTGCTGGAAGGAGACGAAAACTTCAGAACAATAGGCGGTATCCGTGACTTCCGCTCTATCCGCTTTATGCGGATGTACTTTAAGGATTTTGAAAGACCCATCAACTTCCGCTTTGCCACCCTGGAACTGGTGCGCAACCAATGGCGCAGGTATTCACAGGATTTGGGGGAAACCTGTTTGGGAGGCGGGCAAGAATTAGTCCCCACTGCATTCGATGTAAACGCCGTAAACATTGAGGAAAACAGCCAGCGTACCCCCTTCAACTACGTGTTGCCCCCTGGCATCAGCCGTGAGCAGGCGCTAGGCGTCAACCTGAATGCCCTTCAAAACGAGCAGTCGCTATCCTTGAGGGTATGCGATTTGGAAGAAGGAAACGCCAAGGCCATATTCAAAAACATCAACCTTGATATGCGGAATTTCAGCAAGATGAAAATGTTCGTCCACGCTGAAAGGGCAGATTGCGGCATGGGCCTGGAAAATGTGGAAAGTGGCGAAATGAGTGTTTTTATCCGCATCGGTAGCGACTTCAAGAACAACTTTTACGAATACGAACTGCCGCTAGAGATTTCGGATGAAAACTCTGGAATACCGTTTAACGACGATGCCTATCAAAGGGTCGTGTGGCCAAAAGTCAATGACATCAGCATTGATTTCGATTTGTTGAAGCAGATGAAGATAGACAGGAATGACCCTAGTGGTGGAGGCCCAATTGGCGATATTTGGCCACCTGCGGGATACACCGATCCTGAAAATCCAAAAGCAAAGCTTCGCATTAAAGGCAATCCTAATCTTGGCTTGGTCAAGGCTATTATGATAGGTGTACGCCACCCGAAAGAGGGCGACGACTGTACCGATCCACCTAAGAGTATTGAAATCTGGGTGAACGAGATGCGGGTATTCGGTCTGGACGAACGGGGGGGCATTGCCGGCACGGCACGGCTGGACATGCAGTTGGCGGATTTGGGAGCCATTTCACTTTCTACCAAGGCCACCAGTATCGGCTACGGAGCGCTCGACCAGCAACTGGCAGAGCGCCAGCGGGAAAAAATCACCAACTACGACCTGGCGGCCAACGTGCAGTTGGACAAGTTCCTGCCGGAAAAACTTGGGATCAAAATTCCTTTCTACTTCCAATATTCCAACGAAACCCGTACTCCCCAATACGATCCTTATGATCTGGATATTGAATTGAAAGAAAAGCTCCGGGACAAAAGTTCCGCCGAAAGGGATTCCATCAAGGAGCAGGCACAGTACGTGACCACCATCAAGAGCTACAATTTTACCAATGTAAGAAAAGAGCGCACCAATACGCAAGCCAAGCCAATGCCTTGGGACATTTCCAACTTCAGCTTCACCTATGCCCACGATCAAACCAACCGCCGTGATCCCGTCATCGAAAAAGATGAACTGACCCGGCGGCGTGGGGCTATTGACTATACCTATTCACGGCAGGTGAAATACATTGAGCCGTTTAAAAAAGTTATTAAAAAAGACAAATACCTGAAGTTCATCAAAGAACTCAACCTGAACCCCTTGCCCAACTCTTTCAGTTTTAGTACGGATTTGGACCGGCGCTTCAATACGACAAAATACCGTTTTGCGGGCGACAACCCTTTGTATAATACATACTACAATAAGCAATTCCTTTGGAACCGCAACTACGATGTACAGTGGGACATCGCCCGAAACCTGAAATTCCAGT
The DNA here is from genome assembly GCA_041741095.1 of Saprospiraceae bacterium. Taxonomy (GTDB): domain Bacteria; phylum Bacteroidota; class Bacteroidia; order Chitinophagales; family Saprospiraceae; genus UBA6168. The sequence continues at coordinate 105,247 of JBGSKQ010000143.1, forward strand.
TCAATGCCGACAACCGCTCGGTGATTGACGAGCCGGACGAGACGCTCATGTTCCAGCGCAGCCAACTCGACCCCAGCGACCCGAACTATATCTCGGACGTGGGCCAGTACAGGCGGGATTCCATTTGGGACAACATCAGGGATCTGGGCCGTACAAAAGGCTATCAGCACACGATGAACCTGACCTATACCGTGCCGCTGAAAAACTTCCCCTTCCTGGACTGGGTGAACATTAAAGCGAGCTACCGGGCCAACTACGCCTGGGACGCCGCCAGCCAGGCCCCCAGCGCCCGCAGCTTGGGGAACCTCATCCGCAATGGCCAGAGCAGGCAGATAAACGGCGACCTGGATTTTGAAAAACTGTACAACTACTCTGGCTATTTGAAAAAAATCAATTCCAAACCCAGGCCAGGCAGGGGCGCCAACCAGCGGAGTGCCGACCCCAACGACCGAAGCGGGGGCAGGGACAATAAAGACAGCGCAGATAAGCCCGATACCGACAAAGACAAAAAAGGCAAGGACAGCAAGGACAAGGACAGCAAAGACAAGAAAAAAGGCGACGGCGAGCCCAGCAAATTGGAACGGGCGCTCATACGGCCTTTGATGGTCATCCGAAAAGCCAGGGCCACTTACCAGGAAGATTACTCGACCGTGGTACCAGGTTACAAACCGGATAGCGAAATCCTTGGGTTGAACAATTACGATTCTCCCGGCTGGGATTTCATCGCAGGTTGGCAGCCCAATATCAAGCAAGAGGACTATTACACCAGTAAGGACTGGCTCTATACCAATTGGACTTGGATTACCAGCGACCAATTGCTCAATGCGCCTGTCACTCAAAATTATACGCAGGTAATGGATCTGAAACTGACCCTGGAGCCACTTTCGGATTTGAGGATTGACGTGGAAGCCAACCGCAATAAAACGGAAAACCACAGCGAGTTTTTCCGCCGCAATGTCATCACCGATCCGAACAACCCGAACAACCTGTTGCAGGAAGAATACGAGCACTTGATTCCGAAGGAATTCGGCTCTTTCACCATGTCGTACATGGCCGTTAGCACCCTATTCAACGACGACCTGACAGGGCTGTTCCAAACTTTTGACAACAACCGGGTGATCATTGCCAACCGCCTTGGCGAAGAGCCTCCCGGTACACACCAAAACCCGGACGATGCCGAAAAAGGCTACCCCGATGGCTATGGCCGTTTCCAACAGAACGTGTTGCTGCCCGCCTTCATAGGAGCCTATACCGATCAGGATGCCAACTCGATGAAAATAAGCGACGACTACATCGGCGATGTAGTGATCAAATCGGTGCCGAGGCCGAACTGGCGGGTTACTTATAATGGCTTGACGAAACTTGCCCCTTTTAGCGATATTTTCCAAAGTTTCACCATCAACCACGGCTACAAGGGCACTTTGACGGTCAATACTTTCAACACCAACTTGCAGTATGATTACGATGCGCCCACCTCCAAGTTCAGCGAAACTACGTTGGATTACTATACCCGGCTGGAAGTGCCGGATTTGGTGATACAGGAGGCGTTTAGCCCCTTGTTTGGTGCGGATATGCGCTTGAAAAACGACATTTCGCTGAAAGCAGAATACAAAACAAGCCGGACGCTCCGTATGGAATTGCTGACCAACCGCCTGCACGAAACCAAAGGCACAGACTTGACCCTTGGCGCAGGCTATAAGTTGAAGAACGTGCAGTTTGCATTTTTAACCCCTAAAAAGAAAAAGAAAACCAAACCCAAAAAAGGCGAAGATCCAAACGCCAACAAGCCGGGTGCCCCAAAAGGGCAAAACAACTCCGGCGATTTGGATATTACCTTCGACTTTTCGTTGCGGGACGATGTGACGACCATCCACGAGCTGGAAACGAACTTGGAAGAAGACAGCCGAGGAAACCGCACTTTGAGCATTTTGCCACAGGCGACTTACCAATTGAACAAACAACTATCATTGAGGCTGTTCTTTGACTATCGCCGCAACGTGCCGAAAACTTCTGGCGCTCCTCCAACGACCAACATCCGCAGTGGCGTGACTATCCGTTTTACGCTGTAAAGGCATTGTAATCAGTGTGACGGATGGCACATTTCACCAAAAAAGCCCTGGGACGCTATTCCCAGGGCTTTTTGTTTTTATAAAAAACGCCAACTTTGTCAGCAGGGGCGGGTTCTTACTTGGCCACCTTCAACTTTACAATTAGCCATGCTATACGACAACCACGGAAGGCTCGTCAATTACCTGCGGCTCGCCGTCACCGACCGCTGCAACCTCCGCTGCTTTTATTGTATGCCGGAGGAAGGGATTGACTATGTGCCAAAGGAAGATTTGATGACCTACGAAGAAATGCTGCGCATCGTGCGGGTACTGGCAGGTATGGGCATCGAAAAGGTGAGGATTACAGGTGGCGAACCATTCGTACGGCGTGACATGATGGACTTCCTGGCTTCGCTCAGCCGGACAGAGGGTTTGACCCAAATAAACATCACCACGAACGGCACGGTGACCGCCCCGCTGGTGCCGGAATTGAAAAATATGGGCATTCGCTCCGTCAACCTGAGCCTTGACACCTTGGATCGGGAACGTTTTTTCCAAATAACCCGCAGGGATATGTTCGACAAGGTGATGCAAACTTTGGAGGCATTGCTGAAAAACGGGATTGCTACCAAAATAAACACCGTGGTGATGCAGGGAAAAAACGAAGACGATTTGCTGCACCTTGCCCAATTGACGAAAAACGAGCCGCTTGACGTGCGTTTTATAGAAGAAATGCCTTTCAATGGCGAAGGGGCACATTACCAAAGACTCTGGTGGGATCACCGCCGCATTTTGGAGCATTTGAAAACGCATTTTCCAACGCTGGAAAAACTGCCCGATCCGCCGTTTTCTACTTCCTACAATTATAAAGTGCCTGGCCACAAGGGAAAAATCGGCATCATCGCCGCCTACAGCCGCACCTTTTGCGGCACCTGTAACCGCCTGCGCCTTACGCCACAGGGCCTGCTCAAAACCTGCCTATACGATCAGGGCGTTTTCAACATAAAAAACTTATTAAGGGAAGGAGCGAACGATGTACAAGTAAAAATGGCATTTCTCGACGCCTTGGGCAACCGTGCAAAGGATGGTTTTGAAGCGGAGAACAGGCGTTTTCAATTTCCCGTCTCGGAGTCAATGGCCACCATCGGCGGTTAATATCAATGGAGCCGTTTCACCATTAATTCTTCCACTTTTCGGAGCAGATGATTTGGGGCAAACAAGCGCCAATTTAGCTCGTTGAAGCGGTCACCAAAGTTGATGTAATACTGAAGCTGCACATCCCGCATTTCTTCTTCTACATGCGGCAAAAGGTTGAGCATGCAAATCCAGCCGCCCTCGTCCTTCACGTCGTCATACCATTCCTCGTAGTAGCAATCGTCAGAGCTGTGGAAATTCAGCACATTTTCGGCAATAATGATGAACTTGTGGATGCCGTGCTGCATGAATTCGTCGGCCACATCCCTTTTCAGGAACATCACGTCGTTGTGCAGGCAGTCGTTCCATTCACCCAGCATTTCAAAAATGGCGAAGCCGTTGTCGTAATCGGCGAACAAGACCTTCATGTAAAGCGTCTGCGATCCAAACTCGTCCCATTGCGGATGGATGAAATAGTTATAGATCTTTTGGGTATAATAAAACTCGTCATAGGTACGCCCGTAGAACGGCGAGTTCTTGTCTTCGGCGGATTCGTAATCGTCCCTCCAGCGGTGATATGGTTCGATGTCGTGCATTGAAATTTCTATATAACTGATGGCGCTTGCGCAGTTTTAAAATGCTTTATAACCATTTTGTCGGGGCGATTGTTTAGAGCTTGATTATTGAAATCGCCAAGCCAAAATTAGGCGGAGGCGAAGCGATATTGGCAGCACTCGGCGAAAAAAATTTTATGCAAAAAATCGTCCTCACAGGCCCGGAGAGCACTGGGAAAACGACCTTGGCAAAGCAGCTTGCCGGGCATTTCGGAACCTTATGGGTGCCGGAGTTTGCGAGGGAATATTTGGAAAAATTGAACCGCCCCTACCGTGAAGATGATTTGCTCGAAATAGCAAAAGGCCAGGTAGCAGCAGAAGAAGAATTGACCGAAAAAGCAAAAGACCTCCTGTTTCTGGACACCAGCCTTGAAGTCATAAAAATATGGTCACAGGTGGTATTTGGCAGGTGCCACCCCGTCATACAGGATCAGTTGAAAAACAGGCTGCCCGACCTTTACCTGCTCTGCCGGCCCGATTTGCCGTGGGAGCCGGATCCGCTCCGAGAAAACCCCAGTGACCGGGATGTTTTGTTCGATTTATATCAATGTGAACTGGCTGGCTTGGGATCGCTTTTTATAGAACTAAACGGCGTGGGCAATGAGCGTTTTGAAAAGGCCGTTGCACACGTCGAAACATTTTTAAATCATTGATTTTCAAATTATTGTATGTCCAATCACCCATCTCAACTCAATGATGGTCCATCGCAGCCCCTCCTCCTCTTCGATGGCGTGTGCAACCTCTGCAATGCCTCCGTGCAATGGGTAATAAAGCACGATCCAAAGGGGGTTTTCCGCTTTGCCTCCCTGCAATCCGACATCGGAAAAACCATGCTCCGGCGCTTTGGCCTGCCAGTCGGCGAACTGAATACCGTCGTGCTGATAGATGAAGGAAAAGCCTACACCCGCTCCGATGTGCCATTGCACATTTTTAAAAAACTGGGCGGCTGGTGGGCGGCGTTTTCCGTATTTTCGATTGTTCCAAAATTCGCCAGGGATACGGTGTACGATTGGATAGCGAGGAACAGGTACCGATGGTTTGGAAAAAAAGACGAGTGCTGGTTGCCGACGCCGGAGCTGAAAGCAAGGTTTTTGGGATAGGGGTCAGGCGGCGAGTTGGCGGTAGATGACGGCAGCTTCTTTAGGTAAATCACGGCTCTTTACAGGAGACGTACCGTAGAATTTTTCTCCAAAAAGACTTATTAGGTTGATAGTATGTGATGGAGCAAAGCCTGCTGATAGAGTTTCTGAAATTAGATTTTTAAAAAACCGTTCTTTTATCTCTTCATACTGGGAAACATGGAATTGATCGTTTCCATATTGTTTGTGTACCGCAATTTGGTTTTCAGCCTTTTTGATTTGGCTGATTAAATCTAGTATTATTTCTATTTTCTTTTCCATATCAAAATTGCAATTCAATAAAGCCTTTTTTAATCCCTTTCCTGACATTCCGAGTTTTCACTTGTTCAAATAAATCCCGCCAGTATGCCCTGTCGCTTTGGTACCTGATATGAAAGGGGTGGCTTTCTTCAAATATGCTCACAAAGTAGGCATCTACTCCATATTTTGCAAGTGCCGGCTTTGATTTGAATTTTTCCAATTCAGATTTTACTTGCTGAACTATTTCATCACGTACAAAGTTCACCACATCTATATCTCCCGGGTTTTTCTTTTTCGTCACAAAGCTACCATCCATCCATTGTGAGAATCCCCCTCCAATTACCGTGTGTAGCTCGGCCAGGTAGGCAAGGTAATTTTCAAACAGCCGCTCCGCTCGGTGGTCGGCATTTCGTCCACGAGCACTTTTTTGACCTCGTCAATGTCAACGATTATAGGTCCAGGCGGAACGAGCAGCCCTTGTTTGTTGAAAGTGAGCATAGCAGGTGTTTGGGGCAATGTTAGGAATGCTTTGCCTCATTTTCCAATTTCTTTTTCTTGTATAAATATTGTCACCTTACCGATACGAAACAACGAGCTGCCAAAGCCCGTAACCCCAATCTTTGTCCTATAACCACTGCTTCATTGTTCATCATTTATCATCCATAGTTCATCGTTCCTTCCAAGGAAACCTTAATTTCGCCGCTCGTTTTTAAAAAACCTTCAATATGAAACGTACTGAAATTGACAGCATACTCAAACAACCCCAATTCGGCACCACGGTAAAAGTAATGGGCTGGGTACGCTCCTTCCGGGCCAACCGCTTCATTGCCCTCTACGACGGCTCCTCGTTCAACACCCTACAAGTGGTGGTTCCCGATGGCTATTGGGATGAAAAATACGGCGAGGATTTTTTGAAAAAAATCAGCTTCCACTCTTGCATCGCCGTCACAGGCCAATTGGTCGAGTCGCAGGGCGCTGGCCAGGCCGTGGATCTGATGGCCGAAAACATCGAACTGCTTGGCGGCAACAACCCCGAAGAATACGTGCTGCAGCCCAAGCACATGACGATGGAATACCTGCGGGAAAAGGCGCATTTCCGTATGCGCACGCAGACCTTCAGCGCCGTGTTCCGCATCAGGCATGCCGTGGCCTTCGCCGTTCACAAATACTTCAACGACAGGGGCTACTACTACATGCACACGCCCATCATCACGGGGAGCGATGCTGAGGGTGCCGGGGAGATGTTTCGGGTGTCAACTTTATCTCCTGAAAATCCACCTTTGCACAATGACAAAGTAGATAAAATAGCTGAGAAATTTTACAACAACATAATTGAGGTATTACCTGCGATAGGTATGACATTGGAAGAAATTAACAATAAAATTTCAAGTGCAGTCATAGGGTTAGACCTAAAGAAACTAGTGACTGCTACAGAATCTGAAATAAAAGATTTTATTAAAAACGATGGCTTTCAAAAACTTAATTATTTTATTTATGATAAACTATTTGTTCAATTGAAGAATTTGTCTGAAAACAAATTATTTTCAATACATCAAGATGACAAAGGCAGAAAAATAGCTTTTCTTCCAGCAGAACTAATAAAAGATTTAGGTTATGGATTTCAAGAAGACAAGCCTACAACTTCGTATTATACCAAAGAAAAAGGTCTAAGGGACAAAGATTTTAGGTTCTTGGCTTTAACATTTTACAATTTCAAAGTTATCCATGAATATAATCAATTTTCGAATGAGTTTAAACTTGATGTTAAGAAGGACTTTTTTACAAAATCCACCAACCTGACCGTCTCCGGCCAGTTGCAAGGTGAAATAGCGGCGCTGGCGCTGGGCAAAATCTACACCTTCGGCCCCACCTTCCGGGCAGAAAAATCTTATACGCCCCGCCACCTCGCCGAGTTCTGGATGATAGAGCCGGAGGTCGCCTTTTTCGACATCCACGACAACATGGACCTGGCCGAGGATTTTGTGAAATACCTCATCAACCACATCCTCGAAAACTACCCCGACGACCTCGCCTTCCTCGACAAGCGCATCAAGGACGCCGAAAAAAACATGAAGCAGGAGGAGCGCCGCCCGATGGGCCTCGTCGAAATGCTCCGCTTCGTGGTGGACAACAGCTTCGAGCGCATCACCTACACCGAGGCCGTTGACATCCTGCGCAATTCCAATCCTTATAAAAAAGGCAAGTTCCAGTTTCCTGTGGAGTGGGGCAGTGATTTGCAGTCGGAGCACGAGCGCTATTTGGTGGAAAAGCATTTCCAAAAGCCCGTCGTGGTAAGGGACTATCCGAAGGTCATCAAGGCATTTTACATGCGGGAAAACGATCCCGATAGCAATCGGGATGAACCCGGCAAGGAAACCGTTGCGGCGATGGACATCCTCTTCCCCTACATCGGCGAGGTCATCGGCGGCTCGCAGCGGGAGGAGCGCTACGAAAAACTGCTCAACCGCATCCATGCACAGGGAATCCACGAAGAAGAGCTTTGGTGGTACCTGGAATTGCGTAAATTTGGCGGATGCCCCCACGCTGGCTTCGGCCTCGGTTTCGAACGCATGGTGCAGTTCATCACAGGCATGGGCAATATCCGGGACGTGATTCCATTTCCGAGGGCGGCGGGGAGTGCGGAGTTTTAAATGATTCTCTAAACCTTTAAATCCTTTTTTATGAAAACACTGATTCTTTCTCTTTTTTTCTCAATCCTTTCTTTTTTTTTCATAAATGCCCAACCACTGGGCCAATCTTTGGATAATGAACAAATAGGAGGGCAATTTATGCTTCCCGAAGGAGCTCATTCTTCCATATTGCACTTCCTTCTCGAATTGGAATGCTATGACAAATATCATGTTTATTGGAATGGCCAATCAAATACTTGGATTGATACATTTTCACGTACCCACACAATTATAAAGGAGGAAGTAGATCATTTCAAGATAGAAGATATTATTGAAGTCTTCGATACTATTGCTACTGTTTGGAAACCATTCGGTCGAATAGAATCATTATATTTTGAAAACCCATTTGTTGGTTTATCTCCAAGATTGGATTCATCTATTACAATGATTTGGGATGAAACTGCCCAATCATTTAAACCGGCCAATAGCTTGAAAATCCTTTATTCATCAACCAATAAGCCTTTTCAAAAAACTTACTATCGGGATTTATCCGATACGGGTTTACAATTGGGATTTAGTGCATATCTAAGAGAGATCAGCCACTATAATGTATTCGACAATATAGATTATAGCTTGCATGATGTCATTAATTACTCAACAGGAGATTTGTTGAACCAAGATTCCACTATATATAATTATGATGTGGGCAACAACCTAGTCGAGTCAATTACTTATTTGAACTCAAACGGTATCTACAGTTTAAATAGGAGAGGTAACTACGTGAACAATTTGGAAGGAATGCCTCTTGAATACATTTCCCAAAACTGGGACGGGGCTGAGTGGATAAATTTCAACAGAACATTGTATGAGTATGATAGCTTAAATAGGCAAACACGGAGAGAAACTTTGACGTGGAATGGGACTTTGTGGTCTCCTCCAACTATCGAACTCATTTATGAATACGATGGTGTACATAAAATCTCTGAAATATACAACACTTATGATGATTTAGGTGAGTTGGTCGGAAGTGCGCTGACAACATATTTCTACGATCCCCAATCAGGTAAAATTACGACGGAAATTTTAAAAACATTATCGTTAGGCACCTATATGAATAGGTATCGAATAGATTACATTTATTGTACGCCATCTTCCCTGCAAAATAAGCATAGGATGCAGATAGAAATGCAGGCATATTTCTTAGGCAATGATTATTTGCACATAAAAACTGCTTCAAATTTTTTCCCAAAAAAGATTGCTTTGATAGGAATGGATGGAAAACGAACCGTTTTGGGGGAAATGACTGGTGAAGAAGCGACTTTTAAGCTTAGGGAATTAAGTTCAGGCGTTTATTCTGTCCTAATAATTGCCAATGATGGTTTTGCTTTACAAAAAGTTTTTAAGCAATAATAACAATAATAAGATGTAAAAAAGCTATATTACATATAATATGGTTTTATAACCAGTAAAAAGGAGAAACTAATGATCACCGTCCAACAAGCCACCACCCTCGTCCTCCAAAACACCACCTCCTTCCCCAACGAGATTGTCCCCCTTCAGCACTCCTTGCACCGCATCCTGCGGGAAGATTTGGCGGCCGACCGGGACTTCCCCCCTTTCGACCGGGTGGCGATGGACGGCATCGCCATACATTTTGCTGCATTTGAAAAAGGGCAACGGGCTTTTGAAATTGAAGGCATCCAAGCCGCCGGGGCTGCCCAACTGGTTTTACAAAAAGAAGAAAACTGCTTGGAGGTAATGACGGGTGCCATGCTGCCAAAAGGCACCGACGCCGTGATCCGCTACGAAGATTTGGAAATAAAAAATGGCCATGCGCATATTTCAATTGAAAAGATTCATGCAGGACAAAATATCCATACCAAGGCCTCTGATAGGAAACAAGGGGACGTAATCGTGACGGCTGGCGTCAAAATTTCCCCCGCCGAAATAGGTGTGGCCGCCACGGTCGGCGAACCCGAACTCAGGGTGGCCCGCCAACCAAAAATTGCCATTATTTCCACGGGCGACGAACTGGTGGACGTAGAAGAAAAGCCCCTGCCCCACCAAATCCGAAAATCAAACGTGCATACGATGGCCGCCGCTATTTTGAGTTGGGGCTTCCCTTCCGATTTGTACCACTTGCCCGATGAAAAAGCAGCCATGTCATCTTCCTTGAAAACACTGCTGCACAGCTACGATGCCCTGTTACTGAGTGGCGGCGTCTCAATGGGGAAATTCGACTACCTGCCGGAGGTGCTGGAGGATTTGGGCGTGATGAAATTCTTTCACAAAGTATCGCAGCGGCCCGGCAAGCCATTTTGGTTTGGGAAAATGGAAAATGGCGCTGCCGTGTTTGCCTTTCCTGGCAATCCTGTGTCGGGCTATATGTGCCTGCACCGCTATTTCCAGCCCTGGCTGCGGAAGAGCCTGGGCTTGGAAGCTTTTGAAGAACGCTACGCTGTGCTGTCGGAAGACTATTTTTTCAAAGCCGACCTGAGCTATTTTTTGCAGGTAAAATTAAGCTACGGAAAAGATGGCCGCATAATGGCGAAGCCGGTCACGGGCGGTGGTTCGGGTGATCTTGCCAACCTGGTAGAAGCCGATGCTTTTTTGGAACTGCCAAAAGAAAGGCAAGAATTCAAAGCAGGGGAGGTTTTTCCGCTTTTCCCCTACCGCTAAATTTATCAGGCATTTCCCCCCTCTCCTTTCTGCACTTCATCTGTGTTCACCTGTTGTTTTGCCTCCGACTCTACACCATTCGTAGCAGGCAAGCTTTGTTCTTCAGAAAATACCTGGTCGGACTGGCCGCTGAAAAAGCCACGGTGGAAAATCAGCAGGCTCAAAACGCCCACCGTGATGGAGGCATCTGCCACATTGAACACGGGTCGAAAAAACAGAAAGTGCTCGCCGCCCCAAACGGGCAGCCATTCCGGGAAAATGCCCTCAAACATGGGAAAGTAGAACATGTCCACCACCTTGCCGTGCAGGAAGGAAGCATAACCGCCGCCGGGTGGAAACATAGTGGCCACGCCGCCTGAGTGGTAGGGCGTTTCGGAGAAAATCATCCCGTAAAATGCGCTGTCAAGGATATTGCCCAATGCCCCGGCGAGGATGAGGCCGAAACAGGCCACCAGCCCAAAGGAGGCTTTGTGTTTTATCAATAAATTCAAATAGTAAAAGAGAAACCCAACGGCTGCGATGCGGAAAAGGCTGAGGGCCAATTTACCATAATTGCCGCCGAGCGTGATGCCGAAGGCCATCCCTTCATTTTCGACAAAATGGATGAGTGCCCAATTCAAGCCCAATATTTTGATTTCCTCGCCGTATTCCAGGTTGGTTTTTATCCAAATCTTCAATGCCTGGTCAACGATGAGTACGGCGATGATGATGGCGGCTACTTTCAGTGATTTATTCAAAATTAGCTTTTTTGTGACTGGTAACTGGCGATTTGGAAACGGTAACAAACGATTGTAACTCCAATTGCTATTACCGTTCACCAATCACCAACTCAAATTAACCAAAGAACAAAGTTCAAAATTGTTTGGGCAATCCAAAAACAAAAATAGTGATTGCACGGGAGGTACAATCACTATCCGACAAATGGCCATTTTTGGCACTTAGGCCAAGCCTTGTCTTTTAGCCTCAATACTCAAAGTTGCATGGGGCACAGCACGGAGCCGTTCTTTTGAAATAAGTTTTCCGGTGGCCCGGCAAATGCCGTAGGCTTTATTGTTGATCCGGATGAGGGCATTTTCCAGGTGGCTGATCAAACTGCGCTGACGGGAAGCCATGACTGAAAGCTGCTCCCGTTCCGCAGAACCGGTGCCGTCATCCAGGCTTTTGATTTTGGCGTCCGGGTTGTCTGCCATGTCGGAGAGTTGGCGCAGGTAATAATCCATCTGATCCTGTGCCTTGGTCAATTTTTTTTCAATGAGTTGGCGGAACTCGTCCAGTTCTTGATCGGAATACCTGCTTCGTTCTGTTGTAGTAGCCATAGTATCAGTAAGTTTAAAATGTTTGAAAAAAACCAGGTAAGTGTTTCAATCTGAATGGTGGGCAAAAGTAGCTTTTCCTGAACAATAAACAAAAGTCCAATATCAAAACTTTATCAATGAATCAATTGGAAATGTAATTTTTTTTTAATGCGGCAGCAGGTGCCTCGGGCTGTCGTTTTTGCAAAAATAAAATTGCCGAACCGGCGGACCGGCCCGGCAACAAGCGGGAATGAGGTTTAATGTAGAAACGAGATCTTGCTGTTTTTTGGGGGACTAAATCAGATCAGTCTTTTTTGAATGTTTGAACAATTTTCACCGCTGCTCCGCCATCCACTGCGTATTTTCCATGTCCAAAAGGCCATAGATTTCGGGCATCATGGCTTTGGCTTCCTGGTGTGAGGGGTCAAGTTCCAATACTTTATACAGGTCGTTGATGGACTCGTAAAACTGGCGATCCAGTTTCCTCGCCATGCTGCGCCCGAAGTAGCATTCTACACAGAATTCATTGTATTCCAGGGCAATAGTGAAACTTTCGATAGCGCCCCGGTTTTCGCCTTTCGCCATTTCCGCTTGGCCGAGCAGATAGTAAACTTCGGGATTTTCGGAAGCGGTGTACAATGCCCGCCGTATGTCCTGGAGGGCTGTCAGCATTTGCTCGTCCATCAGCAGGCAGCGGGCACGGGCGAGGTAGGCATCCGTCATGCCGCCAAGGGCGATGGCGAGGCTGAAATCGGCAGCAGCCTTGTCTTTTTCGCCCATATCAAACAGGGCGGCAGCCCGGTTGAGCAGTGATGGCACATCGCCGGGCTGGATTGCCAGGGCCTTGTCAAGCCAGTTCAAAGCAAGCTGGCTTTGCCCCAATTCATGCAGGGCGGCACCCTTGGCCGTGCAGGCGGCGAAATTGTCGGGCTGCAAGCGCAGCGCATCGTCAAAATCGAGCAGGGCAGCCCTGTATTGGCCGGTAGCTGAGTGAGCCAAACCCCTGTTTGTCAACAAATCAGCATCATTTTTCTCTTTCAGGGCTGCTGTAAAGGAGGCAATGGCCCGGTCGTAGATGCCACGCTGGTAAAGTGCCAGGCCGTACAGCCCATAAGCCTCTGAATCCCAGGGCGTTGCCCTGAGCAGCCGTTCCAGGTTTTCTTCTGTTTTTTTGAACTCGCCTGCTTCGTATTGCACCAAAGCCAAATTGTACATGGCTTTCAGGTGGGTGCTGTCTGCCCAAACGGCTTCGGCAAATAGGGCAGCGGCATTGTCCATGTCGCCGGATTGCTGGAAGGCGATGGCCTGTTGATAAAAGTTTTCGGCTTCCAATGAATAGGCATCTTCCAGATCATGGGGCTGTGCTAATAAACCGAGTTGGATGAATGCTGCGAAAATCAGTATGGATAGTCTCATAGTTGCATGGGAATTTATGGAAAAAAATACCTGCCTAAGAAGCTGTTTGAATTTACCTCAATGGGCTAAAAGGTGTCTTTCCGCCCTGCGGCAAGCAAATTTTTCGGCATTCCCGATAGGAATCGGGAGATGCTATTCCCTCAAAATTTCCTTGCCGCAGAACGAAAAAACCACTCTTTTTTTCTCCATCAGGCAAATTCAAACAGCTTCTAACCGAGGGCAGATTTTGACCTGAAAATAAAAGTGCAACTAATTTGCCAAAAAATACAGTTCAATACATTATAAATCAAATTTTTATAAATTTCAAGAACTTTTATTTTTCTATTCCTATTATATATAAAAACAATCTTCAAGTGGCGAAATGTTAAAATTTTACAGATTGTGTATTTTTTTCATTTGAAAGCCAAAAAACTTAAAAGCTGGTACTTTTCTTGCTCCATTGTATTACAACCAATTGACATCTTTAAAACAATGGGGCTTGGCAAGCTGGAGGCTATTTTTAAAAGCCAAAATCCCCGCATCGTTCTTTGACTCTATGGATAAAGGCAACACCTGAAGAAGAAAGCAAAAAATTAGGCCTTGGTTACTGGCAAACCCTTCGTTTGCCCGATGGCCAATGCCCACCCAGAAAATATCCCGTTAACCCTTACAGCAAGGGCGAAATGCCAAAGGTGGCCCAGCGCCATAAGAGCTTGTTTGCGATTTGGCTACTTGGCCAAAATCGGCTCTTTTCCGCCATTTTTTCACCTTTTTTTCAGTTGCGTAGCTCCACTATGCGCCTTCAAAAAGATAAAAAACTGACGAAAAATGGCTCGTTTTTGACTCAAGTACCAAATCACAAACAAGCTCTAAGCCTTGCGGTTCTCTTTTGTGGTTTCTCTTTGCTTAAAACTTTTTTCCCAGAACATGAGACTACTCCACACACTGTTGGCCTGGCCGTTATTGCTGTCGGGCGCTTTCGCAAACCCTACTATTTCTGAAGCAGAACAAGATGCGTTCATCGAAACCTGGGCAATCTATGCCGTGCAGGAAATGGGCCGCAGCAGCATCCCCGCCAGCATCACTTTGGCACAAGCCATCGTGGAAAGCCGTTGGGGGCAAAGCGACATGGCCCTTGTCGCCAACAACTTTTTTGGCATCAAATGCTACAATGGTTGGAACGGCGAAACCTACATGAAATGGGACGACGAGGAAACAGAATCTTGTTTTCGGCGCTACAGCGGCCCAGAAGAATCTTTCAAAGACCATTCTGACTTTTTGAAGGCCAATAGCCGATACTCCCCACTGTTTGAGCACCACATTACCGACTATAAAAGCTGGGCCAAGACGCTGAAATCCTGCGGCTATGCCACGGCGGACAACTATGCCGACAAATTGATTGAAATTATCGAGCGGCACAACCTTAGAATATACGACTACGCCATGCCCACCGGTGCTATCAAAATACTGGAAGCGCCGTCCATGCCAAATGAAATACCAAGCATTCAGAACCAACAGCCGACCGGCACTTCCCCAGTAAACGGAAGCGAAATACAAGTGCCGACTTTCAAGCTTGAAACTCCGGAAAAACAAAATACCGAACAGCCATCTGAAAACTTGCCGCCAGCACAAGGAGCCAACAGCCCCTTACCGGGCAAAACAAACTTAAAGGCTAAAACCTATTGGCCAAAACCCCAGCACAATGGCAAGTACAGATAGTTTTATTTTGAAATATTGAAATGAGCAAATAAAAGTGCCGGGCATCTATCAGCTTGCCCGGCACTTTTGGCATTTGTGGCTGTGGAGGCAAAGCGTTTGGAAGATGCCGAACCTCTCCAAGTGCCTTTTTGCTCAAAAGATATTGTCCAAATCGGAGGAGGGTATTGCAATTTTGCTTTATTTTGCAGCCGATTTTGGGCATAGTGAAAAATGGAAGCCCATAAATTTTATCATCCCACGAACATTTATCCGATGAAACCGATTAGTATCTCCATCAGTACTTATCTCCTGTTTTTTTATTTCGCCCGGAAAAAACCTTGGGCGCACAATCTTTTCCCATTACGAACACTTTGCAACAATCCTGATTGCCTTTGCCCAGGCCGCAGCTGCTATTGACCAAACAGCCGTTCCTGCGTCATAGGCAAGCCCCATCGCCGTCAACAAATTTCAAAATCAACGATCCCGAAATTCCATTCATATTTTAATCCGGTAAAAAATAAACGAGGTATGAAGAACCGATTACTCTTCTCCCGGCAAGCCCAGTTCTTACTGGCCCTTTGCCTCCTTCCCTGGACATTCAACTTATACGCCCAGTGCGAGTGCGGCTCGCCTTCCATGAACGGTGGGGCGCAGTCCTGCTCAGGGGATGCTTTCACGCTCACCTACAGTGGGCAAGACACCTTTTTTGTAGGTGCCAATTGTGCAGGAAACCTGCTGTTTCCTTTGGGTGCCGTTTCGGTTTCACCAGCCTTTAACTCAAATACATATAGTGCATCATTGACGGGCTATAACTTGGGTGATATGATACCCGGGGGCTCTGTCGTTACCGTGCATTACATTGTAGTTGGGGGTATGGTGTCCGATACATTGTGCTTTCAATTGACCTTCCTCGACACACTGCCGCCCGACATCAACACCGTTTTGTCAAACGATACGGTAAATTGCGAAATAGCTGATTACACTTCCTGGTGGCAAAGCCAAATTGACTCGCTCCAGGCTCACGCCACCGATAACTGTGGCATGAACAGCTATTCGCACAGCGGGCCAGATTCCCTGACCGACAACTGCGGCACTTTCGTTGACACCTTCTTTGTGGAAGACAACTCTGGCAATGTGGCCTTTACCACAGCCTCTTATACCATTTTTGACAACGAATTGCCCACCCTGTCCGGTGTGCCCAATGATACGACCATAAGCTGCTCGGCATCAGCGCCCCCGCCGCCTATCGTCACTGCAACGGACAATTGCGCAGCGAGCATAACAGCCATTATGTTGCCGCAAGACACCGTGCAAGTGGCCAGTGCCGCCTGCGCCCCTTACAGGTACGACATCCGCCGGATTTGGATTGCCAACGATGCCTGCGGCAATATCGCTCGGGACACCCAACTGATCCATGTCAACGACCTCGTGCTGCCCAGCTTTGATTTGCCCGCCGATACGACCATCGTATGCGGAGCGGAC
The DNA here is from genome assembly GCA_041741095.1 of Saprospiraceae bacterium. Lineage (GTDB taxonomy): Bacteria > Bacteroidota > Bacteroidia > Chitinophagales > Saprospiraceae > UBA6168. Next base: position 121,601 of record JBGSKQ010000143.1, read on the forward strand.
ACTTCCCTCAGCGTTTTTGGTACTATTAGCAATGTAGGCGACAACTGCGCCGACTCATTGGAACTGGCCGTTACTTTTAACCAAGTAACCTTAAGTGGTGATTGTACCCAAGAGCGCATGATCCAGCGCACCTGGACGGTCACCGACCCCTGTGGGAATGCCTTGACGAAAACCCAAACCATCACCGTCATTGATACCATACCGCCCACCGCAGTTTTCCCTGTTGATACAACCGTCAATTGCGAAGACGCAGCCAATATGGCCATTACCGGTACACCTTCTATGGTGGCTGACAATTGCGACTCCAATCCATTGGTCAACCATTCCGATGTAACTGTTGCCGGTACTTGTCCGAACAGTTATACTATTCAACGTACCTGGTTGGTAATAGACGGCTGCGATACGACCTCGCATTTGCAAACAATCGTTGTAGTGGATGAAACGACCCCGGTTTTTGGCAACCAAGCGCAAAACCAGACCATCGGCTGCGATGAAAACGTGGACAGCCTCTTCAACCTTTGGATTGCCAACCATGGCGGTGCCAGTGCCAACGACAACTGCACCGTTACCGTCGCTTGGGCTGCCTACAATGCCGGAACGGACACCTTAGCTTTCCTTGCTGGCCCTGATTGCCTCAACCCAACGGCTGGTGTGTTCAGGATGCGGGCGGTTGATTTTGTAGCCAGCGACGAGTGTGGAAACAGGGACACCACAACCGCCACTTTCACGGTGGCTGACAATACACCGCCAGTTTTATCGGATTGCCCCATTAATATGATTGTATCCACTGGCTCCGGCACTTGCGATGCAAGCTTTGCACTGCCACTGCCTATCGTCATGGAAGATTGTGGCAATTCGCCTATTGCATTTAGTTTTTCCATCACCGATACCTTGGAGATACCCGCAGGCATGGATCCTGTGCAAACGCCAGTTAACAATGTGGTGTTCAATTTCCCGGCACAAGGCCCACCTTATACGGCTGCCGGAAACGCTACTTTGGTCATTGACCTCGACAATGTGGATGCCGAAGCGCCTACCGAATATTTGAATGTTTTTGGGGAAGACGGCAGCCTGCTCGGACCTGTGGCTCATACGCCTAGCCAGTGCGGCGATGCCACCAGTTCCTTTACCATCACGGCAGCGCAACTGAACGATTGGGCATTTGATGGTTCGGTAACGATTACGGTTGCGCCGAATGTGCCTTCTGGCCAACCGGGCATTTTTTCAGTCAATCCAATTTGCCCTGATAATACCGTGACGGGAACATTGTCCTACAATTCTAATTTCCCCGGCAACCTCCGTTTTGAATACAGCGTGAACGGCGGAGCCAAGGTGGCCGTTGACCCGGTTGCCCCCATCACAGAAACATTTGCCGAAGGCACGAACAACGTGACCTACTATTTTACAGACTGTGCGCTCAATGAAGCAACTTGCTCATTTGAAATAACGGTGGAAGACTTGACGCCGCCAGTGATTGCCTGCCCTCCTGGTTTTTCACTAAACCTCGATCCGGGCGATTGTGAAATAGACGTTGAGATTCCTTTGTTTTCGGGCGTTACAGATAACTGTGGCGTGACCACGCCGACTACGCAGACGCAGCCTGCCGATTCGCTCAGCCAGTTGATTACCTATTCCTACAACCCGAACTTGACGGATTTTGTAGCCGATGATAAAACATTCGTTTTCAGTGGCTTGCAGGGCGATGCTACGCCAGGCGGCGTTCAGCTTATCATTACACTGCAAGCAGACGTTGATTCGATTGGTGAATATTTTGAAATATACGGCAACGACAACATGCTATTGGGGACGACTGCCGCTGGCCAGCCCAATGTGGTGCCAGGCGATTGCAATAGCCCCAGTACGGCTGTTTTCACCATCCCTGCCACTATCTTCAACGACTGGGCTTCGGCTGGCGACATCACCATTACCGCCAAGTCCTACGCAGGTTACCCAATTCCGCCCGCTGGGCCTACATGGGGCATCAACCCCTGCGATACTTCACAGGTACACAATGACGGCGATACGGATGGGAGCTTTATCAACGCCACTTTTAGCTACGAAAGCGTTGCCCCCACCTTCTCGGCCACGGGGGCCAATACGATAGCCCCAGTGGTGCTAAACCCACCGTTGGAAGCAGCCACCTATACTTTGACCCAAGGTGTGACTACTTTCAGCTACCAGGTGGAAGATCTGGCAGGCAATCTTGGCGAGTGTACTTTTGATGTGAATGTGATTGATGCAGAAGCGCCGATAGCCCTTTGCGGCCCATCGTTCGTGGATATCAACCCTTCGGGTTTTGTGGTGGATACGATTTTCCCCAGTGAAATAGACCTGGGGAGCAGCGACAATTGCACCATTGCTTCCATGACCGTCACGCCCAATATTGTTACCTGCGACGATGCGGGAATATTGAACGTGGTGCTGACCGTGACAGACCAAGCGGGCAACGTTACTACCTGTAATACCTTCGTTAATGTAACCACCCAGGCACCGCAACCTTCTGCCAATAGCGATTGCGGCAGCACCGACCTACAGCTTTTTGCCAACCCGCCAGCAACAGCCGGCAACAACGTTTTCCAATATACTTGGTACGACCCGAACGGGGTGCCTTTTGCTTTTGTAAAAAATCCAGTTATCCAAAATGCCGATACGGGCGATTTGGGTTTCTATTCCGTAGTGATTCAGGGCGTAACAGGTTGCCAGTCAGTAGCTTCTGTCCAGGTGACCTGCGATTTGCTGCCCTTGCAAAAACCCGCTGTGCAGACGCCCAGTCCTATCATCTGCGAAGACGAAATCGTACAACTCAACACCACTGCCGTTTGCGGAACTACGGTGAAATATAAATGGTATGCGGGCATCGCCCCGAATGGTATGTTGATGAACACAACGACAGTTCCTTCCTATAGCATGATGCCCGCTGCATCCGGTACTTTCAATTTTTATGTAGTGGTGGAAAGGAACGGCTGCGACTCCGAAGCTTCAGAGGCCATCAGTGTTCAAGTGAAAACAACGCCTATGGCACAACCTGCCTTGGCCAATATCACCGTTTGCGAAGGCGACCAAATTTTGTTGAACTCTATCAACAACTCGCCCGGCACTGTTTGCCATTGGACCGGCCCTTGTGGTTTTGAATCTTTCAATTGCAGCCCGGCGCCCATCAACAACAGTTCGATGTGCAATGCGGGGGTTTATACTTTGATCGTTTCAAACGGTGGCTGCGAATCCGAACCAGCCCTTGTTTCCGTCATTGTAAACATCAGGCCTACGCAGCCCGGCATCACGAACTCCACCTCCATCAATAATCCTGCTTGTGATGGAACTTCAGTGACCTTGACTGCTACCAATACCCCTGGCGCTGTATCCTATTTGTGGACATCGCCCATGCTGACCACCTTTTCCACGCCGACCAATACCTTGACGCTGCCTGCCGCCGACATTACCAAAGATGCAGGTGTGTGGACGGTGCAAGCCATTGGAACCCCTTGCGAATCAACCGTTTCTGCACCGACCACGGTTTACATCGTGGCCATGCCACAAGGCGTGACGGCGGCAGCTACGCCAACGGAAGTTTGCGAAGGCCAAAGCTTCCAGCTTTCTGCTTCTTCTGCTTCGCAAAATGTCAGCTTCAAGTGGACTTACCCGAACGGCCAGATGGTGGCACTGCCCAATCCTACCGTATCGAATGTGAATAACGCCAACAACGGCATTTACACCTTGACCGTTACCAACCAATTTGGCTGCTCTGTACAAACTACGGTGGATGTAGAAATATTAAACAGGGTGGAAATCAACGGCGCTGCGCCACAGAATATTCCGGCATGTGTGACCAGCCCCATCAACGTTTCGCTGGTTGCCACTTTGTTCCCGCTGAATGATGGTACTTATCAATACGCTTGGTCAGGGCCGGGCGGCTATTTTTCTGCCGACAGCATCGCTATCATCCCAGGCGCTACTGCCTCGAATAATGGCACTTATACATTGGTAGTTACCAACGCTGAAGGCTGCGTTTCTTTGCCCTATACGGTGGAGGTAGCGATACCCAATATTATCCCCACCCCGGCCGGGCCGCCTGTCATCAGCCCTTCCAATGCGTCTTTCTGCGAAGGCGACAACGTGACGTTTACCATACCACCATATCCAGGTCCGAACGGCCAATATGAATGGACTGGCCCATCCGGCATTTATCTGACCACAACGCCCACTTTGACGCTCAATGACCTGGAGCTGTCCGATGCGGGTGCCTATTCCGTCAGGTACATGATAAACGATTGCCCCTCTGCACCATCTGGCTCGGTTACTTTATTGGTTAACCCAACGCCGGTCATTACAGCCGACTACAACGGCCCAGTGTGCGAAGGCAATGTGCTGATTTTGGAAGTGGAATGTACCAATGGCGCTACTTACGAGTGGGATGGCCCCAATGGCTTCAGCTCTTCCGTTTGCAACCCGTCCATTCCAAATGCCAATCCTGCGCTTCATCCAGGAACTTACACTGTACGCAAAAGGCTGAACGGGTGCTGGTCGGAGCTTTCAACTGTCGTGGTAGAAGTGAATGAAGAGCCAGCCGTACCGACCGCCATCAACGCAGGGCCTTATTGTGGCAGCACTGAAAATGTAATACTCAGCGTGACGGCCAATTCAGCCACTCCGGGTGCTACTTACACCTGGTACAACAGCTCAGGTGTACCGCTGGGCAACGCAACGCCTTCGCTCAATTTTGCCTTGCCAGACCCAAGCCAATACACCAATGGCAACTACGAGTTCTATGTAGTGGCTTCGACGGATGGTTGTCCTTCTACGCCTTCAGTGCCAACTGTTGTAACAATCAATACTGTGCCAACCAACCAAGCAGAGGCAGGGCCGGACATTACAGCTTGCCAGGGGGAAATTTTGACCCTGCAAGCCACAGCACCTACAGTTGGAACAGGGCTTTGGTCTTTGGTGGCTGGCAACCCGAACGGCGTTTCCATTGCCAACCCGAACCAAGCCACTACGACCATCGCCGGGCTGACGCCGAACGAGACTTATTTGTTCCAATGGACACTCTCCAACGGCGCATGTGAGGATTACTCTTCCGATCAGGTAGAAGTTTTTGTCAACCAACTTGAACAAGCAGATGCTGGGGATGCCATCACGGTTTGCCATACCAATATTGCACAATTGGACGCCGTGGCACCTGTTTCAAACGAAGGAATATGGACACAGCCCGCTTCGCAGGCCAACCTTGGCATTGTCATCGTTGACCCAGGCAATCCTGAAACACAGATCACTGGCTTGGTGCCAGGGAATACCTACCAGTTCACTTGGACCATTAACGGCGGCTGTGGTACTTCCTCTGAAGTGGTACTGGTGACGGTGACCAACGAAGATGCCTACGCTGGCACAGACTTCCAGGACTGCGGCGATGGCTGCACGGAAATCAATGCTATTGCTGCTTTAAGTGGAAATGGTATGTGGTCAAGTCCCAACGCCAACATCAGCATCGCCACACCAACCGATCCAAGTACCACGGTTTGCAGTTTGACGCCGGGCGACAACATTCTCATCTGGACCATCAACGATGGCGCTTGCGGCCATTATTCCGTGGACTCAGTGGTGATTGAATACCAAATAGCGCCCGTGCCACAGGATGACGCTGCTACGGTGGAATTCGGAGGTTCAACTAACTTGAACGTCATTGACAATGACATTATACCAGGTTTCTTTACATTGGAAATCACCCAGCAGCCATTGCATGGCGCTGCTGAGTTGAGCTTCAATGGCGAATTGGGCTACAATGCCGATATCAATTTCGTTGGGCAGGATATCCTCATCTATGAAGTATGTGTGGATGGCTGCGACTGCGAAACGGCGACTGTCATTTTCAATGTAGGCCAAAATGCCAAGTGTGAAATCCCGACCATCATCACACCCAATGGCGACGACTGGAACGATGCCTTTATCGTGCCTTGCCTCTCGAACAATGACCGCTTCCCGACAAGTAAAGTGGGAATCTTCAACCAATGGGGTGATGAGGTTTTCCACGCCGAGCCATACAAAAATGACTGGGAAGGCACCTTCGATGGAGAAGATTTGCCAGCAGGCACCTACTTCTACGTCGTGGATTTCGGCGATGGCGAAAAGCCAGAAACGGGTTATTTAATCATTCAACGCTAATCCCTTTAATGATGGATGATGAACGGGATTCAAGGTTCATCATTCATCGTTCATCGTTCCAAAAAAATACTTTCATGAAAAACATCCTTACTTCCACCATACTACTTGCAATGGCCATAATGGTTTTGCCCTTTGCTGCAATGGCGCAGCAGCAGCCGCACAATACGCAGTTCATGTATTACAAACTGGGCTACAACCCTGCCTATGCGGGCAGTCAGGAGTCGGCCTGCGTCACTTGTATTTACCGCCAGCAATGGACGGGCGTGGATGGGGCACCTTCCATGGCCATCGCTAGCTTCAACATGCCCTTGGCCAATCAGCGGGTCGGCGTCGGCGCCAACCTCTACCGCCACACCATTGGCATTACCACCATGTACAACCTGGATGGGGCTTACAGCTATCGGGTGCGCCTTGGCAACGGTATGCTCGGCATGGGCTTGATGGCTTCCATCCGCTCGCTGGAGCAGGATTTTCAAAAAACGACCGCCACGCAGTCAAAAGTTGAGGATTCCGGCATCCCCGGCACGACGCAGGACAAATTCCTGTTCAACTTCGGGGCGGGCCTCTATTTCAACAATGAAAATGTGTATTTAGGAATTTCAGCGCCCCGTTTGCTGGAAAACAATATAGATTTTTCCAGTTCAAACGGCTTCATTTCCAGGGAAGTGCAGCACATATACATGATGGGCGGTGTTGCTATTCCGCTGAGCGAAAATTTGAAACTGAAACCCCAGGCTTTGATCAAATACGTGCCAAAAGCACCTATTGACATGGATGCCAATGTGAGTTTCATCATCATGGATCGCTACATAGCGGGTGTTACCTATCGTTTGGGCGGTGACAAAACGAGCGGCATTGGCGAGTCCATTGACATTCTGATAGCCGCCCAGTTGACCAAAAACCTCATGTTTGGCCTGTCCTACGACTACACCTTGTCTGAAATTAGCAGCAATACGATGGGCAGCGTAGAGGCTTCCCTGCAATACTGCTTTGGCACCTCTGACCCGAACAAGGAATACGTGAACCCGAGGTTCTTTTGATGATGGCATTGTTTCATGGCTTCATTGTCTCATAGTTTATGCTAAATGACAATGAAACATTGAAGCCATGAAACAATAATAAACCCTTCTACTTTCAAGTTTTATCACCACCCCTCTACGAAAACCACAAATCCAGACACCTGCCATGAAATATTTCCTTTCGATTTTTTTCATTTCCATTTTACCCTATTGCCTATCGGCGCAACAGCAAAGCTCAAAAACAAAAAGCGCTGATAAAATTTATGAAAAAGGCGGCGTCAAGCTCAGCAATGCCAGTGGTATCAATACGGAAAGCAATGAGTTTTCCCCAACTTTTTACCAAAATGGGCTAGTGTATGTGTCTTTTCACAAGGCCGGGCCGATAGACGACAAGACCGGCAAGCCTTTTTTTGAGTTGTTTTTTTCAGAAACCGATGAATTCGGGCTGCCGCAGAGCAGACCCAGGGAGTTTTCCCTGTCCATCAATTCGCAGGTACACGAAGGCCCAGTCTCGTTCAGCCGTGATTTCAACACGATATATTTTACCCGCAACAACCTGGAAGGCGGCATCCCAAAAGCCAATACGAAAAAGCAGGTGCCAATGAAGATTTACGAAGCCAGGCGTGGCAAATTCGATTGGGAAAACATCCAGGAAATGCCCTTCAACAGCAACGAGTACACCTGTTTTCACCCCGCTTTGTCAAAAGATGGCATCCGCCTCTTTTTCGCCTCCGACATGCCGGGCGGCTATGGCGGCTACGATTTGTATTATGTAGAAAAAAAGGCCGACACATGGTCGAAACCCATCAACCTGGGGGCCGACATCAATACCACTGGCAACGAAGTGTTCCCATTCCTGCACGAGACCGGCACTTTGTTTTTTTCGTCCAATGGGCACACTGGCAGCGGCAACCTCGATATTTTTTCCATTGACATCAGCGGCAATTCCTGGGGCGAGCTGAAAAACCTCGCTACCCCATTTAATTCAGCGAAGGACGACCTCGGTTTTATCCTAAATGAAGAAGGGACAAAGGGCTATTTTTCCTCTGACCGCCCCGATGGCAGCGGCGAGGATGACATCTACATGTTTGAATCTGCCATGCCGATCATCAACAGCGAAGCGGTGATGCTCAGTGCCATGATCGTTGCCTTCGATGCCCGCACCAATGAGCGCCTCCCGAACGCTGGCATCCGTATTTTCCAGCGCACGGAAGATGGTTTTGTGGAAGGGAACAACTATTACGACGTGCAACTTCTGCCAGGGGAAAAAGGCGACATGGTGATGAAATTGCAGCGCAAAAATGAAGGCGACCTGCCCGAACCGACGATTTTCACCACGGTGAGTGGCGAAGCGCTGACCAGCATGCGCCAGGACAAAAGCTATCTTGTTTTGGTAACAAAAGAAGGCTACGAGAGCGCCGAAGTGATGCACTCTACGGTGGGTGAAACGGCTGCCCAAACCATCCGTGTGCCCATGAATTCGAGGAGTTGTGCGGCACTGAGCGGCTTGGTTACCATCAACGGCTATCAAAATGGCGTGGCCAACGCCCTTGTCCGTATTGTGAATGAAACTCAGGGAACAGAACAAACTTTGCGCAGCGGCGCTACGGGCCAGTTCGACTATTGCCTGGTGCCGGAATGCGACTACACGGTTTATGCTGAAAAAGAAGGCTATGAAAATGGCATGGCCAAGGTCTCCACCACGGGCAGCGGTTTTACTGAAAAATCAGTGACCGTGCGGCTAAAGCCACTCAACAACGAAATAGTAAAAGAACCCATCAAAGAGGGTAGCGTCATCGTCTTGGAGAACATCTACTATGACTTCAACCAGTACATTATCCGAAGCGGTGCTGCCCGTGACCTCGACGCCCTCGCCCAGTTGATGAAGCAATACCCCAGTATGAACATTGAGCTTATCGCACACACGGACAGCCGTGGCACGGAGGTTTATAACCAAGATCTTTCCCTGAAAAGGGCCGAATCCGCCCGCCGTTACCTTATCCAAAAGGGCATCCAGGCCCACCGCATCGAAGCCTTTGGCTATGGCGAATCGCAAATCCGCAACCGCTGCAAAGAGGGTGTCGAATGTGCCGAAGAAGAACACCAGTACAACCGCCGCACGGAGGTGAAAGTGGTGAAAATTGACGAGCCGGTGAAGGTGGAATACCAGGAAGGGACACCGGTTGAGGGAGGAAATTGATGTACGAATGACGATTTACGATTTTACGATTGGGTTCAATCGTAAAATCGTAAATTTCAATAGCCCAAGCCATTTCCCTCCGCTGGATACAATACCCCATTTTTCAAAATAACCATCCCTGCAAAGGGGTCGTCCAACAAATCAAAATGGCCATCCAGGTCGGCGAAGTGGACGTTAGATCGGGCGAGTGCAAAATGCAATCCAGCCGCTATCCCCAAGGCCGATTCGTCCATGCAGCCCACCATTGCCTCCACGCCCGCCGCTTTCGCCACTGAATTGATGTGAAGCGCCTCCGTGATGCCGCCCGTTTTCATCAGTTTGATATTGATGGTATCCGTCCAGTCGTTGCTGGTGAGGTGAAAAACGTCTTTGAGGCTGAGCAAACTCTCATCGGCCATTACCGGCACGGGCACTTTGGAAGTCACCTCACCGAGTAGTTCGGTCGCTCCGCTGGCTGTCGGTTGTTCGAAGAGGGCGATGCCCACGTCCATTGTTTCTTTGATGAAACGCACCGACTGCTCCACGGTGTAGCCTTGGTTGGCATCGAAACGCAATTCGATAGCGTGGCCGATCTCCTCCCGCAGTTTTATTAGTTTTTCAATATCTTCCTCCACATCCTTTCCGCCTTTTATTTTTAGGATAAAAAAGCCTTTTTTGATAAAATCCCTGGCTTTGGCGAGCGTGTCTTCAATGGATAGGATGCCGATGGTTACACTAGTGGGGATGCTTTCCCGGTAGCCGCCGAGCAGTTGGTAAAGCGGCACCTGCGCCTGCTTGGCCATGATGTCGTAAATGGCCATGTCAGCCATTGCCCTGGCAGAGGGGCTTTTGGGCAAAACCTGTTGCAAACCCTTCTCTATCAGCGTGTAGCGGAAGGGGTTCATGCCTTTTAGCCAAGGCTCAATAGCTTGCTCAAAATCGTGCAGGACGCCCTGCGGTGTTTCGCCCGTCACGTGCAAATCGGGAGAGGCGCAGCCCCAGCCCGTCAATCCTGTATCGGTGCCAATTTTAATGATGATGTTTACACACCTGTCAATGGTATCGTAAGCGATGCTGTAAGGCTCGGCGAGCGGCAGTTCGATGGGCCAACATTCGAGTTGGGTTATTTTCATTTCAATTTTTCCTTTAAAACCGCCACCAGCCCTTCGCCCCCGTCCACCAGCACATCGAAAGCGGGCAGGCCCGTTTCGTCCTTGATTTTGGCGCAGGCAGCAGGGATTTCTTCAGGGCGCATATCCTCGTGGTTCACGGTGACGGCGATGACTTTTTTACCCGAAATAATTTCAATGGCACGGATCTGCTCTGGCAGCGGGTGCAGTGGGTAGCCGGGAAAGCCGTCGTATTCCAGGCGTTTGGGCGCATGTTGCAAAATGACATAATCGGGTCGGCCTGCGGCCAATATTTCGAAACCGCCGGGGTAGGCAGGGTTCATCAAGCTGCCCTGCCCTTCGATGACGATGACGTCGGGCCGTTCGTTTTTCCAAGCTTCGTGGACGGCATGTTCTATTTCGCCAGAAACAAAGTCGTTGATGAGCGAGTCCATGACCATGCTGTACTTGGCGCCTTGCATCCAGGCGGTTTGGCCGGTGCCTATGAGTTCGGCCTTCATCTGGGCAGCCCGGAAGGCGTGGACGATGATCCAGGCGGTGGTGCGCTTGCCGATGGCCGAATCGGTGCCGAGGATGGCTAATTTCAAGCAGTCCACCTCCTCTATTTTACCAGAAAAAAAATGAAGTTCGCTGCGGTCGGGCGTTTTGCGGATGTCACGGATTTGGCAACCGTGATTTTGCGCCAGGGCAACGATTTCGGGGTCGTGAGAGAGGAAATCGTGGAGGCCGCTGTCCACATGCAGCCCGTGCTTCAAGGCTTTTTTAACATCTTGCCGGGCATGTGGGGCCAGCCTCCCGCCGTCAGGGGCAATGCCGATGACGAGGTATTGGGCTTCCCTGCCCCTTTCCGCCAACGCTTCTTCCATGCTGGCGAAAACGGGTATGTTTTTTTGTTTGCCGTCCAGCACTTCGCCTGCGTCCAGTCCGGCATACTTTTCATCAATGACACCATGCACATGGTAACGCTCTGTGAAGCGCACCAAGCCGTGTGCGGTCTTGCCGTTCGGGGTGTTGAATGCGCCCTGGCAATAGACGAGGGCATTTCCGTCAAGTGGTTTTTTCATAATCAAATGGTTAAATGGCTTCCTGCCTGTCGGCAGGCAGGCAGCCATCAATCTCTACCTGTCAAAACAGCCACGAACCTGTCTGGCTCGAACGCTTCTTTTAGTTGCATTTCCAACAGGGCGACCAGGCCGGCGGTGGAAGCGGGCAACACTTTGAGGCCCTCTTTTTCGGCCAGTAGTTTGGCATATTTCAGCATTTTTTGGTCGCTGATATGCGATGCAGTGCCGCCTGATTCCTGAATGGCCCAAAGCGCCTCGGCACCGTCGAAGCTGTGCCAATTGATAAGTGGCTCGTTGACCTTTGTTTCCTTGATTTGTTCGGGGCGGAGGTCTTCGCAGTAGTCGAGGCCCTTTTTGAAAGAAGTAATGATGGGGTTTTTGTGGGCAGAGGATGCGGCTATCATTTTGGGGATGCGGGAGGTGCGCCCCCGTTTGTACAGGGTCACGAAGCCCCGATAGATGCCCGCCAGCAAAGTGCCATTTGACACGGGAACGGCAACGGCTTTGGGGGCGTCCCGCAATTGGTCGTAGATTTCATTGGCAATTTCGGCGTAAGCGATAAGTTGCAGGGCGGTGTTTTGACCGCCGGGGTTGGCGTCGTACCAATCATTTTCGTAGGCTTTTTTACTGGAGAAAACGACCGTGTCCTCATAAGAGCCGGGGGCCCGCCTGACCTCGGCCCCGACCAGTTCCATTTCTTTTATACGGTCGGTGTGGTAGCTTTCGGGGATATAGACGATGCAGTTCAGCCCGGCCAACTGGGCGGCCAAAGCCACCGCTACGCCATAGTTGCCGCAAGTGGCCACGGTCATGGTATCGTAGCCCCGGCGCAGAGCATCGTGTACCTGTGCGAAAGCAATGCGGTCTTTTTGTGTGCCCGTGGGGTTGCCGCCTTCGAATTTGAGGTAAAGCTGGCGCAGGCTTGTTTCCCTTTCGATGTTCCTGGCACGGGCGAGGGAGGTATCGCCGATTTCGAGGCTGATGATATCCTCGAAATAGCCAATACGATCCACCAGTTTTTGGGAGCCGTCACGCACCCAATCGCTGAGTTCCCGTGCTTCTTTTGAAACGGAGATGTCGTCGAGATGGACGCCGTCGAGGATGTTGATGGACATAGTTGGATAAATGCTTGGCGGTGGCCAAATGTAGCATGTTTGCAAAGTAAATTTTACAATTGCCACATTGAAAAAATTGCTTGTGCCAGGGGGTGTTTGGATTTTCACGCAAAAGCTTCATTTTAGCACTCCTTAGACAAAACCACGCATAAGCCCACCCATTACACAGCACCACCCGCACAAAAATCTTTACTTTGCAATGCCTGACTGCCCATTGCCAATCTTTATTTTATGAAAAAAATTATCTCCATCTGTTTATTGTTCATGGGCTTATCCCCAATTTTTGCCCAATACGATCAAAAAAACCTGGAATTGGTTTCCAATTTACAATACCCCTCCCTGGCCAATGATGTATGGGGCTACACCGCGCCCGACGGCACCGAGTATGCCCTAATGGGCCTGCGCAGCGGCGTGTCAGTCGTCAGCCTGGCCGACCCGGCCAGCCCGGTGGAGATACAGTACATACCTGGCGATTACTCCTCCTGGCGTGACCTGAAAACCTGGGGCCATTTTGCTTATGTGGTGGCCGACGAGCAAAGCAGCAAGGAGGGCGTATTGGTGATTGACCTCTCCAACCTGCCCGATGATGTGGCCTGGTACAGGTGGCAACCTGTGCTGCCCGGAGAGTCGGATACGCTATTTACCTGCCACAATCTTTGGATTGACGAGTTTGGATATGCCTATCTCTCAGGCTGCAATACCAAATCGAGCAACGTGGTCTTTTTGGATGTATTTTCCGAACCAGGGACGCCCAAGTTTAGCGGCTATGGAATTGATGTCTATTCGCACGACAATTATGTAAGGGACAATATTTTATACTCCGCAGAAATTTACGCTGGGCAATTCAGCGTGTACGATGTATCCGACAAATCAAACCCGGTGCTATTGGGGCGGCAGCATACGCCTTTTTTGTTCAGCCACAACGTTTGGCTATCAGATGATGGGAAAACGCTTTTTAATACGGACGAAAAGGCCAATGCACCGACTTCCTCCTTTGACATTTCTGACTTTGACGATATCCGTTTGCTGGACGAATACCGCCCGGCAGAGTCCCTTGGGAAAGGTGCCATTCCCCACAACGTGCATGTCAAAGACGACTTTCTGGTCATTTCAAACTACACCGATGGCTGCCGGATCGTGGATGCCGACCGCCCCGGCAATTTAATTGAAGTAGGCCATTTTGACCCAACTATCGCTTTTGAATATGGCTATCATGGCGATTGGGGAGCCTACCCTTTTTTCCCTTCAGGCCTGATAGCCATCAGCGACATTGAATTGGGGCTGTTTATTTTAAAACCCACTTATCAGCGGGCCTGCTACCTGGAAGGCCAGGTAACGGATGCCACCACCAATGCACCCATCATCAATGCGCTGGTTGAAATACAGTCTTCCGATCCCAATCCGGCGCAAAGCAACATTTCCGGCAACTATAAAACAGGACAGGTGACGCCTGGGGAATTTCAGGTAAAATTCAAAGCCAAGGGCTATTTCGAGCAATTGCTGACGGCTACGCTGGCCAATGGCGAGCTGACTGTTTTGAATACCCAAATGCAGCCGCTGCCCCCCCACCGCATGAGCGGAAAGGTGCTTGATAAAAAGACGGGGGAACCTGTGGCCGGAGCAATGGTGCTCATGGAAAACGGCGATTTTTCCCACACAACAGAAACGGACGGGGAAGGCAATTTTGTGCTGCCTGCAGTATTGCAAGGCAGTTATCAGATTTTTGTGGGAAAGTGGGGCTATAAAAATTTCACCGTGGACCAACAAATGCTGGCCGATGCGGACACGGTTTTCCAACTGGAATCTGGCTATGAAGACAATTTCAACCTTGACCTGGGCTGGACGGTCAGCGGCGACGCCACCAACGGCCACTGGGTAAGGGGCATTCCAAAAGGCACATTTATCAATGTTGAAATCGTCAACGCAGCGACCGACTCTCCCAAGGACAGTGGCAACCGTTCCTACATTACTGGAAACGAGGGAAACACCCCTTACGAAGATGAAGTGGACGACGGCTCGACCATCCTGACCTCACCTCCGCTGGAACTTCGAAGCCGTTACAACAGGCCCTTGCTGTCCTTTGATTTTTGGTTTTACGATGTATGGTTTCAGTCGCCACCAAATGATACCATGATCGTTTCCATCAGCAATGGCACCACTTCGGTGGTACTGCAAGAAATGACCCCCGATATCTATAATCAGCAGGTGTGGCAGTCATCGCCCGTTTTCAACATCAGCGAACTGTTGGAACTGACGGATGACATGCGCCTGATTTTTCACATCTCCGACCGGGCAGGGTCCGACAACCTCATGGAAGCGAGTGTTGACAATATCGTTTTCGCCGAAGGTTTTCCCGACGACCGCTTTGTGCTGCAAGACGATTTAGTAAAAATGCGCATTTATCCCAACCCCTTCAACGACCATTTTATGGTGGACTACAAGGTGGAAAAAAGCTATAAATCTTTGTCCATGATATTGGTAAACCCCTTGGGCCAATTGGTGCAGGAGGTCGAATTGAACAGTGAAAGGGGCACCTTGGAATTGCGGCCCGACCTTGCTCCTGGCCTGTATTTCGTGGCCTTCCGGCTGGACGACAAACTGGGAAAGGCTTATGAGATCGTGAAAGCTTATTGAAAGGCCAAGCCTTCTTTGTTGTTCAAATTGCAAAATGCTGCTTGCCGGGCCATTTGTCAAACCCATTCCATTTCCAGTGGTTCAATATGGCCGGGGCTTCAAAAAAACTATCTTTGCCGCCCCTTAGGGGCCATGCCTTTCTTTTACATCTTCATTCAAGCAAATTTCAAAACAACTATTCCTGTCATGAAAAAAACTCTTCTTACGCTAGTGTGGGCCTGTTGTGCTGCGCTTTCTTTTGCACAGCTCAACATGACCCTGCTCGACTCCAAAGACTATTCACAAGACCTCAACGACATCTGGGGCTGGGTGGATCCTGATGATAGTACTGAATATGCGCTGGTTGGTACAGTTACTGGGACATCCGTTGTCAGCTTGGCCGATCCGCAAAATATAGTGGAAGTGGCATTTTTCCCTGGTGACAACTCTACCTGGAGGGATATTAAAACCTGGGGGCACTTTGCCTATGTAACCGCCGATAACGGCAACAATGATGGCCTCCTCGTCATTGATTTGAGCGGTGCGCCAGCTAATATCACTGCGTCTTTTTATGCCCCTAACTTGCCCGGTTTGGGCCAATACGAGCGTTCCCACAATATCTACATTGATGAATTTGGCTATGCTTACTTGGCTGGCTCAAACATCAACAATGGCGGAATGCTCATCGTAGATGTTTTCACCACGCCAGGCTCGCCTCAGTTCGTAGCAGCGGCCCCGGCGGTGTATTCCCATGATGTTTACGTAAGGGACAACCGCATGTACGCCTCCGAAATTTACGAAGGCCAGTTTGCCGTGTACGATGTTTCCAATAAAAACAGCATTCAACTGCTGGCCACGCAGTTGACGCCTTTCCAGTTTACCCACAATACATGGTTGAACGATGATGGCAATGTCCTATTCACTACGGACGAGCAGGGCAATGCCCCGATTGGTTCCTATGACATTTCGGATTTGGACAATATCGTTGAATTGGATCAATTCATTCCAATTTCAACGATGGGCGCAAATGTTATTCCACACAACGTCCACGTCTGGCAGGATTGGCTGATTATTTCCTATTACACGGATGGCGGTGTCATCGTGGACGCATCCAAGCCAGATAACCTCATCGAAGTGGGCAACTGGGACACTTTCCTGGGCGGCAACGGCGGCTTTAGTGGAGCTTGGGGCGCCTATCCCTTCCTGCCTTCGGGCATTGTGCTACTGACAGACATTGGAAACGGTCTTTTTGTTTGCGGAGCCAACTACGTGCGGGCTTGCTGGCTGGAAGGCACAGTGACTAATGCCGTCACCGGTGCCAATATATTCGGGGCGCAAGTGGAAATGTTGGATAGCCCACAGGCCAATTTCGCCACGACTGGCCTCAATGGTCACTATGAAACGGGCCAGGCTATTTCCGGCACTTTTGACGTGACCTTTTCGGCCAATGGCTACTATCCAAAAACCGTCCCCGCCACGCTGGAAAATGGCGAATTGACCATTTTGAATGTAGCTCTCGACCCGATTATTTCTTACACCTTGGCTGGCCAAACGATTAAATCTTCAAATAGCGCCCCGCTGCCTGGAACAAAAATTTTGTTGCAGAACGGCCAGGGCAACTTTGAGATTACCTCCGATGCCAATGGAAATTTCACCTTGGCCAATGTGTTTGAAGGTGAATACACTTTGTATGCTGGCGCATGGGGCTATGAATACACCGTCATCAACAATTTTGTGGTGGATGCGGCCACGCCCCAACCGCTGGTGATTGCATTAGACAAGGGAGCGTACAAAGACGATTTTATCCTTGATTATAATTGGATCATTTCCGGCTCTGCTGGTTCAGGCCAATGGGAGCGGGGCGAACCAAAAGGTACCGTTTTTGAAGGAAAAACTTCGAACCCAGAAGTGGATGTAGTAAGCGACTTAGGCGACTTTTGTTACGTGACAGGCAATGATGGAGGCGATGCTGGAACCGACGATGTTGACAACGGCGTTGTGACCCTCACTTCCCCGGTAATGTCACTTGGTAATTTCAATGACCCCGTCCTTAGTTATTCTTCGTGGTTTTTCAATGATGGCGGCAATGGCACTCCAAACGATTTCTTCGTGATCAGCGTAACCAATGGCTCGGACGAAGTAATACTTGAAACCATTAGCACTTCCAATTCCAATTGGAACCCATCATCAGAATTTCACTTGGCCGACCTCATCACGCTGACCGACAATATGCAAGTCATTTTTGAAACAAGCGACCTGCCCGGCTCCGGCCACTTGGTAGAAGCAGCCGTTGACGCCTTCCTTGTGCAGGAAAATTGCTTTGGGCCGGAGGTGAGCTTTGCCTTCGAAGAGGCTGGTGCGACCATTACTTTTACCAATAACTCCACGGGCGGCACTGCAGTGGAATGGGATTTTGGCGACAATACCACCAGCAACGAAGAAAATCCTGTGCATACCTACGCCGGGCCCGGTGAATATGAGGTGACCCTCACGGTCACCCACGACTGCGGCTTCTCCGTTTACACCCAGACCATCACTGTATCCGCTTCCAGCACCATTGATTTGGATGAAAACGGCTATGCCCTGGTCGCCACGCCCAACCCATTTGCTGGGCAGGTTTTTGTAAAATACGAACTGAAGGAAAGCTATCGGGACGCCAGCCTGTCGGTGTTCGATGTACTGGGCCAGCAAGTGGCCACCGCCCTGTTAAGTGCCAATAACGGCACAGTGGCTTTCGGCGACGAACTGTCCGGGAGCGGGGTTTATTTCCTGCGTTTGGTGGTGGATGGCAAGGTAGGGAAGGCGGTGAGGATGGTGAAGCTGTAAGAGCCAGATAAAAAGATAATATTCCTATCGAAAACCGATACCGAGAAGATTTGGTATCGGTTTTTGTTATTCCTAAAAATTCATTGGAACTGCGAGGCAAAGACTTGCACCAACTGGGAAAATTCATCAAATAAACTCCACCATCCCAACCATTTCCTCCGCATCCAGCACATCAACAATAAGTTTGAGACTTCGAATTTGTTCCCCAATGCTTTCCTGTTTGGCAGCATAAACAATTCCATGATGTTCCGCCCCTTGAGCGTGTAGGCGCAAGAAGTCAGCATCGTAAGTAAAGATAACTCGGCCTAATTGCTTGGCATGCGCCAAGTGTTCTTCATCGCTGGCTGTCCGAAGGCCTGCCTCTTGACAAGTTAGTATTTCAACACCTCTTGCCCGCAAGCCTTTAATGATGATCTTGGGGATATGTTCGTCCGTGTAATATTTAATGGGAGTTGCCAAGTGTACGAAGTTTTTCCTGTAGAAGGGACGGTGTTTTCTTCCTCAAAGCCTCAACAAATAACTCATCCTCTTTGATAGACCTATCAATCACCTCCCGGTTTGCATAATAAAATGCCAGGGCAACATAAATCTCCACCAATGAAAGGTCATATTCAGAAGCGATTTCATCAGCAACCATCCCCATCCGCTCGTGCCAGATGACGATGTCCTGCACAGAGATACGCCGCCCGGCGATGCAGGGTTTCCCACCTTTAATGTTGTGATTGATTTCGATGCGACTATCCAATGCAAGGCTCATAACTTTTAATTTTCACCAAATTTAGGCTTTTTTGTAGAACTGCCGCTTTGTAAAATACCTATTTACCAGACCCACTTAATATTGGCGCTGTTGAGCATCAACCGTAAAAAGCGTTACCGTGGGAACGGTGTGCGGATTGGGGTTGGAGAAACAAAAAAAGCCTTTCCAGCTAAAACTGAAAAGGCCTTTTTTCTTTAAATACCAATAGTTAGAATCCTCACTCCACCAACTCAAAAACCCCCTCTTCCACCCGCCGCACCAGCTCGTTCGGATTCATCTCCACCTGCTTTTCGGTGGAAAGGAAGCGCACTTGCAGCATTGAGTTTTCCGTGGTGATGATTTTAACCTGGGTAGGAATTCCCCGGGGCGGGAAGTTTTTTGCCTGGATGTCTTGTGTTGGGATGGTGGTTGTCATTTGGCAGGAAATTTTAAAAGTGAACGATGAAGGGCTTAACGAAAAGCCTGGGCCGTTTGTTTACTCCAAATAAGAAAGTTTCCGATCGTGACGTTAATTTTACAGGAAGCCACGAACCAAGCACGGAGGTAGCACATTATCCCCCCAAACCCTGCCGCACTGAAGCCCTTGCAGACAATCAGTTTTTGCATAGCATCGTATCGGCAATAAGTTGATGATTTCGGCGAGCGTATTTTTTCTGAGAGCGAGGCGGGAAAACAGGCGCATAACTTGTCCCGTACTTTACGTCGGGAGTGGTGCTACGCAACTGTTTTGACAACGAAGCCATCGGGAAAAAGACGCCGCCCAAATCGGTAAGTTATTGCCGACACGATGCTTAGCTGGCAAACTCCCGATTTCCTTTATTACTTTTGCTGCCGCAATTTTTGGAGCCAAAAGCCCAACAGGCGAGCAGCAGCTAACTGAACAACATACTCGAAAGCGATGTCCAGACTCACCCCGCAAGAAATGCGCAACGAACGAATGCCACTTTACCGAAACATCGTAAGGTGGATGTGGCGGCTGCTTTTCCTGGCCATTTTGGGCACCTTGCTCACCTTTTTCCTGCTTTCCTTTTCCGACCTCCCAGATACAGAAGAGCTTGAAAACCCCAAAAGCGAAGAAGCCTCGCAGGTGTACGCCGCCGACGGCAGCGTACTGGGCCGCTATTTTATCGAAAACAGGGTACCGGTGGATTTTGACGAGTTGTCGCCCTACATCGAGCAAGCACTGGTGGCCACCGAAGACGAGCGCTACTATGGGCACAGCGGCATTGATTTTCGGGCGTTGGGAAGGGTATTTTTCAAAACCATCCTGATGGCAGACAAAAGCTCTGGCGGGGCAAGCACCATCACGCAGCAATTGGCCAAACTGCTCTTTACCGGCCCAAAAGGCAGCGGCCTGACACGGGTGTTGCAAAAACTGAAAGAGTGGATCATTGCCATACAATTGGAACGCAAGTACACGAAGGAGGAAATCATCGCCATGTACCTCAACAAATTTGATTTCCTCTACGACAGCTACGGCATCAAGGCGGCAGCGGAGACCTATTTTGCCAAAGGCCAGGATTCGCTCAACGTGCAGGAGGCAGCCATGTTGGTGGGCATGTTGAAAAACCCCTCGCTCTACAACCCCAGGCGCAAGCTGGCTGTGGCGGAAAAAAGGCGCTCGGTGGTGCTGGATCAAATGCGCAAGAACAACATCCTGACCGAGGAGGAGTACGACTCGCTCAAAGTGTTGCCGCTCGATATTTCCAATTTCAAAAGAAAGACGCACACGCAGGGCCTCGCCCAGTATTTCCGCTCCGAACTGGCCAAGGAACTGACCTACCGAATCCTGGTCGGCGACGAAGCCCGCAAGAAAGCGGACGGCTCGCCCTTCAATATTTACAAGGACGGCCTGCGCATCTACACCACCATTGACCCCATCCTACAGCAACATGCAGAGGAGGCGATGGAGCAGCACATGGCATCGGTTCAAAAACGCTTTTGGAACCTGTGGAACGTCAGGATGAAAACCTCGCCCTGGGACTATAAAACCAGCGAAACGACCCAGGCAGAACTCAACTACCGAAAGGTCAAGGTCAGCCAAATGGTGCGCACATCGGAGCGCTACCTGGCCATGCGTGATCGCTTCATGGGTTCCGTGGAAAATGACTTGGAAAACGAAGTAGAAGGGCTGAAGCTAAGCGATAGCAACATCAACTGGATGATCAAGGACGAATTCCCCAAAGAAGTGGACGCCTCAGACAAGGCCCGTTACCGCCGTGCCATGCAAAATGAGCAATGGAACGCCGTGAAAAAACAATGGCTGGCCTTCCAAAAAGAGGTGGAAAAGATTTTTAACAAAAAAGTGCCAATGCGGGTGTTCGCCTACAACGACGAAATGGAAAAGGACACCGTGATGTCGCCGCTCGATTCGTTGAAGTACCACCACATGTTCATGCAAATCGGCTCCTTGGCCATTGACCCCAAAAGTGGCTACGTGAAAGCCTGGATCGGCGGCATCAACCACAAGTATTTCGCCTACGACCACACCCGCACCAACCGCCAGGTGGGTTCTACGTTCAAGCCATTTATCTATGCCACCGCCATTGCGCAGCAAGGCATCTCGCCTTGTTTTGAAGTGCTGGACGTGCCGAGGACAATTTTCAAAGGCAGCGATAATTTTAACCTGATAAAAGACTGGACGCCGCAAAACTCAACGGGCAAGTACACCTACCGCTCCATGCAGTTGCGCAGCGCCTTGAAAAATTCCGTCAACACCGTTTCCGTCTTTTTGATGCAACAATTGGGCAGCGTACAGCCCGTCATCGAACTGCTCGGCAACATGGGCATTGATACCAAAAAAATACCGCCACAGCCTTCCATCTGCTTGGGTGCTGCCGATATGACCGTAATGGACATGGCCGGAGCCTATACTACCTTCGCCAACAACGGCTATTATAGCAAACCCATTTACATCACCCGCATCGAAGACAAAAACGGCCGCACCATTTACATACAGGAAGACCAGGAGCGCCAGGCACTACAGGAAGAGCCCAACTACGTGATGGTGGAAATGCTGAAATATGCCGCAGGCGGCATGGGCCTGAAAAGCGAGGTGGGCGGCAAAACGGGTACCACCAATGATTATGTGGACGGCTGGTTTATGGGCATCACGCCAAGCCTGGTCGTAGGTACTTGGGTAGGCGGCGAAGACCGTTGGGTCCGTTTCCTCTCCTTGGCGGAAGGCCAGGGCAGCCGCATGGCCAAGCCGTTTTGCAAGGAATTTTTAAAACGGATAGAAAACGATGAAAAGGCCGATTACGACGCCAAGTCCCGCTTCGTAAAACCCGGCGGCGACCTCAGCATCGGCCTGGACTGTGGCGAATACAACCGCCGTGACAGCGACGACGAAACCGACGATGGCACGGACGACGACGCCCCATCCGACGAATCCATCTTTGAAGACCCTTTCGGCACAGGAAACGTGAAACGTGACACCAGTGCGAAAAAAAAGATAATGCGGGGCGATGAGGGTTTTGATGGGGGGTGATTTTAAACGATGAATGATAAATGATGAACGATGAACCAGGATTCGTTTCATTTACCAAAAATGTTTTTGAATGAAAATTTGAATGGCTGGTAAAATAGGCTGGGATAATTAATTGATTTTCAATTAAATAGCCTTCCCTTTCTCGTGCCAGTCCTTCATGTTAGCATAAAGAAGTTTAATGAACAAACATCTATTTCTCCTTCTGATAGGCAGTGTAGTTTTTTTTGTGAAATGCGTCCCGCCCAGCGAGGACAAGCTCACCGAAGTCCATGTTGACTTTACCAACCCTTCCCACCAGGACTTGTACGACCTGCAAGACCGTGGGCTTTCTGACAGCCTCTTCCCTTATTTCCACTCAAAGGACCCCACTTTCCGCTATATGGCGGTCATGGCTTTTGCCTCGATAAAAGACACTTTGGCAGTGGATACCTTGGCTAATCTGCTCCACGATCCTATTGATCAGGTAAGCACCGCTGCCGCTTATGCTTTGGGGCAAATCGGCCACCCACGGGCTGAAGAATACCTGATAGAAGCTTTTGACCGTTACGACACGGTCGGCGTTTCCCGTTTTTTCAATGCAGCCGTTTTGGAGGCCATTGGCAAATGCGGCACACCTGCCCGCCTCAGCGCACTCGCCACCATCAGCACTTACAGGTTGAGTGATACGATATTGACGGAAGGGCAGGCTTGGGGCATTTACAGATATGCCCTGAGGGACATCGTCTCGGAGGAAGGCACTGCCAAAATGTTGGATTTTGCCACCAATGCCCGCTATTCAGATATGGCTAGGCTAATAGGTGCCAACTACCTTTCAAGGGCAAAAAACATTGAAATAGAAGGCCGGGACAGCTTGATTGCCCCTGCCCTGCCCAGGGAGGACGACCCACGGGTGCGCATGGCATTGGCGATAGCACTTGGAAAAACGAAAACGGAACGGGCCGCTAACGCCCTTTTGTACCAATACAACATTGAACAGGATTACCGGGTACGCACCAACATCCTGCGGGCGCTGGGCAATTTTGATTATATTTTGGTGAAACCCGTCGCCCTGCGTGGCCTCAGCGACCCGAACACTGCCGTTGCAGTTTCAGCCGCAGAGTTTTTCCTCGATCACGGCGTAGCAGAAGATGCATCCAGCTATTGGCAAATGGCCAAACAGCCAGGTTTTCCCTGGGAAGTGCAAATGGCACTGTACGCAGCAGCCAGCAAGCACCTTCCCTACACCTTCGAAGAATCAAGAAAATACTTGAACTGGGAACTCAAGCGCCGTTTTGAAAACTCCCCCAATGCCTATGAAAAAGCGGCCGCCATCAAGGCCATCGCACAAAACGGCTGGAATTACAAATACATCCGTGACGCCGCCTACCCCTCCGATATTGCGGTGGTGCGCACGGCCAGCGTGGAAGCCCTTGCAAGCATCGCCCGCCTGCCCAATTTCAACCAGTTTTTTGGCGGGGGCGTAAGGGTAAAAATGGACTTGAGCGAATATTTCAGGGATGCCATAGAAAATGGCGACGTGGGCATGACAGCCGTGGCGGCTGAGGTATTGCGGGATCCAAAATTGGGCTTCAATTCGACCTTCGACAGCTTGGCCATCTTAGAAAATGCCATGAAAAAACTGCGGATGCCGCAGGAAATTGAAGCTTACAACGAGGTGAAAAAAACCTTGGAGTATTTTAAAAACGAATCGCCGGGTACTGGCGTGAAGCCACGTTTCAACCACAAAATTGACTGGAAGACCATTACCGCCCTGAAACCAGAACCCAAAGTTTTGATCAAAACAAAAAAAGGCGACATCACCCTGCTGCTTTTGCCTGATATTGCCCCCGGCACGGTCGCCAATTTCCTTGGCCTCATCCGGGACAAGTATTACGACGGTAAAAATTTCCACCGTGTAGTGCCTAATTTCGTGGCGCAGGGCGGCTGCAACCGGGGCGACGGCTTCGGCAGCCTAAACTATACCATCCGCTCGGAACTGCCCTATCTGCATTACGACGAAGGTGGCTACGTGGGAATGGCTTCGGCGGGCAACCACACCGAAAATACGCAGTTTTTCATCACCCATTCCCCTACGCCCCACCTGGACGGCAACTACACCATTTTTGCCAAAGTGGTGGAAGGCATGGACGTGGTACACAAACTGGAAATCGGCGACGTGATGCAGGAAGTGACTTTTATTCAGCAATAACTAATGCTTTGCGTCATTAGTCATTTGCCATTAAGTCATTGGATAAAACGTTGAAAACCAATTTTGTGGATGACAAAATCCTGTCTGAAAAATTGGTTCTAAAAACATTATATGGCCATTCATCATTGGTGTAAAAAATGACACAATGACCAATGGCTAATGACATTTCAAATACATGAAAACCACACCACTGACAGACAAGCACATTGGCCTCGGTGCCAAAATGGCCGAATTCGCAGGCTATAACATGCCCATCTCCTACTCCGGCATACGGGAAGAACACGACACCGTGCGCAAGGCCGTCGGGGTGTTCGACGTGTCGCACATGGGCGAGTTCATCATAAAGGGAAAGGAAGCCCTGGCGCTCATACAATTGGTCACCACCAACGATGCTTCCAAACTTGAAATCGGCGAGGCCCAATATTCAAGTTTGCCCAACCACAACGGCGGCATCGTGGACGACCTGCTCGTGTACCGCCTGCCAGAAGACATGTGCTCCGAGGGCGAACAAGCTTTTATGCTCGTGGTAAATGCATCCAACATCGAAAAAGACTGGAACTGGATCAGCCAGCACAACACTTTCGATACCCGCATGATCAATATCTCCGATGAAACTGGGCTGCTTGCCGTGCAAGGCCCCAAGGCCGCCGAGGCCCTGCAGCCGCTGACGGATATTGACCTTCAAAACATGAAATATTACACCTTTGCCAAAGGCACTTTTGCGGGCATTGACAATGTGTTGGTGTCTGCAACGGGCTACACTGGCTCCGGCGGGTTTGAGCTTTATGCCGACAACAAGGATTTGGAGAAATTGTGGGACGTGATTTTCAAGGCGGGCGAAGCTTTCAGTATCAAACCCATCGGCCTTGGCGCCCGTGATACACTCCGCCTAGAAATGGGCTTTGCCCTCTACGGCAACGATATTGACGACACCACCTCCCCGCTGGAGGCCGGCCTCGGCTGGATCACCAAGCTGAACAAGGGCGAATTCAATTCCAGCGACATTTTCAAACAACAAAAAGCAGAAGGCCTAAGCCGCAAGCTCGTCGCCTTTGAAGTGGCCGACCGCCGTGTGCCACGCCACGATTATCCGATTGAGGACCTGACCGGGAATACCATCGGTAAAGTAACCTCTGGCACCCAATCCCCTTCCCTCGACAAACCTATCGGCATGGGCTATGTGGACATGGCCCATTCAAAGGAAGGTTCGGAGATACAGATTGTGGCTGGTGGGAAACGCTTGGCGGCTAGGGTGGTGAAGTTGCCGTTTTATAGGGGCTAACCTTTTCCATAAACTCCCCTACCAAACGATGAAAATGATGCACCCCCTTCTCCATCGTCGGTGAAAAGCGGCCCTTGTGGTAAAACCTGGATTGGATGCCCTTTTGTACGCTTTCCACGACGGCTTCATCCTCCATTTCCGTGTTTTCCAAGTTGTTTACCGTCCGGTTAAAAGGTACGCCGCTAAAGCGGTAGCTGCGGAAGCTCACCATCGTCTGGTCGTGCGAAAGGGGTTGCACTACGTTGAGCGACAGGCCCCAAGGGTAAAAGTTCAGCATGAGGTTGGGGAACAGCCAGAAGTAGTAGGCATAGACTTTTTTGCCAAAATCCTGCTCGCCTGCGGGGATGTTAAAATGCGGCTCGCCATCTTTGGCAATGCCTATTTGGAGGTTGCAGTAGCGGTACAATTCGTAGTCGTATTTACCAAAATCAAGCGCTTTGTTCAGGGCGGGATGCACGAATGGCACATGGAAACCTTCTATGTAATTGTCGCAGTACAAGGCCCAATTGGCTTTGATGTAGTAATCTTTTGTGCCCTCTTCGGCAAATTGCAGGGTATCGAGCGGCATCCATCCCACTTTGTCCATGATGGGCTGGATGGCTTCTTCAAAATCGAAGGCGGGGTTGAGGGAAACGAAGTACATGCCCAGCCACTTTTTCAGGGGGATGTTGGCCAAATGATCCTCCTGGCTGGGGAAGTTTTCGGCTTCCTTGAATTCGGGCATGCTTTTGAAGGCCCCGTCCAAGCGGAAGCAGCGGCCGTGGTAGCCGCAACGCAGTTGTTTATAGTTGCTCGCTTCTTCCACGATGATTTTTCCCCGGTGGGTGCAGACATTGGACAGGCAGCGGACTTTGTTTTCTTTGTCCATCGCCAAAAGGAGCGGCTCGTCCAAAACATCCGGCAACAGGGTGAAAGGATACACGTCGCCAGGCATTTCTACCACATCGGCATCGGCCACATAGAGCCAGGAATTGGCAAAAACCCGTTCCTTGACGTTTTCAAACATGGCTTTGTCCCGATAAAACGAGCCAGGAAGGGTGTGTGCTTGCAGGATATCCGCTGCTATTTTCATTGGGAAAGGCTTTCGTAAAGCGCCAGGGCCTCGTCTTCTTTGCTGCGCATGAGCGCTTGCTCTTTTGGTTTTTTGTCCAAATAACCGCAAAGGTGCAGCACGCCGTGCGCCATTACCCGCCGCAGTTCCTGCTCAAAGCTGACATCAAATTTTTTTGCATTTTCCTTCACCCTTTCTATGCTGATGAAAATATCGCCCTCCACAAGGGGCGGTTCGGCGTATGGGAAGGTAATGATGTCGGTCAGTGTATCGTGCTGGAGGTATTGCTGGTTGATGTCGAGCAGGTAATGGTCGGAGCAGAAAATAAAATTGAGCAAGCGGAGCGATTTGTCCTCTTGCTCAATTGTTTTTACCAGCCATTCGGTGATTTTCTCCTCGTTTTCCAGTTCAAATTCTGCATCGGCCACGTCAAAAAAAATTCCTTTTTCTTGTTCAATGCCGAGAGGAAAAGGCTGTGATGACATTTGAAGTTGGTAGGTCGAATTTGTTCCTATAAAATTATAGTTTGAACCGCATTTCTACGGTACTGCCATTGTCATAGAAGCAGATGTTGTCGGAAAGTTGGCGCATCAAAAAGACGCCACGGCCGCCACATTTGCAAAGATTGTCATGGGAGGTTGGATCGGGAAGGTTGTCGTAATCGAACCCTCTTCCTTCGTCGGAGACCCTTAAGGCGATGCAGCCATTTTCTTTTTTTGTCCTCACCCTCACCGTTTTGGTTTCTTCGGCCATGTTGCCGTGCAGGATGGCATTTGTCACGGCTTCAGTCAGGCTAATCAGGATATTGCATTGCTTGTCCGGGCTTAGATTGTACCTGGTGACGAGTTTCTCAACGAACGGTTCAACTTTTGAAACACTGCCAGGCTTAGATTGAAGTTTCAACATGTTTTGTTCCTCTTTTAAATAAACTGGAGAGTTCTCTCATCTTATGTTTCAAAGAGAAAGAAAGTTTAGGGATCGGTTTTGGACAAGTTCGTTAGGTTGGATAGTTCAATGATGTGGGACGGGCCTTTCGGGGGTTAACTCTCTTTCAAAGGAAAGCCTTATGCAAAATGTGCCGCAATTTAAGCCTAAAACAACCCTTTGTCAAGGGTTCAGACTTATATGGCTTTTGTTAAAGTGAGCTAAATATTTGATTTACAGCAATTTAACATTAAGGCTTTTGAAATTTTTTTTGTAGTTTTTACACTTACTATGGCCTATTTGATTTTACAACCTATATTTTACGTTTATTAATAGGTTTCAGCAAAAAAAACAGCCCATAAATACATGAAGCATTTATGGGCTGTTTTTTTCCTATTTAACAAAAGCCTAAACTGTAGGCATGTAAAATGCGGTCGGCACGGGCACATCGTCAGGCTCCACCGTTTCCAGGGTCTCAAAAAAGCCCTGCTCTTCCATCCACTTGTTGTTGAACACTTTGCCGAGGTATTTGCTGCCGTGATCCGGAAAAATCAGCACGACGACATCGTTTTCCGTAAACTCATATTGGATTTGCAAAAGCGCCTGTACACCTGCGCCACTGCTGTATCCGGCCAGGATGCCTTCCATTGTGGCCAGTTCACGGGCACGGAAAGCACTTTCCTTGTCGGTCACTTTTACGAATTTGTCAATCAGGTCAAAGGAACAGTTGGCCGGGATGATGTTTTTTCCAGTGCCTTCTATTTGGTAGGAATAAATTTCTTTTTCGTCGTATTCGCCCGTTTCATGGTACTTTTTTAGCGCAGAGCCATAAGCGTCCACACCGATGATGCGGATGTCCGGGTTTTTCTCTTTCAAGTACTGGGCAGTGCCAGAAAGGGTGCCGCCCGTGCCTGCACTGGCTATCAGGCAGGTGATTTTCCCTTGGGTTTGTTCCCAGATCTCAGGCCCGGTGGTCAAGTAATGGGCCATCGAGTTTTGCGTATTGAAATTCTGGTTGACGTACAAGGAGTTGGGAATTTCCCTGGCTTTCCTTTCTGCTACTTTGTAGTAGGAGCGGGGGTCTTCCGGTTTTGCCTCTTTCGGGCAAACGATGACCTCGGCGCCCATTACTTCGAGCATGTCAATTTTTTCCCTGGAAACCTTGCTGGTCACGGTCAACACGCAGCGGTAGCCCTTGATGGCGGCAACCATTGCCAAGCTGAAACCTGTATTGCCGCTGGTAGCCTCGATGAGGGTGCCACCCGGCTTCAATTCGCCATTTTTTTCCGCTTCTTCCACCATGTGGAGGGCAATCCTGTCCTTGGCCGAATGGCCAGGGTTGAAGCCTTCGCACTTGGCATAGACCACAGGCCGGAGGCCTTCGGTTACCCTGTTGAGGCGGATGAGTGGAGTGCGGCCAATCGTTTCGAGAATGTTGTTGCAAGTCATAAGCAAGCGAGCTTTTGTGCGTAGTTATTTTCGATTGATATTTCGCAAAGATAAAACTTTGGGTAGGAAGCCAAGAATTGCTTGCGAAATTTCTTCAATGTTCGCTTTTTTTTAAAAATTTTCAACCAAACTCTGGTTTTATTCAATTATCACTAATCAATTGAACGCTTTCAGGCCATAATTTGGTACACTAGCAAGCTGCCAAGATAGGCCAGGCCGCTCATAAAAGCAAATTGCAGGAAGGCCCACTTCCAATGCCCCGTTTCCCTTTTCACCACGGCCAATGTGCTCATGCACTGCATGGCAAACACATAAAAAATCAACAGCGAGAGAGCGGTAGCGGGCGTGTAAACCAATTCTCCCGTTTCGGGCCTTCGGGCTTGCGAAAGGCGGTCGTGGACGGTGGACTCGTCATCGGAGCTTCCGATGCTGTACAGGGTGGCCATCGTGGCCACAAAGACCTCCCTGGCGGCGAAGGACGTGACCAAAGCGATGCCTATTTTCCAATCAAAACCGAGCGGGCGGATGGCAGGTTCAATCCATTTACCAATGTGCCCCGCATAGGAGGCTTCGATTTTGCGGGCAGCTACGAGGTCTTGGACTGCTTCTTCGTCCAAGTTCTCCTGGCGGGCTGTTTCGAGGGCAGTTTTTTCTGCCAATTCCATTTCAGCGGCTGGGCCATAGCTGGCGAGCGCCCAAAGCACCACACTTATCAGCAAAATTACCTTGCCTGCTTCCCATACGAACACGCTCACTTTTTCATAGATGGCGTGCCAAACGTTTTTCCAAACAGGAAAACGGTAGGGCGGCAATTGCAGCATCAAAAAAGAACGCTCCTCGGAACGCAGTATTTTTTTGAAAATAACTGCCGAAATCAGGGCAGCACCGATTCCCAACAGGTAAAGCCCCATAAAAGCCAAGCCTTGCAAATTGAATATCCCGGCCACCTTTTTC
Source organism: Saprospiraceae bacterium (assembly GCA_041741095.1). GTDB lineage: Bacteria > Bacteroidota > Bacteroidia > Chitinophagales > Saprospiraceae > UBA6168. The sequence goes on from JBGSKQ010000143.1 coordinate 151,798, forward strand.
GACGGCACCACAAATCCTATCAGCACCGCATAGACGGGAATCCGGGCAGAGCAACTGATGAACGGAGTCACCATGATGGTGATGAGCCTTTCCTTCCAATTGCCGATGGTGCGGGTGGACATGATGGCCGGGATAGCGCAAGCGCCGCCCGAAATGAGCGCCACCACGCTGCGGCCATTTAGCCCGAACTGCTGCATGATTTTATCAAAAATAAAAACCGCACGGGCCATGTAGCCTATTTCTTCCAGGATGGTAATGAGCAAAAATAGGATGGCAATCTGTGGCACAAAAACGAGGATGCCGCCCAGTCCGGCCAGCACTCCGTCTGTGAGCAAATCTGCAAACCACCCAGCGGGCAAGGTGTTTTTTACAAAACCGGAAATCCAGGCAAAGCCCGATTCTATCCAGTTCATCGGGTATTCTGCCCAGGCATAAATGGCCTGGAAAACAAGGAACATGATGGCAACAAAAATGAGCGGGGCAAAAGTGCGGTGCGTCAGAACAGCATCTAGCTTGTCCGAAAAGGTAGTCTTATCGCTATTTTTTGTGATGGCCTGCCGCAGTACAGGAGTGAATTTATCAAAGCGGCGCATGGTCTCGGCTATTTGCAGGCGGATGTCTTGAAAGCCCGACTTTTTGACCGATTGTTCGATGCGCTCTTTGTCGGCAGTCTTTAAAAATGGCAGCTTTTTAAAATGGTGGGCCAAAAGCAGTGCCCGGTATGGATTGTCAATGTCAAAGTTTTGCTTCAGTTCTGTCAGTACCTCTTGCTCATTGCCGCTCGGTTCGTACAATGCAAAATGGCCATTTCCTTTTATTTTTTCATTTAAAAGCACCGTAATCCCCTCCTTCAGTACGTCAATATTGGTGCCTTTGCGCCCACTGACTGGAATGACCGGAATTTTCAAAAAATCGGACAAACGCTTTACGTCTGCCTTGATTCCCTCCTTTTCCGCAATGTCCGACATATTCAAGGCCAGCAGGCAGGGGAAGCCAAGATCCAGGATTTGCGTAAGCAGCAACAGGTGTTTTTCAAGATTGGTGACGTCGGCAATGTAAACGATGGCGTCGGGATAATTTTCATCGGCAGGGTTGGCCAGCACGTTCAGCACCACCTGCTCGTCCTGGGAGTTTGGATAAAGGCTGTAGGCACCTGGAAGGTCAATCAATGTAGCCTCCACGCCTCCGCGCAGGTGAAGTTTTCCAAACTTTTTTTCTACGGTAACGCCGGGGAAATTGGCCACTTTTTGGCGAAGGCCGGTGAGTTGGTTGAAAATGGACGACTTTCCACTATTTGGATTTCCTGCCAGTGCAATAATGCTCATTCACGTTTGTCGCTTTACTTTTTCTTCAATGGTCAATGAACCTCCAAAACGATGCTACTGGCTTCTTTTTCCCGCACGACCATGCTCATGCCGTCCACTTTCAGGTAGTAGCCGCCTTTGAAAGGGGCTATCCTGATAAGCTGCACGGAACTGCCCGGCAGAACGCCCATTGTCATCAGTTTGCTGGCAATATGATCGTCGGTGAAACTGGAGATTGTTCCTGAGTGCCCTTTTTTTAATCCTGAAATGGGAGTATTCATGCCGCTTGGGTTTACTTATTTAGAATTATTTTAGACAACCAAAAGTAAGGCGGCATTTTAGGATGGTAGATGACTTTTGTCAAAAATAGCTAAATTTTAGGAGGGCAATACCTAACGTTCGGTAAAGAAATGAGCCAAAAGACAGAAAATCAAGCAATTCTGCAAAATTCAAACACTGCCTTTTGGCTCAAATTTTTTCAAAAATTAGGCTTCAACCAATTCACCAATCCACTTTTTGGCGGCCAGGTATTCGGCAATTTGGATGGCATTCGTGGCAGCGCCTTTGCGCAGGTTGTCGGCCACCACCCAAATGTTCAGCCCGTTTTCGATGCTCTCGTCGCGGCGGATTCGGCCTACGAAGACTTCATCCCTGTTTTTGGCCAGGAGGGGCATTGGGTATTGCTTATTGGCTGGGTCGTCCTGCAAAATAATGCCGGGCGATTCGGCGAGCAATTTTTTCACCTGAGCCACTTCAAAAGGTTTTTCAAACTCAATGTTCACCGCCTCCGAGTGGCCGCCGTGTACTGGCACCCGAACAGTGGTAGAGGTAATGCGCAACGAGTCGTCGGCCATGATTTTTTTGGTCTCGTTCACCAGTTTCATTTCCTCTTTGGTGTAGTCGTTTTCGAGGAAAATATCGCAGTGGGGAATGCAGTTTTCAAAAATCTGGTAGAAATAAGCCATCTCCTCCTGAGCAGGTTTTTGGCCGTTGCGCTCCAGGTTGTATTGGTTCACGGCTTTGACGCCTGTGCCAGTAATGGATTGATAAGTTGAAATCACCAAGCGCTTGATTTTGAAGGCTTTGTGCAGCGGTGCCAGGGCCACCACCATTTGGATGGTAGAGCAATTGGGGTTGGCGATGATCTTGTCTTCGGGCGTAAGTACGTGGGCATTCACCTCCGGTACGATCAGCTTGATGCTGGGATCCATGCGCCAGGCCGAAGAGTTGTCCACGACTGTGGTGCCAGCGGCGGCAAATCTTGGTGCCCATTCTTTTGAAACGGAAGCCCCGGCTGAAAAAATAGCCACATCCGGTTGGGCCGCCACGGCGTCTTCCAGGCCAATGATGGTGTATTTTTTCCCTTTAAACGTAACTTCCTTGCCAACGGAACGCTCCGAAGCAACGGGCAAAAATTCCGACACCGGGAAATTGCGCTCTTCCAATACTTCCATCATGACAGTGCCGACCAGCCCGGTCGCACCCACTACTGCTACTTTCATTTTTCAAAAATTTTTTGTGGTGAAACAAAAGATTGCTTTCCAAAAAGCCCACAAATATACGGGCATGGGAATATGCACAAACGATTAATTTAATTGAAAGTTCGCACGCAACCAATCGGCCGCCCAGCCATACTTTACTCCCATAAAAGCCGTTATTTTGCGCCCCGGTTTTATAGACGGAAAACAAAAAAACTGACAAAGGATTGTGCCGAATGGCCGCTCCACCGTTTTATACCAAAAGATTTAAAAACAGAAATATTATGCTGCGTTTTATTGCTTTCTTTTTTGTTTGCTGCCTCGCAGGCACTGCGTTTTCCCAAGAATTTGGCTACGGATTCAAGGCTGGCCTCAATTTCAACTCCTTTAATTCCGATAGCGAAACGGATGCGGCAGGCAAAGAACTGGAAACTTTTTCAGGGAATACGGGCTTCCACGTGGGCGCTATTTTTACCTGGAAAGCAACAGAACTGATGGGCCTGCGGGGCGAATTGCTCTTTTCTCAAAAAGGCGGAAGGCGCAAGTTCAACGGCCCTTCCTACTACACCTTGACGGCCTCCGACGGCAGCGTTTTCAACACCACCGGCACCCGGGAGCAGCGCCTCAATGTGACCAATGCCTACATTGATATTCCATTAATGGGCTATTATAAACCCGTGCAGTGGCTGGAGCTTTTCGCCGGGGGTAACATAGGTTTTCTCGTTTCCTCCACCGCCGTGGGCGAACTGAAATACTCAGAAGGGAGGATCGATCAATCCACGGTACCTGCTTTTGATTATGAACTGGATTTCAATTATTACTCGGACGATGCCGGGTCGTTTACTGCGTCCGAAGAACTCATTCAGGTAAAAGGCATTGATGTCGCCCTCATCGAGACGGCAGGCGCTTATGCAGAATTTGATGAAGATAGGGGAAAATTGTACAAAACTATTGACGCCGGGCTGGTCGGAGGCTTGTCGCTGTTTTTCAACAAAGGTTTGTTTATCTCTGGCAGGTTGAACTATGGTCTGAGCGACATAACAAAATCGGAGGCCGACGTCTCATTGGTGAGCCAAAACAACGGCGCTTTCATCGCCCGTGACGACAAGGACAGGAACTTTTCCATTCAAGCGTCTATTGGTTTTTCTTTTTGAAAATAAAAGAAACCTTAATGCAAAAAAGCGGGCCTGATCAACACCAGGCCCGCTTTTTTTTGACGAAGTTCATCGTTTATAGTTTATAGTTCATCGTTCTCCTCCTACCCCATTTCCTGCACCACTTCCTGCACTTCCGGCACCATGCGTTTCAACATGCCCTCGATGCCCGCTTTCAGAGTCACGGTGGAAGATGGACAACCGCTGCAAGAGCCTTGCATGGTCACATACACGGTTCCTTTGTCGTAGGCTTTAAATTCAATGTTGCCACCGTCCATTTCTACGGCGGGTTTTACGTAGGTGTCTATCAATTCCTTGATGCGCAAGGCCGTCTCGCCGTCTTCGCCACTGAACTGTGCGGCAGTGTGTTCGGCTTGCAGGTTTTCCATTTCCTCTGCAAAACCGTCCTTGATTATTTGGCCGCCTTCTTCAATGAATTTTTTGATGGAATCCTTTAGGCGGAGCATGATGTCCGGCCATTCGTAGTTGAATTCCTTGGTAACGGTGACGAAATTATTGGTGATATAGACGCCCTTCACAAAAGGCTGGTCGAAGAGCGAAGCGGCCAACGGCGACCAATCACGGGCCAAGCCTTCTTCCCTAAAATCTGCCGTGCCACGGTACAACATCCTGTTCGTCACGAATTTCAGCGACTCGGGATTCGGAGTTTGTTCGGTATAAAGCATCACGGGCGATGCGGTAGCTGTATTCATCTTAATGCATTTTTCTTTTGGCAGTTGGCTTTTGGCAAATGGCCGAAAACAACTGCTTATTTAGATTCAGTCCACAAAAGTAACAGAAAATCGTGGTTCAAGTTTATCAACCATACAATTCATATTTGACCTGGCTGCGGTCATATCCCATTTTGATGATAAGGTTGACAACCGCCTCGTCAATCATTTGCGTCCAACCGCAGAGGTAAAAATCCACATCGGGCCGTGGTTCTTTGTACATATCAATGTAAATGGGGTGGACGTAGCCCTTGCTCAGGTTGGAAACATGGCCATTTTGTTTCACCATCTCCTCTCTCGACAGGGCGACGGAGTATTTAAAACCAGGCATTTTTTCCATCAATTCTTCAAAATCCTTTTGGTACAAAATGCCATCATGGTGGCGGGTACCAAATATGAGGTGGATATTCTGGTGCGCTTTGCCTTGCTGGTGCAGATCCAAAATCATGCTGCGGAAAGGCGCAACGCCCGTGCCCGTGCAGACAAAAACGAGATCGTTTTTGATGTTTTCGGGCAAAACAAATCCGCCGTCCGGCCCTTTAAAACGGATGATCCCATCCAATTTCAATTCATTGAAAAGGTATTCCGTAGCAGTGCCGCCGTCTAAGTGGACGATGCAAAATTCCAGCACATTCGACCTGTCCGGTGGGTTGGCGATGGAGTAGCTGCGCCAGCGGTCACGGCGTTTATCGCCGATGGGCAGGTCCATCGTCACGAACTGTCCCGCCTTGAATTCAAAAATCTCCTCGTCTTGTATTTTTAGCCAAAACCGCTTTGTCGTGGGCGTCTCGTCCTCAATGCGGATGACCTTGCTATCATACCATTTGGTTGGCATTTTTTACAAAAATTTTTCTGTCAAATGAGCCGCTCGGTGCAAGGCCAATTGGTTCATCTTCCATCATTTATAATTCATCATTCTCACAAAACCAGTTCGTCATACGGCAAAAACACGCCGAATCCTTTTTCGTTGAAATATCGCTGCGTTTCTTCGGGGGATTTATCGCTGGTGGCCAAAACGAAATCGCCGCCCCAAGCCCCAAGCGATTTTATTTCGCCCCAAAAGTCGCTGAAATACAAGTCTTTAGCTTTTTTTAAACCTAATGTATCAGCAATCAGATTTTCATGCGCCACGATGTTTTTTTCAAACTCAGCCAATGTTTTTGAATGTAAAAACCTTCGTGTCAATTTAGAAATCTCGCCGATTGAAGACTGCCGTCCCGAAGCAAGTTCGGGATTCTCGTTTCCCTCGAAACTGAGGACTGAAGACTGAGGACTGAGGACTAAAGTCTGCCCTCTGTACCTCGCAATGCCCTCCCGGCTGTCCTGTTTTTTACCCAAATAAACAAAGTAAAGCTGCCGGGAAAAGGGCGGTTTGAAAGAACAGCTTTCCACTTGAGGTTTGCCATTTTCCAAGCGGTACAAAATCGGCCCGTCCGCCCCTGCACAGGCAATGTCGTAGCCAGAGCCGCCGAAGGTTTGGAATTGCAATTCATAAGCGTCCACCTGCGCCCATTGGGCTATCAGGTAAACGAGGGTGGAACTGGTGCCGAGGCCCCATTCACGGGGGAAGCCGAGGGTAGTTCTCAGTTCACAGTCGGCAGTCGGCAGTCCAGGGTTGAGTGCTTTTGTGAATGAAAAAAGTTGTTGCAAACGGGTAGCTACTTTCTCATTCGAGGTGCTTAAACATTCCAAAGTGGTTGGGTGAAATTTGGCCTCAAACCAGCAATTCCCTTCGTGGTCGAGGCTTATCCAGTGCAGTTCATTTTGATGGGAAAAATCAGTGGAAACGTTCAGAGATTGCCCAAATTTGACAGGCAGCGCCAGTGCCAGCGCACCGTCCAGTACAAAATACTCGCCCGTGAGGAGCAGTTTTCCGTTGGCAAAAAAAGTCTGCGTCATAGCGCTTCCATCGCTTGCTTTTGGCGGAGATTGTCCAAAAACTCCCTCACGCCGGTGAACGAGACGACCTTACCCTCAAAATAGGCCATTGCATTTTCCACCTCCTGCCCTTTTGCGCCAAGGTGGTTCAGGATGTTGGCCAGGTGCATTTTCATGTGGCCCTGCTGGATGCCAGTGGTCACGAGGGACCGAACCGCCGCAAAGTTTTGCGCCAGGCCGACGGAGGCAACGATCATCATCAGTTCCTCTGCCGAAGGGTGGCCCAAAAGTTCCAGCGAATGCTTGGCGATGGGGTGCAGTTTCGTCAGGCCGCCCACCGTGCCCAATGCCAGCGGAATGTCCAGCCAAAAGCGGAATATGCCATTTTCGATGCTGCATTGGCTAAGGCTGCGGTATTGCCCATCACGGGCGGCGTAGGTGTGGCCGCAGGCTTCCACGGCCCGGAAGTCGTTGGCGGTGGCCAGCACCACAGCGTCTATGCCGTTGAAAATGCCCTTGTTGTGCGTGGCTGCACGGTGCGGATCGAGGTGGGCGATGCGCACAGCTTTCCTAAACTTTTCTGCCAGCACGGCGGCATCCAGGCCACCATTGAAAGGGCCCAATTTTTCAACGGGACACTCTACCCAAGCCCGCACCAGGCAGTCCGGCGTATAGTTGGAAAGGATGGACATGATGATGCTCACATCCCGCTCTTCGCCCTCGTCAAAAATAGGGTGATTGGAGATGAAACGGTCCAGCGTTTTGGCAAAAGACTCCAGCACGGAGTTGATGAAATTGGCGCCCATGCTGTCGCAGGTCTCGAAGGTCGCCTTGAGTTGATAGTAGTCTTTTTCGAGGTGGGTAAAATTGACTAGCTCGATGTCGAGGATGCCGCCGCCCCTTTTTTCCATGTTGGTGGTGATGGGATCGGCGTCTTTACGCAGTTCATTTTTCAGTGCTTCAAATACACTATCCAGCTTGCGCACATCGCCGGACCAAGTGAAATGTACTTGACCTACTTTCTTGGTTCCCAATACTTTAGCATGGAAGCCGCCCCTGTCCATCCAATATTTGGCGGCACTCGATGCCGCCGCCACCACGGAGCTTTCTTCAATTACCATCGGCACGGCATAAGCCTTGCCGTTGATGAGGAAGTTGGGTGCAATGCCGAAAGGCATCGGGAAGTTGCTGATAGTGTTTTCGCTGAAGCCGTCGAGCAGTTTTTGCTGCTCCTCGTCGTGGTGCCACCAACTCATCAGCTCCCGCATGACCTGTTCGGGGTCTTTGTAAAAATTTTTTACTACCCACTTGATCTTGTCCGTTTTGGACAGTTTTGAAAAACCGGAAATGGTTTTGTGATTGCCGCTCATTTTTTATTTCACTTTCAAAAACGACTGTGCTAATTCCAGCCCCTGCACTTGTGCCTCCACATAATCGTGCAGTTCTTCATAGTTGCCCCGTGCATGTTTCAAAAAGCCGGAAGCCTGGCCATAGACGCAGGGCAGTTCCAACTTGTTTATCAAATAATAACCGTCGAGGAAACTGCGTACCCCGCCAGAAATGATGACTTGTTGGCAACGCATTTCTTCGCCCAATTCAGCTTTTATGTGATTGGTCAAATGTACCATTTCTTCCGCTGTGTGGCCGACCCGGGCCAGTTGGCTGAAAATTTCCTGTTTCACGGGATCGCTGCGCAGCAGTTCCAGTTTGGCAAAGTTGGTGCCGCCGCTGGCCGCAAAATCCACTGCTTGGAGGGGCAATTTGAAAAGGGCTTTTAAGCTTTCGTATCCCATGCCCTGGCCTACTTCCTTGACAATCAACGGGGTGTCAGTCTTTTCCAAAAAATCGGAAATTGTGTCAATAGGAGGTTTTTTAAAACGGTCGCCTTCGGGTTGCAGCCATTCCTGGAGCGGGTTGATGTGGATGATGAGGCCATCGGCCTGTAGTTTGTCCAATAGCTGGGAAACCCGCCACAGTTCACCGTTTTTCAACAACTGTTCTATCTGCGCCACGCCGAGGTTGGCATACAGCGGCAGGTCGCTTCCAATGATTTGGCGCACGTCAAAGTCTTTCAAGGTTTCGTCGCTAAACAACAAGGTACGGCAAGACCCCAGCCCCATGCCCATGCCAAAGTCCTTGCAGGCACGGGCGAGGTTGTGGTTGATGGTGTGCGCCCATTCCGTGCCTCCGGTCATGCTCGATACCCAAATCGGTGCCCGCAATGTTTTTCCCAAAAAAGAAAAGGGCAAAAGGCTGCTTGATGGGGGGTGGGCGGCGAGCAAAGGTTCGTAGTAAAAACGCCCGTCCAGTTCCCCTTTTGCCACCTGCGACTGGAATGCCAGTTCTATGTGGTCTTTTTTTCGGGCGGCGGCGGTTGGGTCATTGTCCTGCCAGGGTGCTTTGTTTTCTTCGAGTTTATCCATTGTAGCAAACATCGGCGATGAGGGTCAAAGGTAGGCGAAATTGCCGGAAGGGGAACAAAGATGGGAGGAGATGGTTTTGGGACAAAAATAGAGGTTGAGAGGATGAGAGAAATGAGAGGAAGCACTTTGAATAAATTCCTTGGAACTCAGGTTTTTTCTTAAAACAGCTCGCTGCTCTATAGCAGCACATGGCCCAGATTTCGTAGAGCGTTTTCCCCGTATCGGTGCATGTTATTTTAGCATTTGGCAAGGCGCAAAATCATTTGATCAAGTTGGCAAGGCTGCTTTGGCCTTTCAAAAACCAATTTTCCTACCTTTAGCGCTCTTTAATAACACAAAACAACAATACATGATTTTTTCATTTCGGATTCACCTCTTCACACGAAATTTCCTGTTTTTAGCCTTCACATTGTTGCTATTGGCATCCTGCCATAAAGACCAATCCTCCATCACACGCCCGAACGACCCCTGGGTCTTCCGCTCTGTGCTCGACTCCATGCCCCGCATCGTGACGGCGGCGCTGCACGATGACCTTTGGGTGGCCTACCACACGCAGACAGGCGCTGTGTATAAAGCTTGGAAAGGGGCCGTCAATTTCGACGGGGCGGTCTATACGACGGCGCACGGGCCACAGCCTTCCTCTTTGGGCAATAGCTGGTTTGTCAATCAGCACGAAAAGCCCTGGCGCATCGTGGCGGGTGGCAAGGAAACCGAGCCGCTGTTCCAATACCGGGGCCATGAGTTCAAAGACGGCCACGTTGTTTTCCATTATGAAATGAAAACCGCCGACGGCACAATGGTAAAGGTTTCGGAAAGGCCGGAATACGTCACCAACAACAACGGCCAAGTAGGTTTGGAGCGAATTTTTACCACCGAAAACGTCCCCGATGGCTCGCAGGTGGCACTGCACACCAACCTCAGTTCCATCGCCCTCGAAACAGCAGTTAAAACCGACGGTGATTGGAAAGTGGCCAAGCGCACAGAAAGGAAATTAAAAAACCTGAGCGGCTACGACCTCGACGGCGTTTTGACCTTGAAATCGAACGGCAGCACCCGCTTGGCAGCTTTTTTTACCCAAAAACCAATGATAGAAAACACGAACAAAATCGTGGGCGAAGAGGAATCAGAAGACCTGCCGCTCGGTATGCGCCTCATCGCCCGCAACGACTGCAAGACCTGCCACAACACTTACGTCTCGACCGTCGGGCCTGCTTATGTGGACGTGGCCGCCAAATACCGCAACACTGCCGACAACGTGGTCACCCTCATGGCCAAGGTGAAAAACGGCGGCTCCGGCGTTTGGGGCGATGCCGCCATGACACCCCACGCCGACATGCCCGAAAACGACCTCCGCATCATGGTGGAATACATCATGGGTTTGGACGCCGCCGAAGAGGCCAAACTGGCCGCCATCCCGGAAGGGGAAAAGAACCTGCCCTTGCAGGACGCCGAATCGGGAATCGTTGACGGCGATATGTTCCCCGGTGCGGTCATCAAGGTATATCAATATGAAAAAGGCCTGACCAAACTGGCGGATTTGCAGCCCTATCCAAAAGCGCTTTTCGAGGGCGTGGTGCCACAACTCCACGCTACGGCGCAAGACTTTGGCGAACTGACGGACAACTTCGGCCTGGTGGCAGAGGGCTATCTCAACATCCCCAAGGACAACAACTACGTCTTCCGCCTTATCAGCGACGACGGCTCCAAACTCTATATTGACGGCAAACTCGTCATTGACCACGACGGCCTGCATGGCGATGAGCCAAAGGACGGCGAGGTGGCACTCAAAGCGGGCTACCACCCTTTCAAACTGGAGTACTTCGAGGCGGGCGGCGGCAATTTGCTGTCCTTCCAATGGATGGGCTTCGACGATGCGGGCGGCGGCTTCAACATCGTGCCGCCCTCCGTGTTGATGCACCACAAAAACATGCAGCCCCAGATGGCGGGTGGCGTAGCCATTGGCCGTGCCGCCAGTGTCCCCGGCGATAAATCGCCCGTGCCGGGCGTACACCCCAGCTACGATCTGTCGCAGGCACGCCCGGCTGACTTCTTCCCCAAAGTAGGCGGCATGGACTTCCTCTCCGATGGCCGCCTCGTGGTGAGCCTCTGGGATGCAGAGGGCGGCGTTTATATCATAGACAATGCGCAAAGCGGCGATCCATCGAAAATGAAGGCCAAAAAAATAGCCTCCGGCCTCGCCGAACCGCTCGGCCTGAAGGTGGTGGACGACGAGATATACGTTTTACAAAAACAAGAACTCACCAAACTGGTGGACCACAACGGCGACGAAATCATAGACGAATATTATGCGCTGTGCAACAACTGGGGCGTGAGTTCCAACTTCCACGAGTTCGCCTTCGGCTTGGTGTTTAAAGAAGGCTTCTTCTACGGCAGCCTCGCCACGGACATCCTGCCCGGCGGAGCAGGTGCGCCCGTGCAGCCGAAAGACCGGGGCCGCACCTTCAAGATTTCAAAAGAAGACGGCAGCATTGAGTTCATCACCTTCGGCCTGCGCACGCCCAACGGCATCGGCATCGGCGTGGACGGCGAGATTTTCAACGCCGACAACCAGGGCGACTGGCTGCCTTCCAGCAAAATCGTCCACATCACGCAAGGCGCTTTCTACGGCAGCCGGGCAGTGGACTTCGCTGGCACAGAAGGTTTGAAAGAAAAACTCCCCGTGGTATGGTTGCCACAGGACGAAATCGGCAATTCGCCCTCCACCCCGCTCGCCCTCAACGACGGCCCCTACAAGGGCCAGATGATACACGGCGAAGTGACGCACGGCGGCGTGAAGCGGGTATTCGTAGAAAAAATCAACGGCGAGTACCAGGGCTGCGTGTTCCGTTTCATACAGGGCTTGGAGGCGGGCGTGAACCGCATGGTGTGGGGGCCGGATGGGGCGCTCTACGTCGGCGGCGTCGGCAATCCGGGCAACTGGCAGCACGGCGATGGCAACGATTGGTACGGCCTGCAACGCCTGAAATACAACGGCAATCCAACCTTCGAGATGTTGGCTGTGCGGGCCAAGACCAATGGCGTGGAAATAGAGTTCACCGAGCCGCTGGAAGACGGCACTGGTTGGGAGACAGGCAATTATGACGTGCAGCAATGGTGGTACAAACCCACCAAGGAGTATGGCGGCCCGAAGTTGGATTTGGAAAAACTCAAAGTACTCAGCGCCAGTGTGTCGGATGACCGCAAAAAGGTGTTCCTCGAACTGGCGGGCATGAAGCCGGGGCACCTTATCTATGTCCGCCTGCCCAACGACTGGATGAGCGCCGAGGGCCACGAACTGTGGAGCACCGAAGCCTGGTACACCCTCAACAGCATCCCGGCGGACAACATGGGCGAAAAGCGCCCGTCGCTGGTCAATGCCGCCAATGCCCTCTCGGAGTCCGAACAAAAGGCGGGCTGGAAACTCCTCTTCGACGGTCAAAGCATGAAGGGCTGGCACAGCTACGGCAAGCAGGCCGCAGGCTCCGACTGGCAGGTGCGTGACGGGGCCATTTACCTTAACGCCGAAGCCCGCAACCAGGCCGGGTGGCAGGCGGCCAACGGCGGCGACATCCTCACCGACGGCGAATACGGCAACTACGAACTCCGCCTGGAGTGGAAAATAGCGCCCTGCGGCAACAGCGGCATCATCTACAACATCGTGGAAGACCCCTCGAAATATGAATACTGCTGGCAGACCGGCCCCGAAATGCAGGTGCTCGACAACGCCTGCCACCCCGATGCCCTCATCGAAAAGCACCGTGCCGGCGACCTCTACGACCTCATCGCCTGTAAATATGTGACCGTGAAACCTGCCGGAAACTGGAACAAAGTGCGCCTCATCAACCGCAATGGCAAGGTAGAGCATTGGCTCAACGGCCGCAAAGTGGTGGAGGTGGACATGACCAGCGGCGATTGGAAAAAACTGATAGCTGGCAGCAAGTTTAAAGACATGCCGGCCTTCGGTAAAACGGTGAAGGGCAAAATCGCCTTGCAGGATCACGGCGACAAGGTGTGGTACAGGAACGTGAAAATTCGGGAGTTGAAGTAGGGAGTGGGCAATGCGGGCGATCCTTTCGGATGCCCTCACCATGCGATGAGACAGCAAAGCGGTGCCTTCGGCGGGTGCCGCTTTGTTGTTTGTAGGCGTCCGCAAGCCCCAAAACAATGTGGCAGGCTCATTTGCCTCAGCCCCAATTTACACAGTTTATGAAGCAATACCCCAAGAAAACCTTGCGATAACCTGAGCAAACTGTGCGGAAGGCTTGGAAACTGACGTAATTTCAGGTGACGAGCGTGCGGAAGGCTTGGAAACTGACGTAATTTCAGGTGACGGGGGCGCGGAAGGCTTGGATAAGTGCGCTGAGGGGTTGGAGGGTGACGTAATTTCAAGAGGCGAGGGTGCGGAGGGGTTGGAGGGTGACGTAATTTCAGGGGGAGGGGGCGCGGAGGGGTTGGACGGGGCCGGGATTTCAGGAATGGACAAGCAATCTTACAATAGTATCAATAGATATTTAAGAAGACCGTGTATCTATTATGTTTTTTAAAAGTGTCATATATTTGACAAAATGCAATTTCACAAAATAGATTGTAAGGCAAAACCATACATTTGGAAAAATTAAGAATTTTCGAAAACTACTATCAAAGTTGTCATCTTATCCAAGATAACTATAAACTAAATTAAATTTAAAATTATGAAAATTTTCTCTCTCCTCGTCCTTGCCTTAGCTCTTAATTTAACTGTTAAAGCGCAGCGCTGTAGCGCATCAGTTTTAAATTGTAACTCAATTGCTGTCCTATTGGAGCAAAATGGGACAAAACCAATGGCGAATACCTCAATTACTTTTTCCTTAGAGAAAGAACTATTGCCGGGTGTTTGGGAAAAAGTAAAGGAGGTCAGCACATCTTCGTTCAATGCTGAATTCAACAAACTGGATGATGGTATATATAGGGTTACCAGCTTTATAAGCAGCAATTTACAACAGCCGCAGAAATATTCCAAAATCGTGTCTTTTAAGGATATAGAAGTAGAAGGAAATTTAACTAATCGGGCTGATGGGTATATTTCAAATTTAGTGAAGATAAAAAAGTGTGTGCATATAGAGCAGCCAAACAGACAGATTTTCAAGGAGCAGGCTGGCATATCAATAAGGCCAACACCAGCAAGTAGCTTCATTACAATCGAAAGTGTGGACAAAATAGCATTTGATCCCAATACAGAAGTAGTAATTACAAACATTCAAGGTCAAATCGTAAAACAGGAACAACTTCCGCTTGATTCGCATATACAGGTGATAGACTTGACTTCTCTAAATGAAGGGCTATATTTTTTAAAAATACAGGGTTCCAATCGCTGTAACATCGCCAAAAAGCTAATTGTCCAAAGGTGATCATTGGTTTTTAGACGTTAGATTATGAAAGAACTGAAAAACAGTTTTTTCACTTCAAATAAATATCAAACAATCAAAAGAAATAAATCATGAAAAACATCCTCTCATCCGTTGTTGCGATATTCGCAACTCTCCTTGCTATTACTACTAATGCACAAATTGATTATCCTTGCGATCACCAAGGAGGAGTGGTAAATGGCTACACGGTTGCATTACAATCTTCTACCAGTTTCACCAGTGTTCCGTCACTTGCAATAGACGGAAGCATATCCACCAATAGCACAGCCCGTACCACTTCGGAGCAAAATGCCTGGCTTGAGTTGGATTTGGGCGCAGCCTACAACTTGGAGCGGATCGAATTGTATTATCCTACTGGTGAAGCGATGAATAACTACTACATCCTGCTCTCGGAAGAACCATTTTCAAGCAAAAACCTTTCACAAGAGCTTTCATCCTCTGGAGTACATTACTACCATATTCAAAACCAAATACCCTCTGGCCAGCAAATCCCTGTAAGCATTCAAGAAAATACCAGATACGTCAGGATACAATTAGGGAGTACTGGCACAGTGGTTGTCAGCGAACTGATAATAATTGGAGGCGGGGGCAATGAAGAAATATGCAATAATGGCATTGACGATGATTGTGATGGAAAGATCGATTGTGAGGATAGCGATTGCGCAGCAATCATAATAAATAATTGTATTTCGAGTCACCCAACCTGCAATATTTGCTATGACGGAAGTATTTACATCCAAGCTTCAGGGCCGGATGAAAATATTGCTTTCAGTATTGATGGAGGGGTTACATTTTTCACCAATCACCCAACATTTGATAACTTATTACCTGGCGAGTATAAAATTGTTATTAAAAAATTGTCTTCGGGCTGTACTAGTGAAAAAACTGTTTATTTGACTGCACCCCCAGGCTTTGACAATGATTGTTGTGAGAATGGGGGTTTTGAACTGGGCGACTTTACAGGGTGGACTGGAGGCATAGGAACATATGAGGATCCTATTGGAAGCAATACAGATATTGTCACAACAGGAGATTTTCCAAGGCATTCTATTCATTCAGTAGGATACACAGATCCAATAATACCAGAGCTACCTATATTTAGTCCAGGCACAGGAACATATATTGCTCAACTTGGTAATAGTAATAATGGGAAAGAAAAAGAAAGACTCACATACTGTTTTGATGTACAGCCTTGCAACCAAAATTTCAGGTTTAATTTTTTGATAATCTTAGAGGATCCAGCAGATCATAATGATAATGAAAAACCATTTTTTGCCTGGCGACTTTTCAATGAAAGTACAGATGAAACTATTGCAAATGAAAAATTTACCGCAGATGTGAACGACGAAGTATTTAATAGATTTGATAGGCCAAATGGTACCAAAATAGCATACACTCCTTGGCGATGTGAAAATATAGATTTATCAGATATTGAGAGCGGTACTCGTTTGTGTATTGTATTTACAACAGCTGACTGTAAGAAAAAGCAGCATTTTGGTTATGCCTATATTGACGGTTTATGCAATTCATTAGAAGATAACAATCCAGTTGCTGTCCTTGATATACCAGCTGCATTTTGTAAGAATCAAGAAGTTTTGGTTGATGCTACGAATAGTTCTGGCTATGTTAGTTATAATTGGAGAGTGTGTGAATTATCTTCTTCTGGTGAAGAAATTAATTGTGTATCTCTTCCTGATAACACCGAAGAGTTCATTACTGAACAGATAACTGCACCGTTCAATATAACGGAATTATATATCAATGGTGGCGAGGATTTTGATTGTGGGAAAACATACAGAATAAAGCTAAAATTAGATAACGAGTGTACAGAACCTGTAACATTTGATAGAGATTTTATTTTCAAATGTGTAGATGGACCTGTTTTAAATTATAAAGATATTATAAACTGCTCGGATGAGACTACAGATATCTTGATCGAAGGTGATGTGTCTTGCTCAAATTGTAATTTTGAATGGACACCAAGTCAATATCTGGACAATCCTCATATTGCTTTCCCAGAAATATTGGGAACAATAAACGCTAATGCGCTAGATTATGATTATACAGTTTTTGCCATTGATGAAAACGGATGCACAGATCAAAAAACAGTTATGATTTTCAATGCACAAAACCTTGATGTTAAAGCTGAGGTTGGAGTTTCAGTAGATTTTTGTAACTTTCAATTATTTGCGACCCTTACTTCTACTGAAGAAATTCCAATTGAACTAATAACTGTAACATTTGAAAATACTACTACTAGTGAAACATTTTTAGGAACGTTGATCAGTAATAACTCATCACATACTGAATTGAAATACATTCTATATAACATATTTATTTCAAGGGTTACAAGCACTTTGGACAATTGGATTGTACGAGTTTCCTTCCTAGACTCAGATGAAGTTCTTTCTGCTGGAGAGTGCCAACTTGAAGATGAATTTATTATTGAACCCGATGGGTTATTCTACGGGCCGACACAGTTTGTAATGCCAAATGTCTTTTCTCCAAATGGAGACGGGGTAAATGACCTTTTTAGACCTTATGTTCCTGACAACGCTAAAGGAGTAAATGCCTATTGGGGAAGGTTGCGAGTTTGGAACAGATGGGGGCAAAAAGTGTTTGATAAGGAATTAACGAGTTCAGATGGGCTTACCCCTATTGATGCTAACTCCTTAGCTTGGGACGGCACTCAAAATGGAGAACCAGCTTTGCCTGATGTTTATATTTATAAGATCGAATTTAAAAACTGTAACAATCCAAACGGGGAAGAGAATAATTGTGAAGGCCCATGGTGTTTAGGAAGCTACGACGAGACAGTTGGTTGGTATCCAAGTGAAGGTGAATGCGATGACGAATTTGATTGTTTAAATTTTGAATGCAATGATGGACCATGTCCCCGCTGCATAGGCTGTGAATGGGAAGGTGATGTGGAGGTTGTATATTAAAATAATATTATATTGAAAATCATAATCAAGATAATTTCAACCTGTTTGCTTTTTGTCCCATCGTATGCGATGGGGCAAAAAGCTTTTAGCGATACAATTTCCGTTGCCCAAAATACATCAGACAACACGTTGAAAGCTTTCTATATAACCGGGTTTTCAAAAACCAATTTCAAAAACTTGGAAAGGATCAGCAGCAGTTATTTCAAAAATCTGATCGAAGATGAACCTCCAACGCAACCTTTCTTGTCCAGAGGCTACGGTCTTCACTATTACAGAAATTTATCGAATAAATGGGGAATAGGCACAGGATTCCAGTATTCTATTTATGGTCAACAATCTACAAGTTTTTTGGGAACTAATGATATAGGTACATACAAAATAAAACTTACTTACAAATCTCTCGAAGTACCTGTCTCTGTAAGATATTTTTTGGCTTCAAAACGAAAACTGAAATATCATTTAAATGGCAGTATTATTGCCAACATTTATCACAGGGTTTATGCCCAAGATTTTGTTTACAGGTCTTTCTTGGACAAAGAAGACGGTTGTTGTCAAAGAACCTACTTTCACTCAACTGGCGTTTTTTTTGAAGAGTTGGGCAAGCATTTTAATGACGGTTTATGGAGACTTGGTTTCTCCTTTGGAGGTGGTGTTTCATTCCCATTATTCCCGCACCTGTCCCTATACATCAGCCCGGAATTTAAAATTTACACCAGCATGTTCAAAACTAATAAGTATCCCACTATTGTCAAGGGTGGCATTGTTGCGCTTGATTTGCAGACTGGAGTGAGTTTTGATTTTTAACCAAAAAATAATTGTTATGAACTTAAAGTACATTTTAGCATCGGCAATTTTTTTTTGTGCATTTTCCCTGATGGCACAAAATGAGCGCCCGGCCAACCGATCCTTGAAATTAGGGCTTGAAATTGTTCCGGGCCTACCATACATAACAATGAGCAAAAGCACCAAGGGTGGCGAAATCGAAAATGGCTACAGCATATCTTACGGCGCAAATTCAGAATTGGGGATCACTTCAAATTTTGCGATTAAAACAGGCATTGCAATAGCTGAACGAAAATTTAAATATTCGGGTACTGGCAGCAATGGCGGTGGGCTGATATTTGAATCGGATCTTATTAATCATCACAGCCCAGGCAGTTCCATCTATGCCAATGGCAGCATACGCTCGTTAGAGATTCCGGTATTGGCCAAGTATTATTTTTCAGGGCAAAGGTTGTTCTTTTCTATTGGTGGTATTTTTAGTAGGACACTCAACACTGAATCAGGTGCTGAAGTAATTTATGGCACTGGAGGTAGTGAAAAATTTAACAATATTCCCTTTGAAGTTGAAAACACTAACTACTTTGGAGTTTTATCATTTGGTTATTCCCAAAAGATTGGGAAAAAAATATTTATATTATTTGAGCCCGCCTTAAATTATACTTTCAAGAAGAACGGACTGTTTTTATATAAAAACGATAAAAACAATTTCGGGACTGGATTGTCAATAAGTGTTTTATATCAGGTGCGTTGAATTAGGCTACAAACACAATATTGAAGGATGATGGGCAAAACTTTCCTACTTCTTATACACCAATTGTCGCAAGTTTGCCTCTTGGTCGGCATCGTCAAAATATACCAGGCTGCGGGCAACCATGAACTCCGAACCATCGTCAAATTTTTTCAGGTAAAAACCCATCAATTCATCCAAACCATACCTGCGCAACAGGAAAAACAAATCGTAGAAATCCCGTTTTCTGCCCCTGCCGGCGATGGCGGTTAGTTCCATGGCACCGATGTCGGGCAGGCTGAGCAAACGAAGGCCCCCCTCCAATGACGGTTCCTCAATCATTGGATACCTATAGTTCACAAAATCCACTTTGACCCCGCTGGCGCACTCCTTGCCTTTCCATCAAAGAACAGCGTTGCTCGTCACAAGCTATGCTTGTTGACGGGCTTTGGTGGCGGCCTCCAGGCCGCAGTAAGTAGGCCCCAGTTAGTTTTATTTTAAGTCTGCCTTAGCCGGATTCAAGTCTCGCAGTTCTTGCAAAGCAGTACATGGACGATTTAGCAGATTTCATAACCCGTCAAAGCCCGCTATGTAGCACCAGCAACAGCAGCTTAAATCGCAGTGCTTAAATCCACACAAGAAAACCCCACCCCCCATCGTTTATCCCCTCCGAAAAGCACCAATCAATGACAAACGCTATAAAAAATCGCCTGACCGCCGGGGCATTCATTTTGGCGGCTTCTTTCTTGCCCTTACGGGCCACCGCCCCTGTAGCTGCCTCATTTTCACTGGATGAATACTGGAAAACGGAACTGCTGGCTATGGTGAACAAGCTGCGGGCCACGGGCTGCCGGTGCGGCAATCAATATATGCCGCCTGCCCCGCCGCTGCAATGGAATGAGCAATTGGAACAGATGGCCCTTATCCATACCTCGGATATGCGCCGCCATCGGTTCATGGGCCATTATAGCTCCACGGGGGTTGGCATCGCTGGGCGGGCCAAGGCAGTGGGCTATCATTACATCGCTGTCGGGGAAAATGTGGCAGAGGGATATGCGTCCACGCAGCGGGTGTTCACCGGGTGGCGCAAAAGCCCCGGCCATTGCCGCAACATGATGCGGGCCGGGTTTCAGGAAATGGGGGCTGCTTGGATGGGCGATTATTGGGCACAGGAGTTCGGTGACCCGGTGGGGCGGTGAGGCTAATCTGCCTTTAATATTGTTGTAAAAACAATGACCAAAAGCATGGTGGAGTCAGACAAAGTAAAACTTAAAGCGCCCTTTCAAATTCCTCCCTGAACACCTCATTCAAAGTTTCCAAATACACCTTATCCAACTCTTTGTCTAATTCTGATTGGCGACAGCGCCCATATAATTCTAAAATTCTCTCCTCCGCCGCCTTTCCCAGCCTATTCAAGTCAAGCATTTGCGCCTTGTTCAGGTCGTTTGGCTCGAATTTATGGAGGCCGTTGCCGTATTCCCGGCGGTTGTCGTTGAAGATGTCCTTGGAAATATCAGTCAGCAGATAGGCGAAGAACAGGTCAGCCTTGGGGGCAGAGAAGAGGTCGAGATAGACGCAATGGAAGGTGGTGAGGTTGCGGATGCCCGCCTCATTGCGGATGAAGCGCAGCCCGTTGCGGTTAAAGACCGAGACCCATATCGGGGCGGGTGGGCGGTTTTCGAGGGCATACCAAGGGTTGCGGGCGGCGGTGAGGAAGCGTTGGCTGGCACCTTGCTCCACACCATGCGCCAAGTAGCGTTCCACGGCGGCGTCCTTGGCATTGACGGCGTTCAGCAGGTAAACGGACTTGTCGGCTTTCACCAATTGTTCAAAATCGGCTTGGGTGAAAAACGACCCTTTCACGTCCGCCGATTTGCTGATGCAGGGCAGCAGGTATTTGGATTGAATGCCCCATTGTTCGGCCTTGCTGGCATTGAAGGTGAAGAAGTTGTTGTCGCCCGTAGCGATGCCCCGCACCACCTTGCCATAATCGGAAAACGGGATGAGGTGCTTGTATTTCAAGGCGTTTTCGCCTTGGTAATAGTTGCGCCATTTCACGTTGGGGTTCAGTGCTTGGGGCGGGTATTGGCGGTCGGCCTTGCCGTTGGGGTAGTCTTGGATAAAGGTTTGCAGCTTGCCCAAATCTCCCAGTGTTTTGATATTGGTAAAGCCGACGGAGGCTCCATGCTCATCTTTAGCGAGCAGTAGTATGGAAGCGGTGGTCAGGGCATCTTCAAACACGTTTTCCTCAAAATCAATGACGGCGAGATGGCGAAGCGTGCCCGTTTTTAGCAAGTCGGCTTTCACCAATTTCCCATAGTCGGAGTTCAGGAACTCGGAAGGCACGAGGTAGGCAGCCCTGCCGCCGGGCTTCAATTGGTGGATAGATTTCAGCAGGAAAAGCGTGTAGAGGTTGGTGAAGCCCGTCAGTTTTACGCCGAGCTTGTTCTCGATTTCCAGTAGTGCAGTCTTGTTGTCGTAGTCGTGGAACTTGAAATAGGGCGGGTTGCAGATGATGCCATCGTAGCGGCTGTCCCAATCGTTGTATAGGTAGTCTTCGAGGATTAGCTGCACATTCTCCTTGCCCTGGAACTGGAAATTGGCTTCCTCAAAAATCTTGAAATCCACTTCAAAGCCCTTGATTTTCAAGTTTTTCTTGCGGTCGAGCAGTGTTCTGGCGAAGATGCCGAGACCAAAGGCTGGTTCCAAGACTTCCTGTAGCTTGGGGTTGCCGAGCAGCCATTCTGCCATCAATTTGGCAATCAAGGGAGGGGTGAAGAACTGGGCATACTTCTTCCGGTGCTCCAAAGGCGTTTGGAGCGAGTACGCCCGCTCTATATTATTGCCAATTTGTTGGTGGTGGATGGTTTGCATTAGAAGTCGTTTTCTCCGATGTTTAGGATGTGGTGCAGGTTTTCGATGTCGAGATAGGCAGTGCCGCCCTCGAAGGTGACGTAGAACAGTAGCCTGCCCCGGTTCATCTCTTTCCTGACGCTGCGGTGTGCTGGCTCGTCCACTTTATAGGCTATTTGAGTGCCCGTTTTGGAGGCAATATGGAAAGTGGTTTTGTTCTGGTTTTTCGAATTTTCCTCGATGGAAAAGATAGGCCCTTCGTTGTCGGGGTTGGAGATGGTTTTCAATATTTGCTCGAAGGAAATGCCATAGACTTTGTCGAAGAATACCTGGAAATAGAAGTGGGACACGTTGAAGGTTTCAATCCATTTGAACACCACTTTTATATCTTCTACTTTGGGCGTGATGGACAGGAAATCCCGCCTTTGGATGACTTTTATAGCATCTTTTAGGGTTTTTAAATCTTCATTTAAACTACATAACCTTTCAGTGGAGCGCCAGCCTGGAATCTTGAAATTGATGACAGAGATAGTTTCCGTGTTTATGTTCTGTAAAATTTCAATATAATTTCGACGGTTCTGGTGTTGAAGCAGGTCGTCGTAATCGGCTAATATTTTGTCCTTCAGGTTGAGCGCCAAAGTGCAAAAACGTGAAGTACGCTCGGTCATTACTGCTTCATACTTGTCTATTAGAAATGCGCTTGACCTTACTTCAATGCCTGCGATTGCTTTTTTGACGTAATCGGTAAGTTCGTAGTGGGGTAGCCTGCTGATGTCAGATCCTTTAGCCGTATCAAAATCAGATCTTTTAAAAATCAGCAGGTCAGGTCGCTTTCCGATGGTGTCCAGTTCTGTTTGGAAATCCTGATAAAAAGTGCCGAATCCTTCATCACCAGCTATCACGTCATCCGATTTCCCGTATTTCACAGCGACATGGTTCTTGGCGGTTTCGTTGATGGCCCTTTGCACGAGGTTTTCCGCCCAATCGCCTTGCTCTTTGTTGGTGATGAAATTGGAAGAAGCCTGTGTAGGTGTCCTTGCAAAATCCCTTGGCTCGTCGAAATCCACCAACTTTGCAGGCACTGCTCTTGCCAGTTCTCTGATTCTGTCGCTGTAGTTCATACGGAAAGTAGTGAGGTTGTGGGTCAAAGATACCAAGGGTTTGGTTTTAAAAACAATTGTGTTGAATTGCCTTCGGTAAAAAGAGTTCAAATTCAGCATCATTTGAAAATGCGTAACAAGATTCTGTATTTGACATTCTTCTCATTTGTATATAAAAAGTATAAACCACCAAATTAATAAACACTCCCCCTACAAATGTGGCACTATTGTTGAAGTTAATATAAAATATGTGTAAGTCATTGGAAAACGGTGGGAAAGCCCACATTTGATCCAATACTGACCATACACTGATTTTAACAATAGCGCATCTGGAAGATTATCCGCTGATGGGCGATGAGATGGATAGGCAGTGTGAGCGATTCCCCCCTTCACGCTTAATGTCCAATGGCATTGTGACCAAAAACATTTATTCCTTTCATCCCGGCCCATGAATTTTTAGCGTGAAAACTGACCGCCTCTCTCACCCAAAAAATTTCCTGACCGCTGCCGCCAGCCTCGACAAGGCGATGAAGGAGATGGTGGAAACTGTATCGGAGAATGGGGTACCAGCGTGAGCGCTGATTGGGTACAGTAGGAATATAAACACGAATTGCCCGGATTCAACAATCCGGGCAATTCGTGTTTTAGGCTTTATCCAGAAGAGGCCCACCTTTCAACGTGTTGGCTCCACCATATAATATCGCAAAATCAAGACTTATTTCAACCGCTCCAGCACCCCCTTCCGCTTTACGATGTTTTTGTAATCCCATTGAATGAGCCGGGACTTTTCCAGCCAGCGTTGCAGGTCTTCGGCATTGATTTGGTTGGCAGTGGTGTAACGAATTTCTGCGGCCTTAAATCTGCCTTCATTTTGCAGGGCCGCTTCGTCGAAGGTCTGGCCGCTCCAAAACAACAGCCGGATACCGTTTTTCAGTTTGCTATACCCGACCACCGGGTTGCCGTCCAGGAACCAAACCGGGTGCGCATGCCAAATCTTGTTCTCTGCCTCCGGCAGGTGGCGGCTTATTTCCTGTCCCAATAGGTTGCAGATTTCCTGGTATGCTGTGGTTTGGGCGTCGTTGTAGGCTTGAATGGCTTCGTTCATTGTTCAAATTTTGGAGGTGTTAAAATTAGCTTTTATCCTAAAGAAAAAGCCCTTCGACAAATCGCATGTCAAAGGGCTTTTAGAATTTTTGGAGGTCGGTAGCGGAGTCGAACCGCTGTACGAGGTTTTGCAGACCTCTGCCTAGCCACTCGGCCAACCGACCGTATTTTGTGTTGAACGTGCTTTTTTCAAAGCGGATGCAAATGTAAGGGATTTTTTTAAAGGATGTCAAATCCGTTTCCCTTTCGCCGATTTTATTTTTCCAAATTGGGCAGCCGTTCAAACCGCCTCACATTACACGGATTTGCAGGCTTTGGTTTCTTTTCCGAGCAAATTTTTTTCAAAAAATA
This sequence comes from Saprospiraceae bacterium, assembly GCA_041741095.1. GTDB lineage: Bacteria > Bacteroidota > Bacteroidia > Chitinophagales > Saprospiraceae > UBA6168. Next base: position 176,034 of record JBGSKQ010000143.1, read on the forward strand.
TTTTGCGGAATAGTAAAATGAAAGGTGGTGCCCGCACCAAGCTGCGATCTGTACCAAATATCCCCCTTGTGCATTTTCACGATTTTTTTGCAGATGGCCAAGCCCATCCCCGTGCCGGGCCTATCGAGGTGGTTGACACGCTGGAAAGGCTGAAACGCTTTTTCCTGGTACTCTTCTTCCATGCCCAGGCCATTGTCGGACACGGCAAAATGCCATGCGTCGTTTTGTTTTTCACAACTGATTTTGATGTGCGGGGCAGCGTCGGATTTGAATTTGATGGCATTGCCTGCCAGGTTTTGGAACAACTGCAACATACCAGAACTGTGTACGGTCATTTCAGGCAAACTGGCATATTCTAATACAGCCTGGCTTCCTTCGATTTCTTCCTGTAGGTTGAACTTGACCATTGCCAGGGTTTGGTTCAAATCCGTTTTTTCAAAAAAGCGCTCTTTGCCCGATGATGAGTATTCAAGCAGGTCACGAATGATGTTGTTCATGTGGCTGGCACCTTTCACGATAAAGTCTATGAACTGATCCGCATCTGCATCTAATTGGCCACCATAGCGCCTTTTCAGCAGCCCGGCATAGCTGGCAATGGAGCGCAAGGGGCTTTTCAGGTCGTGGGAAGCGATGTGGGAAAACTGCTCCAGTTCGTTGTACGACATTTCCAGTTCGTGCAGGTTTTCGGCCATTTTCATGGATTGTTCTTCCAGCAATTGTTTTTGCTGTTGAAGCTCGATGTTTTTGGCCTCGATTTCAGCCTTTTGGCGGAAAAGTTCCTGGTTTGCCCGCTCGATGATGTCCTTTTGCCGCTTTTGCTCTTCGATGGTTTTGTTGAGCAGGTTGATAATGATGGACTTGTCCTTCAGAATGCGCTTCATCTGAAAGTCCAGCCTTGCTTGTTCCTTTTCAAAATCTTTAGCGCAGGAACAAAGCGCTGTTTTTAGGCTGGGCGGTAAGTTGGGCGAGGATAATAAATTGTCAAACGTGTTGGAATTAGCTTGCATAAATATGTTATCAAAGTGTTTGTCATGGGTTGGGGGCCTTGGATTATTTTTCCCTTAGAAGTACCAATGAGCATGTTTCGTTATGAAATTCGCAGATGCCGTTGGAGGTGGGGCCTATTTCGCCATAAGTGAAAAATCCGGCCATAGGTTTTTTCCAAAAATCATAAATGCCCTTCACTTCATCTTCGATGAGCGGGCCAAGGGCGGCGTGCCGTCCTTTGCAGCTAAACAAGATGAGCGCATCGGCCTCTTCGGCCTTGTTGCGCAATTGGGAAAAATCCTCGATGGTTTGGTCAATCACCTCAAACCCCGGAATAATAGAAAAACGGAACTTATCGCCTTCCCTTACCCCACCGGCCAGGGTCAAGGTGCGGGTATGGTCGTCGCCCATCAATGGGGACCGCAGCACGGTAGTGCCGTCTTCCCGGATGATTTGCAATGGATACTGTGCGCTGATGGTGCTAAGGGTTTTGCCCTTCACCTCCGAATTGTCGAAGTAGCCAAAGTATTTGATAAACACGTCCAGGGCCGGTTCGTCGTTGATGGCATATACCACATTGCCCTCTGCATTGGTGATGATGTTTTCCATGCCCACGCCTTCCCACCCGCTTGTGGCCATTCCCTTCACTTCTATTTTGTCGGCATCCAGCAATAATACGACCATGCCGTTGTCCGTCACGCTGTTATTGTCAAAAATCGAGGTGGCGACAAATGTCAGATCGTCGGCAGCCAGCCCGCCGTAAATGGCCACATCCGGCCCTGCTCCGTCCCGGAGGCCAAAAACGATCTGTTCGGCGTCAATCGCCACGCCGCCAGAGCCTACGATGAGCGCCGGGTTGGCAAACTTCTCCCTGGCCAAGAGGCCAGCCTCCTTTCCGGTTTGATAGACCCCCTTCCCGCCATATTCCGAATAATAAATGCTGAAATATTGTGGGTCAATGTCCATCAACAGGCCTACCGTTACATTGTCATATACCTCGTCGTTGAGGATTTCGCCTGCCGTAGAGCAGCCAAAGACAGCGATGCTGTGCCGATCAAAAGCTTTGCTAACCAATTGGAAATCAAAAGTTAACGATGAAAAGGCAATCGCCACGGTCGGCTTGAAACCATCAGCGCAAAGATCGGAAAGCTGGCTTTCGAGCGCTTCGATGGAACTGGCGTTAAAGGATTTTACAGTCATGGTTTTACAGATTTGGTATCAAATATTTTGAAATTGAAAAGCTACTGCTCGTTTAGGAACATGGGAATGGGAAAAACAAAGGGAAGGAAAAAATGAAAAGCAAGCTTATCAGGCAAAAAAAGTGCCAGCACCCAACAATGGGATTTACAAACACTTTAAACACCACCTAACGGAGCAAAAGGAGCGTACCCCGTTTTTCAGTTGACCTGCCATCGGCTTGAATGGCTTTTATCATATAAACATAAGTGCCCTGTGGCAGGGGCTTGTCATTTTTTTCGCCGTTCCAGCCGTCGTCTGGGATATTGCTGTAAAACAGCTCCTGCCCGTAGCGGTCGAAAATCCGCATTTCATAACTCAAAAGGTTATCAAAAATGAGCAATGGCTTGAACTCGTTGTTAAAACCTTCTGGCACGAAGGCGTTGGGCACCAAAATGCGCACCCGCTGTTCCACGCAGGCTATGTTGGATTTGCTTTCCAGCGCCATTTGGGTGCCATCGGGGGCCGTGACGGTGTGTTGGGCCACTACAAAATAACAGGATTCAGCATCTTCAGGATTGGATGGGTCAAACTCGGCGTCGAAACTGGTAGCAGTAGCTCCAATGGTTCCAATTTGGGAAGTGGTATTGCCAGTTATTTTAAAAATGGAATAAGCATCCACTATTGAATTTTCCATGTCAAACCCCGTCCATTCGAGGTGGTTCAAGTTGCCCTGGGCGCTTATTGCTGTAAGGAAAATGGTGGAACCATAGCCCGACGCCGTGATGGAATCGCAGAGATCCTGTGCTTGTATTTTATAAAAAACCTTGCCCAGACCTGCCGCATCTGAAATGTCCGTTATGCCGTTTTCTGCCGCCAATAGGGGCGGTTGCGGCACAGGCGAAAAAGTTGAAATGGCTTGATAAGCAGCATTTTGGTCGCTGCTCAGCAGTTGAGCTTCTTTGACCTCCGCTGTTGGGTTCCAAACCCACGTGACCACAGCCTGGTTGTTCGCACCTACGCTGATGTTTTTTAAATACAATCCTTCCACTGGCTGTACAATATCAGCCGTCAAGCAGGTTTCGTTGGAGGTGGAAGTGAAGCCCGTGCCGCCTTCGAAGGCTTTTACATAAAAACAATAGGTGCTACCGTCCTGTACATTTGGATAAGCAAAAACCGAATCGGTGGCAAGTAGGGTTTGGGCGAGAGCGAATGCCCCACCATTTTCGCTCACCCATAGTTCCTGCTTTTCAATCCCCGCCAGCCAGTTTTGGTATTTGTTCCAATGCAGGGAAAAGGCCCTGTCGCATTGGCCGATATTGGCCTCCAAAAAAATAGTCTTGTGTTTGAGATCAAAAATGCTGGTGTTGCCACAGCGGTCGAGCGCATTGACGAGATAGGTTTCGGATTGTTGGCCAGGATTAGAGTTGAGGTCCAAATAAGTGGTGCCGCTGAAAACCGTGTCCACCGGGATGACGCCGATGGAGGTTTGCCGATAAATAATGTAGGCATAGACCTCAGGGGAAGGGCTGGGCTGCCAACTCAAAAAAGCTTCGTCGCCGTTTACCGTTACGTATTCGATGGGCGAGACTTCTGGCGGGCGGTTGTCGAGGGTATCGGAGGGAATAGCTGTTTCGCCTGGGCAAGTGTAATTGCTCAACAGGTAAAAAAACCATTGCTCGCCGCTTGGATTGATATGGTAATAGGCTGTCTGGGCAGGGTTGGAGATGGAAGCTAAAAGAACAAAAGGCCCATTGGGGCTTTGGCTGCCATAAATGTCGTAGCTGTTAAAAGCTCCGCAAGTGTTGTTGGGCAGTTCCCAGAAAAGGGAATCGCCTTTCACACAAATGAAATCAGGAGGGAAAATTTGTGCATTTGCCGAACTGAAGAGCGCTGTCAAAAAAAACAAAATGGTGTATAATTTCTTCATTTTTCGTCACGTAATCTTCCTTGTTTATTGCAGGCTCAACTTCGTTTTGAATTTTTGCTCAAACGCACTCATGTCGTACACATCGGCCAGGCGGTAGGCCATTTGCCATTCTTTTGAAATATTTTTTTTGAAAAAAACCAAACCAAGGCCCTTTGCATACACTTCCATGCCACTGTATTCGAGTTCCAGGTGGCCTTCGGTTTCCTGATCCACCAGCTCACGGGTCAGGAATTTCACGGCGGGCAAGTTTTTTCCATCAAAAATAACGGTTGTGTCCTTGTCAAATTGCCTGTTGCGTACATGCGATACCGTGGCGCTGTCCGCCAAGGATTGCCATGTTACCGAAGAAAGCAGCACGCCCGGCGGGTCATTTACCTGGAAGGGGAACACATTTGCCGCCTCGATGTTGGCTGGCAATTGCACCTTTTTGCCCGTGCTGTCTTTTTCATACATATAAAAGTCGGCCAATAGCATCCCGTTACTGGCCCGCTCTTCCCGCACCAATTGGTCGGGCGAAAATTCAGGATCATAAGCAGTGCCGAGCAGGTATCGCTGGCCGCCTTCTTCTATTGATTTGTAGTACCAATACATGGGCGGGTCGTTGGGGTTGCCCACTGACTGGTATTCGTACACTTTGCCAGCTTCCAGTTTATTTAATGGGAAATAAAAAGCTTCTATGTTGCGCTTGCCGTTAGCGTTTCCACAGCTATTTAAAAAAATAAAAAGAGGAAAAATGTAAAGGATATTTTTCATAAAGCAAAAACACATAAACTGCGAGCCGTCATGTTTTGTGCATGGTTGATGAAGGTTTATGAGGTTGATAAGGGTTGATAATCAACCTGTTATAAACTCTTATCAACTTTATCAACCATGCGCAAAACTTGGCGGTGTGAGCTATAAATACCCAAACACCGCTCCTCAAACCCCGCCCACCATAACGACGATTTCACCCTTCACATTTTTCTGCTGGTAAAATGCGATGAGTCCAGCCAGGGTGTCCGTCTTTACTTCTTCATGGATTTTGCTCAACTCACGGGCCACACTGGCCGGGCGTTCCGGGCCGCAATGTTCGGCCAGTTGTTCGAGGCACTTCACCAGTCGGTTGGGCGATTCGTACAGGATAAAGGTATGTGGCAGGGTAGCCAGGTATTGCAACCGCGTTTGCCGCCCTTTTTTATGGGGCAAAAAACCCTCAAAATGGAACTTGTCGGAAGGCAGGCCTGAAGCCGCCAAGGCTGGCACAAAGGCCGTAGCACCGGGCAGGCACTCTACCCTGACGCCTTCTTTCACACATTCCCGCACCAACAAAAAACCAGGATCTGAAATGCCCGGTGTGCCGGCATCTGAAACAAGGGCGAAGGTGGCCCCTGATTTAAGTTGCGCTACGATGGTGGATGTAATCTGGTGCTCGTTGAAGGCATGAAAGGCCGCTATGGGCGTTTCGATTTGAAAATGCTGGAGTAGTTTGCGGGAAACCCTCGTGTCTTCCGCCCAGATTTTGTCCACCTCTTTCAGTATGCGCAAGGCCCGGAGGGTGATGTCCTCTAGGTTGCCGATAGGAGTGGGAACGAGGTAAAGCACAGGTGGGCGTTGGGTGAAAGGATGGTGATTTGATTTAAGATTTCAGATTACATGATATTTGATTTTTGATTTGGAGGCACAGGTACTGCAAAATCTGAAATCTTAAATCATGTAATCTTAAATCAAACAGCAATCAGTTGGCGGCTTCGACTGTAAAGGAATACGTTTCCATGATCATATTAGCCAGCAGTTTTTTGCAGGCTGTGTCCACTTTGGCGGTGGCGTCCTCTTGGCTATCTGCATCCAGCATCATGTGGATGTGCTTGCCGATGCGGATGTCGTCCACGCCGCTAATGTCGAGGTTTTTCATGTTGTTGGCCACTGTCTTGCCCTGTGGGTCGAGCAGTTCTTTGTGGGGCATGATGTCAATTTCTGCAATGAATTTCATAAGTTTATTTGAACGATGAACTATGAATGATGAACCTAAAACTGGCAAGTTCATAGCTCATCATTTATAGTTCATCATTTTACAAACGGCGGAGAATAGGACATACACAGCGATGATGGGAGAGAAGGCTGCTTCTTTCAGAAAAACAATCATCAGCACTGCGATGGCGGCAAAGATAAATCGAATCTCGTTGCCCTTCCAAGCCAGGTTTTTGAATTTCAGGCTGAACATGGGCAGGTTGCTTACCATCAACCAAGAAAGGATGGGGATAATGGAGTAAACAAACACAGGCTGTATCACAAAATCGGCGAGGCCATAAGAGTCGTGGTGGTAAATGAGCATCAGGCCAACGGCAAAGGCCGTGCAGGCGGGGGTGGGCATTCCGATAAAATCTTCCGTTTGGCGGGTATCCAGGTTGAAAATAGCGAGGCGCAAGGCGGCAAACAAGGTGACGAGGAAAGCGGGCGAGGCCGCCAGCGTCAGTTCAATCGGCAGCACGTCCCTGCCCGAAAAACCTTTTACCAGCAGCATATAAAGGATAGCGCCCGGCACTACGCCAAAGGATACCATGTCCGCCAGGGAGTCCAACTGCCCTCCGAGGGGCGATTTCACTTTCAGCACCCTGGCAAAAGTGCCGTCCAGGTAGTCGGCCACGCCGCCGGCCAGGCTGAAGAAAAAGGCCTGCACAAACTGCCCATAAAGTACGCTGGCCAGCGCACAGCAACCCAGGAAAAGGTTGATGAGTGTGATGAAATTCGGTATGTTCTTTTTTACAGGCAAAGTAAATCTTGTGCTGTTTTTATGGCGGACAAATGTAATTTAAAAACACAATTCACAACGCCAGTGGACAATTACAGACGAGTTTCGCCATTCAGCCGATAAACGCCCCAACCATTTGGCCCAGGTCTATGTTTTCAGGCAGTTGTTTTAGTACAATCCCAAGGGCTGCCTATATTTGGGCGTTTGGCCGTTTCACAAAAAAAGAAACCATCGCCAACGACCCACTTTGCTCACTATCAAACAGCACGAATGTACCTATCCGACGTTGTCAAAAACTTGCTGATCATCAACATCATCGCTTATGTCCTTACCCATTTGACCGGGGAATTTGGCCAAGAATGGTTGATCAGGTTGAGTGTTTTTTACCCTGCCTCGCCCTATTTTGAACCCTATCAAATAGTCACCTACATGTTCATGCACGGCAACGTGACGCACATATTTTTCAATATGTTTGCCCTGTACATGTTCGGGACGCCGATAGAGACGAGTTGGGGGCCAAAACGTTTTCTTTTTTACTATCTTTTTACGGGATTTGGTGCATTGGTTTTGCAATTTCTTGTTCAGTTCATTGCGCTGAGGCAAGGTTGGGAAGATCCCGAATCCATCAACTATCCGTTGTTGGGTGCTTCGGGCGCAGTTTTTGGCTTATTGGCGGCCTATGGGATGATGTTCCCAAACAGTATTTTGCAGCTCATCATCCCGCCCGTCAGGATGAAGGCGAAATATTTCGTCATCATTTACGCAGCCCTGGAGCTTTTTTTGGGGGTAGGCGGCTTCCAAAGTGGTATAGCCCATTTTGCCCATTTGGGCGGTGCGCTGTTCGGGGCTTTGCTCATCCTGTATTGGCGGCATCGGGGCGAGCGATTGTATTAAACTTTTCAATCCAGTAATTTTGCTTTTTACTGATGTTTGAAATTTGGTTTTCGATACCTGCTTGATGGGCTTATGTGTTATCAAAAATCAAACATCCGGCATCGAATATCCGTTTTCCAGCACATGTTTACTTCCATTTGGGACGATATAAAGCGGCAGTTCAGTCAGGGCAACACCTTGACGAGGATTATCATTTTCAATATTTCCTTTTTTGTTTTTGTCAACATCGTCCTCTTCCTGTTGATACTGGTGGACGGCACGGCACCACCGCCCAGTTATGAGCCTTTCATCCACTTCTTCTCCATTTCTTCAGATTGGATGCACAACCTCACGCACCCTTGGGTTTTCATCACGCACATGTTCCTGCACGAAGGCTTCTGGCACATCCTGTGGAACATGTTGATGCTCTACTGGTTTGGGCGCATCGTGGGCGACCTCCTGGGCGACAGGCGCATCTTGCCCATCTACCTATTGGGCGGCTTGGCTGGCGGATTGACATTTTTCATCATGGCCAATATTCCTACTCCCTGGGGTTTTGGAGGTTATGCGCTGGGCGCTTCCGCAGCCGTGATGTGTACCTTGCTCGTGGCGGGCATGACGGCTCCCGACTACATCATTTCCTTGCTCTTTTTGGGCGATGTGAAATTGAAGTACATCGTGGCCGTGCTGGTATTTTTGGATTTGGTCGGGCTCTCCTGGAACAACAACTCCGGCGGCAGTTTTGGCCACCTGGGCGGCACAGCGATGGGTTTTGTCATCGCATATCAGTTGCAGCGGGGCAACGATCTGACCGTGCCCATCAACAAATTGATACAAAGCATCAGTTCGTTTTTTAAAAACCTGTTTTCCATAGAAACCCGACGTGGGCCAAAGGTTGCCTACAAAAACCCCAACCTGAAAAAACAAAAAGCTGGCCGTGCCGGGCGCTTTGGCAGCCGCTCTGCCGACCCGGAAGACCTTTCGCACCAGGAAAAGCTCGACGCTATCCTCGACAAAATCAAAAAATCCGGCTACGACAGCCTCTCCCCTTCAGAGAAGGAGTTTTTGTTCAATGCCAGTAAGAAGTAATCTGGAATGGCTTCATGGTTAAATGGCTTCATGGTTTCTTCCTGGCCATTCAACCATACAACCATTTAACCATTCTTATTCGTGAATTTCCTCAACAAATCCCTGCGCTGGGCAAACATACTACTGGTCTTGGTCACGCTGCTGGCCTATGTGGCGCCGTACATCAACCCAGCCAAATTTTGGCAGTTGTCCTATTTGGGCCTGGCCTATCCTGTTTTGTTGTTGGGCAATGTGTGCTTCGTCATTTTTTGGAGCGTGAAACGAAACCGGTATGCCTTTTTTTCGCTTGGCTGTATCCTTGTTGGGTTCGCTTATTTCGCCAATTTTTTTGGTTGGCATTTTTTCTCTGGCAAAAGCAGCGACAAGGATGCCATGCTGGTGATGACCTACAATATTGCAGGTTTCAGGAAATTTGAAGCGGCGAAAAAAGACAAGCAACAGGCCACTATCGAAGCCCTGGAGAAATTTGCCCAACAAAACGGCCAGCCGGACATCCTTTGCGTACAGGAAGGAAGCGGCGAGCAGGCCACTGAAACGCTTCGCAAGACCTTTGGCTACACTCATTATTTCAAAAAAAAGGGGACCATCATTTTTTCAAAATATCCCTTTGGCGAGCACGGCGTTTTGCCTTTTGATGCAATGAGCAATTCTTGTGTTTGGGCTGATTTGAAAACCCCAAAAGGCACGGTGCGAGTTTATTCCGCCCACCTCCAGTCCAACCAATTGACCCAAACCGCCACTAAAATTGCCACCAAGGGCGACATCCGTGAAAAACAGACCTGGCGTGACGTCCGCTACGTGATGCGGCAGTACAAAAACGCTGTAGCAATAAGGGCCAGGCAAGCGCAAATCATCAAAAACCACCTCGCCAAAAGCCCCCACCCTGTCATTCTTTGCGGCGATTTCAACGACCCGCCCGTGTCCTACGTCCACCGCCTTTTGTCTGAAAACCTACAGGATAGCTTTTGTGAAAAAGGGGCAGGCATTTCCTCCACTTTCGCCGGCAAACTGCCCGCCCTGCGCATTGATTATGTGCTTTGTTCAAAAAAAATCAAAGTCCTGGGCTATCAGCGTGGCCGATTGGAACTTTCGGATCACTTCCCCGTTTTGGTGTCTTTGAAGCTTTGATAAAATTGGGATTTCCCAAAGCGTTTTCTAATCCTTCACCTTCCAATTACCCTTCACCATTTTCTGTTCCCGATTCCTATTTTTGCGCCATGAAGAACGAATTGAAAATTTATAACAGCTATACCGGCCAAAAAGAAGTGTTCAAGCCCGTTCACGAAGGCCGGGTGGGCATGTACGTTTGCGGCCCAACCGTTTACAGCGACGTGCATCTTGGCAATTGCCGCACCTTCGCCAGTTTTGACATTGTTTACCGCTACCTGCAATATCTCGGCTACAAAGTCCGCTACGTGCGCAACATCACCGATGTGGGCCACCTGGAGGGCGACGCCGACATTGGGCGGGAAGACAAAATTTCCAAAAAAGCCCGGCTCGAACAGATAGAACCGATGGAGATTGTGCAGCGCTACATGAACGGTTTCCATGAAATGATGACCGTTTTCAACATCCTGCCGCCCAATATTGAACCGAGGGCCACGGGCCATATTTTGGAACAAATAGAAATGGTGCAGGCCATCATAGACAACGGCCTGGCATACGAACAAAATGGCTCCATCTATTTCGACACCTTGAAATTTGCTGAAAAATATGGCGTGTACGGCAAGCTTTCTGGCCGGAAAATCGAAGACCTGTTATCCGAAAGCCGTGACAACCTGAAAAATCAGGACGAAAAGCGCCACCCGTCCGATTTTGCCATTTGGATAAAAGCATCCCCCGAACACCTTATGCGTTGGAATTCGCCCTGGTCGGTCGGCTTCCCCGGCTGGCACCTGGAATGCTCGGTGATGAGCACAAAATACCTGGGTGAACATTTTGACATACATGGTGGCGGAGCGGATTTGAAATTCCCCCACCACGAAAACGAAATCGCCCAAAACTACGGTGCCTGCGGCCACGCCCCGGCCAATTACTGGTTGCATGGCAACATGCTCCTGATGAATGGCCGGAAAATGTCGAAAAGCGAAGGCAACTCCATCATGCCGGGCGAACTGTTTACGGGCAACAGCTCCCTTATTTCAAAAGGTTATTCGCCCATGGTGGTGCGCTTTTTTATGCTGCAAACGCACTACCGCAGCACCCTCGACCTGACAGATGAAGCACTGCAAGCCGCCGAAAAGGGCTACCGCCGCCTGATGGATGGAAATAAAGCACTCCAGCAGGTGGCAGTTCTCAGTCCACAGTCTACAGGCGGCAGTCCACAGTCGAAATTGGATACAGAAATAAATGAATTGATTGATCTGGCCTTTGAGGATATGAGCGATGACTTCAACACGCCCAAGGCATTGGCCAGCCTGTTTGAATTGGTGACGAAAGTGAACAGCCTGAAAGGGGGGCAACTTTCGCTGAATGATCTAAGTGCGGCCACTTTGGAGCGCTTGAAAACGACCTTTAACGACTTTATTTACAACATCTTCGGCTTGCGGGATGAAAATTTCGACTCTTCCGGCAACGGCGTAGTGGACGGCCTCATGCAGCTCATCCTCGATATGCGCCAAGACGCCCGTGCCAATAAAAACTGGGGGGCCTCCGACAAAATCAGGGATGTGCTCAAGGAACTGGACATCGTGGTCAAGGACGGGAAAGAAGGAGCCACTTGGTCGAAGGTTTAATAATTTGACGGACGACGATTTACATATCACGAGTGCAGGCCAGATTTATAAATCCGTCGTTCGCCCCTTCGTAAATCGAAGGGCTCCGAAACAAATCCTACATTTGCGCCGTTCTTAGCTGGCTAAACTATTTTTTAGACAAAACTTGCCAGCAAAATCACCCAACCTAACTACAACATCACGTAAAGCATGTCTCAACCAGCCTACAAATCAGACGTCGAAGCCGTGGACGGCATGGCGCAATCCTTCAAAGATTTAAAGAAAGAAATAGCCAAAATCATCGTGGGGCAGGACGAAGTGGTGAAAACCGTCATCATTTCCCTTTTCAGCAATGGCCACAGCCTGCTGGTCGGGGTGCCTGGTTTGGCCAAAACCCTTCTGGTGAGCACCATCGCCGAAGTGCTCGACCTGGGCTTCAAGCGCATCCAGTTCACGCCCGACCTGATGCCTTCTGACATCACGGGTTCGGAGATTTTGGACGAGGATCGCCATTTCAAGTTCAACAAAGGCCCGCTGTTTTCCAATATCGTGCTGGCCGACGAGATCAACAGGACGCCTCCCAAAACGCAGGCTGCCCTGCTGGAAGCCATGCAGGAGCGTTCGGTAACGGTGGCGGGGGATCGCCATTTATTGCCTTCGCCCTTCTTCGTGTTGGCTACGCAAAACCCGATTGAGCAGGAAGGGACTTATCCGCTGCCGGAAGCCCAGCTCGACCGTTTCATGTTCAACATCCCGCTGGATTATCCCTCCTACCAGGAAGAAATCAATGTGGTAAAAAATACGACCGGCGTGCAAAAAGCTGATTTGAGGCACATCCTCAACGACGCACAAATCCTTGCTTTTCAACAACTTAACCGTAAAATACCCATCGCCGACAACGTGCTGGAATACGCCGTTTCATTGGCCACCAAAACACGCCCCGGCACGGAGCGGGCCACTAGCATGGTGAACAATTACATCTCCTGGGGCGCAGGGCCACGTGCTTCGCAGTACCTGGTGCTGGGCGCAAAATGCCATGCCGCCATCAATGGAAAATACTCGCCCGATATCGAAGACGTGCGGGCCATCTCCAAATACGTGCTGCGCCACCGCATCGTGCGCAACTACAAGGCCGAGGCAGAAGGGATTACGGAAGAGAAGATCATCGAGAGCTTGTTTTAAATTGATAAAAAAAGCAAAAAAGGGCTGGCCGGTACGAATCGGCCAGCCCTTTTTTTGTTGATGTAAAATCATTAAAACGGCTGTTATAACGGACAAATTAATATAAAATCGGCCATTACAACAGCCGATTTTTACAAATTTCAGCCTGAGTTGGCCAATCTCTCCACAATTTGACCAATAATCTTTTCACCGTGGTGGCGGGTATTTTCGATGAATAACTTGCTCGTATCCAGCCCGGCCTGCACTACTCCCGCCAAATAAACATTCGGCAGGTTTGACTCAAAGGTTTCTTCATCCATGATGGGGGTGCATTGCTTGTCATTGTTGAAACGGATGCCCAGTTTTTCCAAAAAATCAAAATCCGGCTGATAGCCCGTCATGGCCAAGACGAAGTCGTTTTCTACAAGAACATCCCCATCGGGCGTTTTCAATATGACATCCTGCGGTCGTATTTCTTTGATAGTGGTATTGAAAAAAGCCTTGATACTGCCTTCCTGAATGCGGTTTTCAATGTTGGGTTTTATCCAATATTTGACCTTTTCATAGATGCTGCCCTCCCGGATGACCATCGTCACATCCGAGCCTTTTGAAAAAGTTTCGAGTGCCACGTCGCAGGCCGAGTTGGCGGCGCCCACCACCAGCACCTTTTGCCCCACGTAGGGGTGTGCTTCGTCGTAGAAGTGTTTCACCTTCGGCAAATTCTCGCCTGGTACGCCCATTAGCCGTGGCTTGTCGTAAAAACCAGTGGCAACCACCACAGCCCGTGATTGGTAGCTATCTTTTGAAGTGGTTATTTCATAAAAACCATTCGGCAACAGTTCCATGCCCTGCACTTCCTCGTAGAGCTTGACCTTGAGTTTCCAGCTTTCGTAAATGCGGCGGTAGTATTCCAGTGCTTCCTTGCGGGTCGGTTTTTCTACGTGGGAAATAAAGGGCACTTCGCCGATTTCCAGCTTGAGTGAGGTAGAAAAAAAGGTCATATTGGCCGGGAATCGGAAAATGGAATTCACCAACACGCCTTTTTCAATGACGAGGTAGTCCAGTTTTTGCTTTTCCGCTTCGATGGCGCAGGCCAACCCGGCGGGGCCTGCGCCGATGATGATGAGGTCAAGGATTTTGTTATTTCTACTATTCATAAGTGCTGTAAATGAGCTGTGTAATGAATTGTGTTTTCTTGTAAAGAGTATCTTTCTATTTTTCGGCAAATTTAGTCCATGATGGTGAACCTAACGGAATCCTGCCGCAACTGCCACCAGCCCCTCCCGCAAGGAGCGAGGTTCTGTCCAAACTGTGGCCAAAAAAACACCGATGGCCGACTGACATTCCAGGAGATGGCAAGCGAGTTCGTCGGCACCCTTTTCAACCTGGACAACCGCATTTTCAGCACCCTTGGCGCATTGGCCGTGCCGGGGAAATTGACCAAAAATTATTTTGAAGGAAAACACATCCGCTATTACCACCCTGTGCGGCTGTTCATCATTTCTGCTGGCATTTTTACGGCCCTGATGACGCTCAAAGTAAGCAGGGCTGGGTTGTCTGACTTAAAAATAGGCATAGATGAAAGAAGGGAAGAATACCAGGCAAGGCAGCAGTACAAGTTGCTGGACAGCCTTTCCCAACAAGTGTCCCAATCGTTCAATAACCCAAAAGTGGATGCTGCACTGGATACACTAAATTCACATTTCAAAAAAAATGATGAGCAGGATGATTATGACCTCAGCTTTCGTTTTGATGGTAGCGAGATGGCTATAGATACCTTGAATAAAAACAAAAAACCAGATATTGAGCAATCGGACAGCCTTGTTATCAACAACTTTCTTCGCTTTGGGGAGCGGGATAAAAAAGTGGCAATAGCCGATTTGCTAAAGCTGAACGAGAACCAGCTTTTGGATAAATATGGGGTAATAGGTTGGAAGAACCGGCTCATGTTCCGCCAGTATGTACGTCTCAACAAAGGCGGATCCAAGTTTTTTATCTATTTAATCGGCAACACCATTTGGATGATGCTCATTATGATGCCTATGCTGGCACTTGTGCTAAAATTGCTGTACATCAGAAGGAATTATTTCTACTACGAACACTTGGTTTTTTCCTTCCATACCCACGCATTTATGTTCCTGTTGTTTGCCTTGCTGATGGTGCTGGACGAAAGCCTTCCTGATGCCGTGGGTGCAATTCTTTTTCTTCTGTCAGCCGTGTACCTGTTTTTGGCCATGAAACGCTTTTATAGACAGGGCGTTTTCAAAACCTTGGTCAAATATTCCATTGCCAATGTCCTTTACATCCTAATTGTAATTGTGGCAGGCACGCTCACCTTGATGGCCAGCGCCGTTTTTTATTGAAATGAATGGAATTGCGTTTCTTTGCAGTCCTTTCATCTCGCTTATGCAACATCCCTCTGCTCAATACCAGCAACGACAACAACTGTTCGACACGCAAGCCACTAGTATCCGCAAGAAATACGACCGCTTCTCCCTTGTCCGGCTGGCCGTTTTTTTCTTTTCGGTGGCAGTGGCCATTTTCCTGGGCAGCCTCCATTTGGCAGTAGCGGCGGTATTTGTTTTCCTTTTTTTATATGGTTTTTACCGCCTCATGCAATGGCACCAGGGCTTGCTCAACGAATCCAAGCACCTGGAGCGGATGGCCGCTATCAATGCCGAGGAACTGGGCGTTTTGAAACAGCAGTTTGGCCATTTCCCTGCTGGGGGCGAGTACCTCCATGCAGATCACCCTTACACCCTCGACCTCGATATTTTTGGCGAATATTCCATGTTCCAATACGCTTGCCGTGCCACGACGGTCATCGGCCAGCAGCGCCTGGCGGAATACCTGTTGGAACCGGCCAGCATAGAAACTGTACAAGATCGCCAAGCTGCCGTCGGCGAGCTAAAACCCACGCTCGATTGGCGGCAACATTTTCAGGCTTATGGACAAGGCATCAAGGATAACCCCCTGCATGTGCGCCTATTGCACGAGTGGCTAAAAGACGAAGATGTAGTTAGGGGAAACAAGTTGCTCGCCGCTGCCCTGTTTTTGGTGCCAATTTGGACGCTCATCTGCCTCGCCCTTTGGGTATTTTACCTGCCCTGGCAAATCGTGCTGCTGCTCTTTTTGCCCACTGGTTATTTATTGAAAAAAACAAACGAGCGGGTGGAGCGTACCCACCGCCGCACGGCCCATGCCGCCGACATGCTCACCTTGTACGCCCGCTTGCTGGAGCACATCGAAGGTGGCACTTTCCAATCCTCGCTGTTGCTTCGTTTGCAAAAACCACTCTCTGCCAACAGCCAATCTGCTGCCCGGCATATCCGCCGTCTGGCCTACATCATCAGCCAGCTCAACGTCCGCTATAATTTTTTCGCCATCTTCCTCAACCTCGGTGCGGCCTGGGATTTACAATGGCTTTACCGTTTGGAAAAATGGAAGGCAGCTTTGCAAGGGCAATTGCCGGTTTGGTTCGATTCATTGTGCGAATTTGAAGCTTTGAGCAGCTTCGCCAACTTATGGTACAACAATCCAGAATGGGTGCTCCCTTTGGTAAAATATGGCGAACAACTCGAAGCCGTTGATGCAGGCCATCCGCTCATACACGCCAGCAAAAGGGTCGGCAACGGCCTTGACATGCCCACCCGTGGCCACATCAAACTGATAACTGGTTCCAACATGGCAGGCAAAAGCACTTTCCTCCGCACCATTGGCTTGAACATGGTACTGGCCCAGGCCGGCGCACCCGTTTGCGCCAAAAAACTCACCATGCCGCCCCTACAAGTCTATACGAGCATGCGCACCCGTGACGACCTGCACGAGAGCACCTCCTCGTTTTACGCTGAACTGAAGCGGCTGAAAGTCATCATAGAAGCTGTAAAAGCTGCACAACAGCCTGATTCCCAACAGCTTCCTGTCTTTTTTCTTTTGGATGAAATACTGAAAGGCACCAACTCCGTGGATCGCCATACCGGCTCCAAAGCGCTTATCCAACAGCTCATCCGCCAGCAGGGCGGAGGCCTCATCGCCACCCACGACCTCGAACTCGGCCACCTCGAAGCAGAAGCCAAGGGCGCTGTGCAGAACCTCTGCATGGAGGTAGCGGTTGAAAACGGCCAATTGCATTTTGACTATCAACTCAAAAAAGGGGTGAGCAGTAGCTTTAATGCGACGCTGCTGATGCGGGAGATGGGGATTGAGATAGGGTAGTAAAAACACAATTTGGTTGTAAGCCAAAACCGCTATTTTTGTAAAAAAAAGGCATGAGGCGAGACAGGTACCATCATATTGTACGCGAAGCCCTGGAAAAAGATGGTTGGGTGATTACCCATGACCCCTTTTTTATTAGATTAGGCAAGCGGAAAGGTTTCATAGACTTGGGTGCGGAAATAATTGGTGCAGAAAAAGGAACCGAAAAAATTGCCGTTGAATTCAAGAGTTTTACTGGACTATCAGATGTTGACGATTTTGAAGATGCTCTTGGCCAATTTCTACTTTATATCTTACCAAAGAACCTGACCGCCTTCTATTCTTGGCAATGCCACGTGATTTTTACAACAATCTCTTTGATGATTCCTATTTTCAACATGTGCTTCAAATCTACGAAGTGCATTTAATTGTTTACGATATTGCACAAAACAGCATAGCGCAATGGATAAAATAACAAAAAATAAAATGGCAGTTCGCAAAGTGGTGCAGGAAATAGCAGCTTTGGTACCATCTGACGAAAAAGTAGAGACGCAATTGATAATTGACGAGGAGCGGTGTCACTTCCTCTGCTATTCAGTAGGATGGGAAAATGGCGACTATCGTGAGCACAGTGCCTTCGTCCATATTGATGTAAAACCTGATGGCAAAGTTTGGGTTCAGCACGATGGTACGGATTTGAAAATACCTTTATTATTGATGGAAGAAGGTGCTGCAAAAAGTGATATTGTCTTAGGCTTTAGGGCGCCTGCCAGAAGGGGAGCAACACCTGGCTTTGCTGAAGCATAATAATATTTTGAGAATGAAGTAGCAATAAAGCACTTTTACAGGCTTTCTTATCCTCCTGCCAACCCATCATCCACATCATGCACCAAGCCTTAGAAACAGATCAAAAAGCACTCGAAATAAATCTCGACAACTTCATCTACGGGGCCTTCGCCGAGATAGGGGCGGGGCAGGAAGTGGCCCGTTATTTCTTCCAGGTGGGCGCAGCGGCGGGCACCATCGCTAAGACGATGAGCGCCTACGACAAGGTCGTGTCCGACGACATCTACGGGCCGGAGCCGAGCGGGCGCTATGTCTGCGAGAGCCGCCTCTACAAAATGCTCGACCACGAGTGGGAACTTATGGAAAAACGCCTGCGCCCCCAAAGACCCGACACCAATTTTTTCGTGTTTGCGGACACGGTGGCGGCGCTCAATTACCAGCGTACCATCCTGGGTGACGGCTGGTTGGGCATCCGCTTCCAACTACGGCCTGGCGGCGAACCGAACGACCTGGTGCTGCATGTGAAAATGCTCGACAACGATACCCAGTTGCAGCAACAGGCGGTGGGCATTCTCGGCGTCAACTTGATTTATGCCTGTTTCCGTTATCACAAAGAACCTGAAACGTTGGTTCTATCGCTGCTCGATAGTTTGCAAGAACGGGCCAAAGTGGACATGGTACGACTGACCGGGCCTGATTTTGAAAATCTCGACAACCGCCTCCTGAGCCTTTGGCTGGTGAAGCACGGCCTCAGCGATGTGGCCATGTTTGGCCCGAATATGCAAAATGTCCATGCTTCAGAATTTTTATACAAAAAGCACATCGCCGTCATCAGGGCGGGTTTTCGGCCTACGACATTGCTGCATTTGGACATGATAAAAAGCGGCTTCGAGCAGTTCCGCAGAGAAGAGGGCATTGACCTCGCAAAGGCCGTCGCCCTGGTGGAATTGACGATGGACAACCTGTGCGGAAAGGGCGCATTGGACGAAAAAGATTTCCTTGATCGCTCTGATTTATTGTGCGCCCTTGGACAAACGGTCGTGGTGTCCAGTTGCGAAAAATACCAGGAACTTATCCACTATTTGTCCGACTACAAATTCCTGAACATCGGCATCATCATCGAAGCCTGGCGTTTGCTGGAGTTTATTTCAGAAAAATACTACCGCAACATGGATGGCCGCTTGTTGGCCGCTTTCGGCGAAGTTTTTACCCGCAATACCCGCATGTATGCATACCCTTCCCATCAAGAGGGCAGCGAAGATTTGATGACCGCCCAAAACCTGCCCATCCCCGACGGCTTCAAATCGCTGTACCTCCACCTGCTCGACAACCGCCAAATAGCCGATGTGGAGCTTTTTGACAAAAACTTGCTGCATATTTTTTCCAAAGAAGTGCTGAACCTAATTCGCCAAGGCGAGCCGGGCTGGGAAGGCATGGTGCCGAAAAAAGTGGAAACGCTAGTGAAGGAGAAGTTCCTGTTCGGATATCCTTGTGAGAAGCTGGAATTTGAGTATTAATTAGTGTATTGAGTCATTTGTCATTTTGTCATTTGTCATTTTGTCATTGGCTAAAATATTGACAATCGGCTATGTAAATGACAAAGGCTGTGTGAATAAAATACTCTCAAAACATTAGCAATGGCAATTTGAGGTGCAGCCGAAATTTCGAATTGGCTTCGGGATTTCGGCTGCGCCTCAACCTGCTATCGATCTCACCCTTTCTTTTTCGCCATATCCTTGTCCAAAATAGTCTGGATTTGGTCAACGTGCAGGTTTTTGGCGATGATGTTCCTGTCCTTGTCCAAGACATAAACCTCCGGTGTATTGTCGAGGTAATATTTGGCGTAAATGCTCTTATTCGTTGCGTCAAAAACATTTACCCAGGGCATATTGTATTTTTTCACCGTATTGCGGTACTTGGCGTCTTCGGTATTGATGGCGATGCCATATACGTCCACCCCTTGCTTTTTCAAATTCGGGTACATATTCACCAATTGTGGCGTCTGCTCCGCACAGTGCTCACAATCGGGGTTCCACATATACACCACAATATAGGGGTCAGTCATTTCATAAATGGAGTGCATTTTTCCATCAATACCCATTGCATTTACGTCGGGGCCTTTTTTGCCAACAAGGCTGGCCGCCATTTCGTAAGCCCGCAATTGGAGTCCGTGTGTTTCCACAGAGTCTGCCCAAAACGCTTTATCATAAGTGAAATACCGCTGGATCATATTCACCCAAACCGCCTGCGGATCCATCAATGTGGACTTGTTCGGATCGTAGTTCAGCACGATCCAGTTGGCGAAGTATTTAAAATACTCGGGATAGCTTTGAACCTTGTCCACCAGTTTGAATGAGGATGCGACGATAGAGTCAGAAACCTGCGGCGTTAGTTCGTTGACATAGCGTTTCAGTTTATTGGAAATGACGGGGGTATAGAGCAGGCGCTCATCGGAAAAGTCCACGCCGTCCCAGAAATAATTGCGGTACCAATAGACGACTTTGGCCGTATCCCTGGTGCCGTCGGCTTTGTTCACTTCGCCAAGTTCAGGGTTTTGGCCTGCCATTTTAAACTTGGTATAAAGCAAGTTGGGGTTTTTGTCAAAAATATCCCGCAGATAAGTTGTGCGATCTGCGGTCAATTTATCCTGCTCCGCCTTGGCCTGCTGGTATTCTGGCGAGCCAGGCTTGGCGCTTTTGATTTTCACCTCCGTCTGCTGCAAGGCCGGGCGTTGGGCTTCTTCCCATACTATCACCTGATAGAGCAGTTTATTGTCCTCGCTGCCTTCCACTTGCATGGATTCTACCAAGCTGCCCATTTTCGTTTTGAGGGCAAAGGTCTGATCGAGATCCACCAGCATTTGAATGTTCTCGTTATTAGGCAACACGGCGAACAACATGCCGGGGAAATAAGGCTCCGAGCGCTTGAAACGGATTTCGCCCGTTGGGCTGATGCGTGCCGAGTCTGCCAGGTAATTCTGGTCGGTGAAAACGCCAATGAGCTTGGCCGTGCCGCCGCCTGTATAGCCTTCTATTTGGATAGTAATATCAGGAGCCTCGGCCTTCGCCTTGTAATCCATTGCTTTGATGTTGGAAAGGCTAAATTCAAAGGCATTTTGGTTAACCGGTACGCCCGAATTATTGGGAGTTGGATTGGTCGAACTGTTTTCATTTTTACAGGCAAACAGTAAAAGGCTAAGGGAAAATAAAACGATGTGTCGCATGAGATTCGATTTTTGGCTGCGAAAGTAAAAGAAATGAAAGTATTATGAAAAATAACAAAGCCTACTTACCATAAGGGCAGGCAGGCTTTTGATGCCAAATTTTTTGCCAAACGCATTAGAAATATTGTGTTTGTGTGTTTTAGTGTTTGCGTGTTTCGGCGCTGTCGGCTTTTTTCGATTGAAAAGCTCATCCTCTCATTTCTCTCATCCTCTCATTTCTCTCATTTCTCTCTTCCCCTCAGCTATCCTGAAAACCAAACTGAGCCAGCACGTCGGCAGGCGGGCCTTCCCATGTCGTCACGGGGCTGTTGCCTTTGTATTCTATGTCTTGGATGCCTATTTCGCTGGTGAAAAAGCCCGTGGCCGTCAAATCCCGCATCCGGTTGAAAAAAGCCACGCCCTGCTCCATGCCGGGTTTCACTTTGTTCGGGTAGGCGATGTCGTCCACCATTTCCAGTTGCTGCGTTTGGCTGCAGTCCACAAACGCTTTTTCAAAACGGTTCATGCTCTCCAGGTCCAACCAACGCAGGCCACCCCGCATGGGCACTTGGTGATGGGGTATGTCTTTTACGATAAATTCAATAAAATCAGGCACTCCCGCTTCCGTGGCGCTGCCGGATTTTTCATCTTTTGGAATAATGATGTCTGCCAAAACGGCAATCGTGGCCATTTCATGCTCATTGAAAAACTGTTCGCCTAGCAGTCGTTTGTCCCGTTCTATTTCGTGGGCTTCCCGGCCCGCCTCCAGCACTTCGAAGGCTGGTTCGGCAGCAGTTGTATCTTGCTTGTCCGGCTGGCAGGATTCCCATAAAACACTGGTGGTGATGGAGCCTACGCCGAGGAATTGGATATATTTTCTACGGTTCATTTTTCGTGATTGATAAGTAGCGATTAAATGTTAAACTGCTTTTTTTGCTCAACAATATACTCCGCCGTGCGCATGGAAAGGGCGAGGATCGTCCAGGTGCAATTCTTGTCGCCCTGCTGCACGATAGGGCCTCCGTCAGTGACAAAAAGGTTTTTTACGTCGTGCGACTGGCACCATTTGTTCAGCACAGACCGCTTTGGGTCGTCGCCCATTCGGGTCGTACCCACCTCGTGGATGATGCGGCCGGGAGCTTCCAGGCCCCAATTGGTTTCCGGCCCTTGAATGCCCCAGGTAATTTCAGCGCCCATGTTGTGCATGACTTCCTGAAAAGTTTCCTGCATGTGCTTGGCCTGCTTGATTTCGTCGTCGTGCCATTTATAGTGAAAACGCAGCACGGGGATGCCCCATTGGTCCACAGTGTTGGGGTCAATTTCACATAAATTGGTCTCCCTGGCCAAGCCCGTACCACGACCAGCCATGCCCACGCTGGCCCCAAAAAAGCGGCGGTAGTCGTCTTTTAGCGAAGCGCCATAGCCGCCAGCCTCCTTCGTCGAGCCATCACGGGTTGGGTATTTTCCGTTCAAGCCCTGCATCCCAAAACCAAATCCGTAGGCTGGCATTCCCATGCCGCCCCAATATTCGATGTGGTAGCCACGGGGGAAGTCAAGTCCTGCTTTTTTATTGTCCAGCCACCAGGGCGAGTAAATGTGCATACCGCCCACGCCGTCTTCGTTGTAGCGCTTCCTGTCCATCAGGGCGGGCAAGATGCCACCAAGGGCCTTTCCAGTTGAGTCGTGGAGGTATTTTCCTACCATCCCGCTGCTGTTGCCGATGCCGTTGGGGTGCTGGTTGGATTTGGAATTGAGCATGATCCGGGCCGTACTGCAAGCACTGGCGGCAAGGATGACCGTTTTGCCGGATACTTGATATTCCTGCCCGTCTTCTTTGTTGACAAATGAAACGCCCGTTGCCAAACCTTCGTCGTTGGTCAGCACTTCCCGCACCATCGCATTGCAGATCAGCTCGAAATTATTGTTCTTTTGGGCGGGGATGACGAGGCAGGAAGACGATGAAAAATCGCCGTAAATGCGGCAAGCACGGCCACATTGGGCGCAATAAAAGCAAGGCTTGCGGTCGTTGTTGCCAGGCAGTGCGGCGGTCAGGATGGACAAGCGGCTGGGTATCACTGGCACGCCCATTTTTGTCGCTGCTTTTTTGATGAAATGCTCGTGCAAACGAGGCTTCGGCGCAGGCAGAAAAATACCGTCAGGGTCGTTTTCCAGGCCTTCTTTTGAGCCAAAGACGCCCAGCAACTGGTCAATTTTATCGTAATAAGGTTTTACATCTTCATAAGAAATCGGCCAGTCGTCGCCCTCGCCGTCGTGGCTTTTGCCTTTGAAATCCTTTGGGCCAAAACGCAGGGAAATGCGCCCCCAATGGTTCGTGCGCCCGCCGAGCATGTGGCTGCGGAACCAGTCGAACTCAGTGCCGTCCTTCGTGGTATAAGGCTCTCCGTCAATTTCCCAGCCGCCAAAGGCTGCATCGAAATCGCCGAATGGCCGGGTGCTGCCAGCTCCCCTGCGGGGAGATTGCCAGGGCCAAAACAACTGCTGCGAATGCTTGGCTGGATCGTAAAACGGGCCAGCTTCCAGCATCAGCACCTTCAGCCCGGCATTGGCCAAAGTGTAGCCCGCCATGCCGCCACCTGCCCCGGAGCCTACCACGATAGCGTCGTACATCGTGGGATTCTTTTTTATTTGAAAATTGCTCATTGTAAATCTTGCTTACTGCCTTTTGTTCCGGCCATATCTGGGTTGGGTTGATAAAAAGTTGATGGGGGTTGATAGGCACAAAACCAGTTCAGCGTTTTAGGTAAATGAAAATCAGCTAGGCGGGAAAGGTAGGGCGAAAATCTCATTTCAAAAAAATTTCAAGCTTTTAGAAGCTGTTTTTGCATCAAGTCCCAAATCGCAAACAAGCGTTTAAGCTTTTATCTTCGCCCCTTCAAACATTGAAACATGAGATATTTTATCATTCCATTGCTTTTTTGTCTGCCCTTGGCCTGTAACGACATCAGTACTGCCCAATCTAACCGGGCCGAAGTGCCCCATACCCCACCTGTTGCCGAAGCTGCCCCGCCACTCGCTGAGGATCTTCCAAGCGTGGATACTGTGGAAATTGCCGAGCCGGTGGAACCGCCGCAATCCGAATTTTCCATCGAATATCTCATGGGCAAATTTGACCCTGCCAAGCATCCTGACTTCGTGGTAGTGGACAAAAAATATGCGGACGGCGAAGGCTACTATTTGAGAAATGACACTTACGATAGTTTTCAAAAAATGTGGGAAGCCGCCCAGGCTGATGGTATCACCCTGACCATTGTCTCCGCCACCCGCAATTTTTACCGCCAAAAACAAATCTGGGAAGCCAAGTGGACCGGCCAGCGGAAAATCGAAAACGGCACCAACGCCGCCCAGAAATACAAGGACGCCAAAACCCGTGCACTGAAAATACTCGAATATAGCTCCATGCCCGGCACCAGCCGCCACCATTGGGGCACCGATATTGACCTCAACGACCTGGACAACTACACTTTTGAGCAAGGCCCCGGCAAAAAGGTGTATGACTGGATGCAAAAACATGCCGCCGAGTATGGTTTCTGCCAGCCTTACACCACTAAAGGAAAAGACCGCCCCAACGGCTACAACGAGGAAAAATGGCATTGGTCCTACATTCCAGTTGCGCAACACCTGACCCAATTGGCCGCCCAACGGCTACAGGATGAAGCGATTGGAGGCTTTCAAGGTGCCGAGACAGCCAAGGACATTGGCATCGTTGAAAAATATGTGCTGGGTATTAACAAGGAGTGCCTTTGAGTGAACGATAAATGATGCCTGCCTATCGGTTTTTTGTATGGCTGTGATTTGGAATTGGCCGAACATGGCCCCGCACTGAACATTCCCACCTGCCATGCTTTTTAGCCAAATCAATTGCCATCTTTAACATTATCACTCATGGAGCTCAAATACAATGAAGCCACCCCCCAGCGCACCGACGACCATTTGCTCGATGCGCCTATTGTACACATTGACCTGGAAGCTTATTTGGCACAAATCTAAGAGGAACCTTCTTGGCACGATAGCGACCGAAATGCCATCACGGTTTTTAAAACTGAGGGCATGTGCCTGGTGCTGACAGCCCTACACCAAGGTGCCAACATGGTCGAGAACACGGTGGACAACCTGATGAGCATCCATGTGCTGAGTGGTGAGCTAAGCGTACAGGCCGGCCCGCTTATTTACCCTATGAAACAAGGCCATATCCTGGCGCTACATGCCGGCATCCCGCATACGATCAACGCCGTCACCAATGCAACCCTGCTGCTAACGATGGGGCGGTAATTCTTTTTTCCGAAAACATTGTGGCTTTAAAATTTTGGTGCTTTGACAAATATTGTAGAAAGCCACTTTTATGTTATGTGCTTATGTATTTATGTGTTTTGCAGCACCATGAAAACACATAAATACATAAGCACATAAACACTTTATTCCAAAGCAATTATCAAGCAATCAAAATTTTCACTCCGAACGCAGCTTTTCAAGGTTGGAATAGCTGCTTGCCCAGCCTTTGCTACATTTTTGAAAATCTCTGCGACAATTTTGATAACCCCTTCATTGGCCTTGCCGACACCTTTGCGTCATGCTTTTTTGAAATTTTTTCACCAAATAAAAACAAGCCATGAAGCAATTTTTGAAAATCCTCGGCATCGTATTAGGCATTATCATTTTGGCCATTGCTGGCACCGCAGCATGGATCGGCCTAACGGACGTGCCCACCTACCCAGTACAAAACCTGGCTATCCAAGTTCCTACAGACAGCTTATCCCTGGCACATGGTGCCAAAATTGCCAAAACCTTGTGCGGCCACTGCCATTTGAATGAAGATGGCAATTTGGGCGGCAAACTTTTTTACCCCGAAAGCGAAGGTTTCGGGGAGTGGTGGTCGGGCAATCTCACCAAACACCCCGACGGACTTGGCCGCTACCAAGACGGCGAAATCGCCTACCTGCTGCGCACAGGCATCAAAAAAGACGGCAAGCTGGCCGGGCCGTTCATGCTTTTCCCCAATATGTCGGACGAAGACATGGCGGCCATCATCGCATTTTTGCGCTCCGATGCGCCGGAAGTACAAGCTGTCGAAACCAATCATAAAACGACCTACTCATTTTTATCAAAAGCCCTGATAAAACTGGGCGCTTTCAAGCCGCTTCCATACGAGGACAAAGTCCGCCCGACACCTCTTGCCACCGATCTGGTGGCCTACGGGCGCTATTTGGCCACGGCCAGGTACGAGTGCGCCAGTTGCCATTCCGCCAGTTTTGAAACTTACAATGTGCTGGAACCTGAACAGTCGCCGGGCTATTTTGCTGGTGGAAATCCCATATCTGATCCTGAATTCAACTACGTGCCCTCCCGCAACATCACCCCACACTCCGATCAGGGCATTGGCAAGTGGACGACGGAACAATTTCACAGGGCCATCAAAAGTGGCATACGCACCGACGGAACGGCATTGAGCATCGCCATGCCGAGGTTCGCCCTACTGGAAGAGGACGAGGTCAATGCTATCTGGGCTTATTTGCAGACAGTGCCGCCGATGGAAACGGCGGTGGCCAAAGCGAGCCATTAGAGTTTGTTCCCACCAACAGAACACTGAGTATTTTCTACCGATTGACAAAGCAAAACTTACAAAAATGGAACAGTTTGAAGCGCTGGAGATGGCATACCATCTCCCGGCAGGTCAGGATACGAATGTAATTTATAGCCTTTCCCTGGAGCTTGCAGCAAATGCCATTGGCCATGCCATTGAAGAAACGCTGGACGGCATTTACAAAAGGGATAAGAAAAGCAATACCTGCGTGTTGGCACAACAAGTTTGCAGCCTGGATGAGCTTATTTATAGGGAAATAAAAAACATTGGTGAAAAGCCGACTAAGCCAGTTTCGCTGGCAGCAAAGGCTCTCGCAACAGAAATTGAGTGCCATTTGCGGAAGTATTATTTCAATTGAAATAATACCTGCATCGGTTTTTTTTTATAATTGCCTTATAAAAATCAAGACAGCGGAATTGTTCAATTCATTGAAGGAATGAAAGCAAAGCATCCATCTTGTTTTTGCGCAAAAAATATATTGTTTATCAACCATGCAGTACCAATATCCTCATACCATTGAAAACGGCCACGGCGAACGCATTACTTTTTTAAGATTGGTAAACGACCCGGCGGGTGACTGGCTGGAGGTTGAAAATGAAGTAAGCCCGAAAGCAGGCCCGCCAATGCACATCCATTTCAATCAAGAGGAAAGCCTGACGGTGGTCAGCGGAAAAATCGCTACCCAGATCCTCGGTGAAGCACCCCAGTTTTATGGCCCCGGGGCAACCGCTACCTTCAAGGCTGGGGTTGCGCACAAATTTTGGAATGCGGGTGATGTGCCGCTCATTTGCAAAGGCTATATCAAACCTGCTGACAACGTGGAGTATTTTCTCACCGAAATCTTCAAATCCACGGCCGCCAATGGTGGCCGACCTGGAGTATTTGACGGGGCCTGGCTGATGAGCCGCTACCGCTCGGAATTTAACATGGTGGAAATCCCCTGGTTTGTCAAAAAAGTGATTTTCCCTATCGCTCTGTTTTTTGGAAATTTGATGGGGAAACAGCGGAAATTCCAAGGGGCGCCACCTGCTGTGCGGTGAGATATTTAACTCAAGTTGCGGATAATGGTATTTGGTTGATAAAAAATTGATGAGGTTGATGATGGTTGATATAAACCCTTATAAACCTTTAAAACCTGCTATCAACCACTTCCGCAACCTGGGTTATTGCTATTTTTTTCGTTTGTCCAACCACACATATAGTAGATAAATCAAGACGCCTGCCCCGCCAACCCAGTACAGTCCCTGTTTCAAGGTCTCCGTGTCCCTGCCGAAATAGGCAATGGCAGCTACTAATGGTACAATACCCGTCAAAGTGGCGGCCATGTATTTCCAATAGCCCATGCGGATCATGCCTGCCACGAAACTGATGGCATCGTTGGAAAGGAAGGGCGAGATGCGGAACAGCACCACCGCCCCAAAGCCATAGCGTTGCATGAACTGGTGCAGCTTTTTATAATTCTTCTCGCCAATCAATTTGCCTTTCGCACGGTCGCCCAAAGCCTGCCCGATAAAGTAACCAATGGAGGAGGAGGTAAGCACCGCAGCTACAGAAATCAGGCTGCCCCACCAAGGGCCGTATCCAAGCATGGCCACTATCATGGGAAGCCAGGTGGGGAAAACAATAAGAAACATCTGCAAGACCATGAGCAGGATGATGAGCAGCGGCCCCCAAATACCAAATGACCTGAAATATTGCATGATGACCTGCTCGTTTTCGCTCCAGATGACCTGCCACATCTCCGTCAAAAACTGCCGGAATTCCTGCACAGTGAAATAGGCCACTACCCCTGTTGCAATCAGCCCCAGGGACAATAAGAAGACCCAATATTTTTTAAAAAAAGAAAGAATGCCCGTCATAAACCAATGCAGTTTTTGCGTTGCGAATGCTATTTACGTTTGGCGTTGGCAGCTTGGTTCTCCCATAGCCCTTGCTCCATACTACTTGGCTTAAATCGCTTGTCTGGAAGGCTTTGTTTAAATACCTTTTACTTTATGTGGCAATTGCCCGTGCGGATGGATGACGGGGATGGGCTTATTTTCAAATTTCCAATACTATTTTGGAGGCCCGTGCCAGTCTTTTTGGCATTCGGTGCCAGGTGTGGGCGGGTGTTAAAAAACATGCTCCAAATTTTACACTTTTTCTAACAGAGGGTTTAGCTTTACCACGTTGGCGCAAAAGAAAAACCGCCATTGTGGGCGGAGAGCAACGCAATTGTTAATTTGAACAGAATAACAGAACTTCGCATACTTTAAGAAAAAGCGTCATTGCCGTCATTTGTCATTGCAGTTGTTTTTGGCTGATTATCAGATTTTTGTACATGAAAATTGCCAACTTATTTCAACCAAACGAAACCCTGAACGACTCAATGCACCCTTGGCCAATGACTAATTTTTGAGACCAACCCTATCCTGAATTTATGGACATGAAAAAAATAGAACTTGATATTGTTGCCCTGTCCCACAGCGTCACGCAGTCACACAATTATGCGGTCGTATTGGGTGAGCAGCATGGGTCACGGCGGCTTCCCATCGTTATCGGAGGCTTTGAGGCGCAGGCCATAGCGGTCGCCATGGAGCGCATGACGCCCAACCGCCCACTGACCCACGACCTTTTCAAAAACACCCTCGAAACGTTTACCATTGACCTTAAAGAGGTGATTATCAATAATTTACTGGACGGCATTTTCTATGCACGGCTGGTCTGCGAACGCAACGGTGAACTGTTTGAAATAGACTCCCGCACCTCCGACGCACTGGCCATGGCAGTCCGTTTCAATTGCCCAATTTACACTTACGAATTCATCCTCGATGCCGCAGGTGTCGTACTCGAAGAACCTGAAGCCAAGAGCAGCGCCAAGAGTACTGCCAGCAGCGGTGGAACCGCCAGTGCCCGCCGCAAACGCCAAGGCCCGGCCAAAGGCGCAGCCCTGACCTCTTACTCCGTTGAAGAACTCAACCGCCTGTTGGACGATGTGCTTGGAAAAGAGGACTATGAGCAGGCTGCCAAAATACGGGACGAAATCAACCGCCGGAAAGAGCAGGGTTGAATGGCATAAGGCATTGAACGCAAAGCATTTAGGGCGAAAAGGCAAGGTCGTTTTGGGCGGCTTTGCCTTTTTTGATTTTAAAAAATCAATAAGCACAACATGCCTCCAAGCTGAAATTTGCCGAACTTCAAAAAATCTCCCGTCATTTCGCAACTTTACCGCCCACTACGAAAACAGCACTTCAATAGCATGGACAATAAATTAAAACTACTCCAACAAAAAACAGAGGAGGCAAAGCTCGGAGGCGGCAAAAAACGCATCGCCGACCAGCACGCCAAGGGCAAACTCACCGCCCGTGAACGCATCCACTTCCTGCTCGACGAGGGTTCTTTTGAGGAAATCGGCATGTTCGTCACCCATCGCAGCAACGATTTTGGCATGGAAAAACAAATCGTGCTGGGCGATGGCGTGGTCACAGGCTATGGTACGGTACATGGGCGGCTGGTCTATGTCTTTGCGCAGGACTTCACGGTGTTCGGCGGTTCTTTGTCGGAAACACACGCCGAGAAAATCTGCAAAATCATGGACTTAGCCATGAAAAATGGGGCACCCGTCATTGGCCTCAACGACTCCGGCGGGGCAAGGATACAGGAGGGCGTCAGTTCGCTCGGCGGTTATGCCGACATTTTTTTCCGCAATGTGCGGGCCAGCGGCGTCGTGCCCCAGATTTCGGCCATCATGGGCCCCTGCGCAGGCGGGGCCGTCTATTCGCCGGCCATGACGGATTTTACTATTATGGTAGAACACACCAGCTATATGTTCGTCACTGGCCCCAACGTGGTGAAAACAGTGACGAACGAATCGGTGACTGCCGAAGAACTGGGCGGGGCGCACACCCACGCCACCAAGTCGGGCGTCACCCACCTTACCGCCGTGAACGGCATTGATTGTATGTTGAAAATAAAAAAACTGCTCTCCTACATACCCCAAAATTGTGAGGAAAAAACACCCCGCCTGCCTTATGAACTGGGCGACGAATACCGTGACCAACTGACGGCCATTATCCCCGAAAACAGCAACCAGCCCTACGATATGCGGAGCGTCATCCGTGGCATCGTGGACGAGGACAGCTTTTTTGAAATACATGAAGATTTTGCGGAAAACATTGTCGTCGGATTTGCACGATTGGCAGGCCGCAGCATCGGCATTGTGGGCAACCAGCCCATCAGCCTGGCCGGTTGCCTCGATGTAAACTCCTCCCGAAAAGGTGCCCGCTTCGTGCGTTTTTGCGACTGCTTCAACATACCGCTGTTGGTGCTGGAAGACGTGCCAGGCTTCCTGCCCGGCACCGACCAGGAGTGGAACGGCATCATCGTGAACGGTGCCAAACTACTCTACGCTTTCAGCGAGGCCACCGTGCCGAGGGTGACCGTCATTACCCGAAAAGCCTACGGTGGCGCTTACGACGTGATGAACTCCAAGCACATCGGTGCCGATATGAACTTTGCCTGGCCGAGCGCCGAAATCGCCGTGATGGGGGCCAAGGGCGCATCAGAGATCATTTTCAAAAAAGAAATCAGCGAAGCCGCTGACCCTGCCGCCATGCTCGCCGAAAAGGAACACGATTACCAGGAAACTTTCGCCAACCCCTACCGGGCCGCCGGGCGTGGCTTTATTGACGAGGTGATACCACCGAGGGAAACCAGAAGGAAATTGATAAAAGCCTTTGCCATGTTGGAAAACAAGGTGGAGAAGCTGCCGAAGAAAAAGCATGGGAATATTCCGTTGTGAGTTTTTTATTTTTGATAAAAATATAGCACATGAACCGATATATCCGCATCGCCGCCATCCTTCTCATCGTCAGTGCCAACATCGGATGCGACCAAATCTCCAAGGCCGTTGTACGGGAAAACCTGCAATACCACCAACAAATCGAGGTCATCAACGACAATTTGATTTTAACCAAAGTGGAAAATACCGGTGCCTTTCTTGGGCTGGGAGAAGATATGCCACAAATGGTCAAAAACGTCCTCCTTTCTTTCATTCCGGCCCTGACCATCCTGGCCCTGTTGTTTTTTGTTTTGGCCAAAACCAGCCTATCCCGCATGGCTGTTTTCGGCCTGTGCTGCGTAGTGGGCGGCGGCATCGGCAACATTTTCGACCGCATAGCGCACGGCTCGGTCACAGATTTCCTGCACATTGACCTGGGCTACTTCCAAACAGGCATTTTCAACATGGCCGATGTGTCAATCATGGTTGGGATGGGGGTGTTGTTGTGGGGGTTTGGGAAGGCGGGGGACTGAGTTTTTCCTTTTCCGTCCTTTCCTTTAGCACCTGTAAAAAGCTAAGGTTCCTCAATTCAATAGTCCGTGAAAGTTTTAGGGGTCAAGAAGGGTGAAAATTCTAAGTTTGAGTTTACCACAACTTGAACGAAGAACTTTTCACCCAATGAGTACAAGACCCATCGATGCAATACTGGGCAAAATGCCTGGGATGAA
>JBGSKQ010000144.1:0-4054 GCA_041741095.1 Saprospiraceae bacterium
TGCTGTGCCTGAAAAATCTATCAATTCAGCAGTAGTTCGAGCCAGTGTTGAGCGCAGCCGTCAGTCCCGAACCTGATTCGGGTGGCACTGGCGACAGGCGTGGCAGGTCTTGCGCAATCCCGATAGCAATCGGGAGCTGCGTTCAACGCTTGCTTGAACTGTGGGTTTTCCCAAGGCGCAGGCGTAGCTGTCTTGGAATATTGGAAGACTTGCGACAACTGGTTTTTACGTGTGGAGGTTTGGCATATAATGAAGCAGCCGTCGGCCCCGAACTTGCTTCGGGTGGTACTTGAGGTGTGAGTTGCAACACCGCCGCAAAATCCACTGCCTTCAACGCTTCCAGCAACTGTGCTTTATCTGCCAACCCTTTCTATATTTGCCTTCTCACCAAACACCCTGCCTTATGATCAAACATTCGATTGCCCTTATTTTCCTCCTGTTGTCTTTCCATGTTTTTTCACAAAGCACCATCCAGGAGATACTTTCCGCACGGGGGAGTTATGCGAAGATAAGCCAGGCTGCTAACCAGCATTTCAACGAAAAACACCCTGGCAAATCTAAGGCGGACTTAACGTCGGGGGAGTTCCGGGACGGCAAGTACGTCAAATACGAACGTTGGAAAAGTTACTGGCGGGAACACCTCAATGACGACGGCAACCTCGGCGACCCGACGGCATTTTTTAAAGGAAATAATACGGCGGAAAATATAACTGACCCCTTCCAAAATGTGGCCTGGGCGAACATTTCCAACGAAAACTATATCACGGGGCAAATCAGCATGGGGCGCACGACCTCCATCGGCTTCCACCCGACCGATGCGAATACATTTTACGTGGGCGCTGCCATTGGCGGCGTTTGGAAAACAACCGACGGCGGCAATACATACACCCCCCTGGGCGATGGCCTGCCTTTTTTGGCGGTGAGTTCCATCGTGGTGAATGCCAGCAACCCCAACACGATCTACATTGCCGTCAGCGATCACGTTTGGTATGGCCCCCCCAGCATCGGCGTCTATAAGTCCACCGACGGGGGTGCTACCTGGGCGGCCACCCCGCTGGCCTTCAGTTTTGAAAACAACGTGCGCATCTACTGGATGGAAGCGGCACCGGGCAACCCCGACAAAATGTACGTGGCCACTTCTGCCGGGCTTTTCGTGACGACCAATGGCTTTGCCAGCCATTCGCAGGTGAACGGGCTGGACTGCCGGGATTTCAAGTTCCATGCGACCAGCGCCGCCACGATGTTCTTTGGCACCGCCGACGGCAAGTTTTTCAGGAGCACCGACAGCGGGGCCAATTTTTTTGAAATAGCAGATTTTGGCAATGAGGAGGTAAAAATATTCGTGAGCGAATCGAACCCGGCCAAAATCGGTGCAAGGTCGGGCAGCAGCATTTACCTGTCCACCAATACGGGCGCAAGTTTCCCCACCAATTATGCCGTGCCGGAGGGCAATATGGTCTTTGCCTATTCCCCTTCCAATGAGAACATTTTGCTGGGCGGCAATTTTGAAATATACCGCTCGGACAACGGCGGGCAGAATTTTACCCAAATATCGCACTGGCTGGGCAACGGCGGCCTGCCCTTGATCCATGTTGACCAGCGGAACATGTTCTACAACCCGCTCCTGCCCAATTCCGTCTATTTCTGCAACGACGGGGGCCTTTACCGCTACGACACCAATACGGCCATGTTTGCCGACCTTAGTGACGGGCTGGTCATCACGCAGTACTACGACATTGCCGTAGCGCAAACGAACAACATGGTGGTCAGCGGCGGCTCGCAGGACAACGGGAGCATGTTCAGGAACGCTTCGGGCGTGTGGGACGACTTTGCCCCAACGGGCGACGGCATGAATACCGCCATTGATGAAACAGACCATACAATCTTGTATTGGGAGTATCAATTGGGCGGCATCCACCGCTATATGAACGGCTCGAATACCAGTATCAAACCGCCCGGCACGGGGGATGGTGCCTGGGAAACGCCCTTCAAACTGGACCCCAACAACCAAAGCTATATCGTCATCGCCTACGACAAGGTGTATGAGAGCTTTGACCGGGGCAATAACTGGACGGCCATCAGCGGCGTGCTGGACGGGGGCAACAATATGGAACAAATGGCCATTGCGCCTTCCAATTCCGGTCGGATATACGTCACCACTTACAATAAACTCTTCGTGAAAGATATTGCCTCCAATACCTGGACGCAAAAAACCACGCCGGTCGGGCAGCCCATCGTGGATATCGAGGTGGATTTCCTGGACAAGGATGTGGTGTACATCGTTTATGCGGGATACTCCAATGGCAACAAAGTGCTCGTTTCAAAAAATGCGGGCGATACCTGGACGAACCTTTCGGGCAACCTGCCCAATGTTTCCTTTGGTGCCATTGAGCTGTACGAAAACGTGGACAAGGGCATCTTCCTTGGCTCTGACAACGGCGTATATTATGGCAGCGCCAAAGTACCCGGCTGGACGTTCTACGGCAACCTGCCCAATACCCGTGTCAAGGATCTGGAAATCCAATATGCCAGCAACCTACTCCGTGCGGGCACACATGGAAGGGGCGTCCTGGAAGCACCGATTGATATTTCCCCCTGCGATACAGATGGCGACGGCGTTTGCGATGATTTTGACCTTTGCCCCTTTCTCGACGACCAATTGGTGGGCAGTCCCTGCGACGACGGCAACCCCGGCACCAGCGGGGAAATCGTTTCCCTTTCCTGCAACTGCGAAGCGGTCGTTTCGACCATCACTGGTTGCAGCGCTGCGGGTTCGCCCGGCACCGGGGCCGATTGGATCAACAACGTAAGGCTGAACAACCTGAACCATTCTTCCGGGCAATCCGCTTATTCGGACTTCAGGCAACAGTATGCCTATTTGGTTGAAAACGAGACCTATACCTTGCAGGTGGGCCTGAATTACTCCTTCCCGCCCGACGTGGTCCATGCCTGGATTGACTTCAACAAAGATGGCACCTTCTCCCCTGCCGAAGCTGTCAGCATGTCGGCGCCCAATGCGGCACATGTCAGCACCGGCACGGTCAATGTGCCCAACCTCAGCAGTTTTGGGCCCACCACGATGCGGGTCAGGGTCATCTACGCCGGCCCGAACGACCCCTGCAACAATTACTTCGGGGAAGTGGAGGATTATTCCGTTTTGCTGAAAGAAGCATGTGTGGCGGACAGGACGGAGGACAGCAAGAATTACAACACGGACAATGTGGTTTCCATATCGGTGTCCAATCAAATTTTTGCACTCAATTCAACCGTGCAGCCGGGGGCCATCGTCGTTTACGGCGCAGGCAATTCCACGACCCTGCAACCGGGCTTTGAGGTAAAATCCGGTGGGGTGTTTTTGGTGGTGTCGGTTGGGTGCAATTGAGCGATTATAGATAAACGTCATTGAAAGTCATTGCCTGCCTGTCATGCCAAAGGCAGATGAATCGGCAGACAGGGTCATTGAGGTCATTGTGTTGATAACCAATTACTTGTGGCAACTTGGCTATCAACTTCAAATGTGACCATCTATAAATATTTCGTTGAAATTAGTTGAAATTGGGAAATTGGGGCGCATGGGCGGTTACATTGATAATCAGCACCTTGAGGCAGAAGCGATTGCAAAAAGTCATCTTTGAAAATCTTTGCAAGTGTATTGCAGGATAGAAAACCATGTGTTACCTTGGCCGCTGTACAACACCTAATGCCCGACGGGAAAACGCCGGGATTTTTTCTAAGCATACTGTGGGGGACTCGAAGAACTAAGGATGGCCTGGGAGTGGGCTGTTTTGATTGAAAGGTTGAACTTTCATATTAGTCCATTAACATTTACCTCCTATCTACTTTGTAGGTGGAGAGGGGGTACAAAGTGGAAATGAACGCCATTGCGGATATGTACGGAGTGGCGGGTATGGGGAAGTTGAGCAAAATTATTAGGCATAAAGCCTTGAAAATGAAATAATTGCACCTGCTGTGTTATCCCACAAACTCGATTTTTTCAGTAGTTTGGCGGGTATGAAAGCTATTTCAATCGCTGCCAAACTACAGAAAAAACCGG